>JBIKII010000067.1:0-14069 GCA_044361705.1 Caulobacter sp.
GGCGGCCGGATTCCAGTGGCGTCGGATCGCGTTCAACGAGACCGACTCCGAGTACGCGGACCGGACACGCGTGCCCTGCCTCAACTCGCCGCTGAACATTCCCGGCGCCGACGTCTGCACGCCGACCCCCTATACTCCGCTCGGCCTCTCGGCCGCATTCGCGCCGACCGACATCACGACCGATATCTACGCCGGTTTTGTCGAACTGGCGCTGCCGGTCACCGACCGCCTGGATGTGACCTTGGGTGCGCGATACGAGGACTACGGCTCGGCGGGCGGCGGGACATTCGATCCCCAGGTGCGCGCCAAGCTGCAGCTGCTTGACTGGCTGGCGATACGCGGGTCGGCCAGCACCACCTTCCGGGCGCCGCCGCTGACCGCGCTGGCCCCCAATCCTCTGGCCTCGATCCCGACCATCCTCGGCCGGGCTACGGCGCTCGATCTCATGGGCAATCCGGACCTCGAGCCGGAAACCGCCAGCACCTACACGATCGGCCTTCTGGTGCAGGCGGGCGGGCTGGACGCGGGTATCGACTTCTACAGCTACGACATCGAAAACATCCTCACCACCGAGCCCCAGAACGCTATCGTCAACGCTGTCTTCCCGAACGGCGCTGGCGGGGCGAACAACTGCGCCACGGTCGACGCCCAATTCCTTGCCGACCATTTCGTGTTCAACGGCGCCTGCAGCGCGGCTAACCTGGCCAAGGTCATGCTGCTGCGGATCAACGGCCCTTCGATGACCTTCAGCGGCATCGATATCCGCGCCAGCTATCGCTTCGAAGACATCTTCGGCGGCGAGCTGACCATCGGCACGGCGGCCAACCGCACCCTTAGCTACGACTTCGACGCCTTCAGCGTCGCGGGTCTCGCCATTCCGGGCTTCGATGCGGTCGGCAAGCTGAACACCGGAACGCTCGCCCACCCGCTCCCGGAGTGGAAGAGCCAGTCCTACGTCAACTTCAATCGGGGACCGGTGAACCTGCGGTGGTCGATGCGCTACAGTTCCGGCTACCTCGACACCCGTTGGGCGACCACCGCGGTGGGCTACGACATCGATGCGACGACGCTTCACGACTTCGCCGCCGTCATCGACTTGCCGCGGGACGTGAAGCTGACCCTCGCCGTGACCAACATCACCGACGAGGAGCCGCCTCTGGCCCGGTTGCCCGAAGGCTACGACGCCATGACGACCGATCCGCTGGGCCGCACCTTCCGCCTGGGCCTTCGGATGAGCTTCTAGACGAGTTCCCTGCGCGAATGCCCTGGAGCCGCCGTGAACCGGCGGCTCCTTCTTTTTTGCCGGAGCGACACACTAACGCGAGCGCAGGCGCCCAGGAGCCTTGCTTCGGGAAGCGGTCGTCGAATGGCCCCGCAGTCTCAAACCGTTAGGCGCGGACAATACGAGTCACCTTCTTATTCTGGCGCACCGCAGACTTGGCGAGCCACGCCCGGCGCATTCGGTAGAGTCGAACCTTTCGTCCCCTAACAGGGCTTGCCAGGCGGAGAGGTGGTCGACCTCCGACTACCCACGCCGCCAGACTAAGTCTATGATATATCGTATGATATTGGCAGGGCTAGCCGGGAGGGCTTTCGATACAGCCCGATAAGGGCTGCCGGATCCCAGAGTCCGCTCCTGACTCACATGTGACCCGGGGAACGTCCGCTTTCGGGCGCCCAGGCGCGGCGAGAGCCTTGGCAATGGACCGTTGATCGCCGCTAAGGTGCGAGCGACCCTCGAATTGACCTGTAAGCCGAAGGAGAGACCGGATGATGAAGCTCTATTCCGGAGACCTGAGCCCCTTTTCGGCGCGCGTGCGTATGCAAATCTACGCCAAGGGGATCACCGATATCGTGATTGAGCGGCCGGCGACCTTTGGCCTGCCGGCATTCCGCAAGGACAATCCTATCGGCCGCATCCCGGTCCTGGATATCGACGGCGATCTGATGCCGGAGTCAGAGGTGATCGCCGAATTCCTGGAAGAGGTCTATCCGGAGCCGCGGATGCTGGGCGCCACGCCGCGTGAGACCGCCGAGATCCGTACACTGGCGCGGATCGGCGACATCTACCTCATGAACAACATGTTCATGCTGGCTGGCCAGACCTACGCGCAGACTCGCAACGAGGGCGTGGTCGATCTGCTCGCCGGGCAGGTTCTGCGCAACGTCAAAGCCCTGGACCGCCTCATTGGCAAGGATGGTTTCGCCTGCTGCGGGCGGCTCACCATGGCCGACTGCGCGCTGGTCCCGGCGCTCTTCCTCATCGAGAACACCCTGCCGGCCGCCGGCCGGGAGAACCCCGTTCCGGATCATGCCAACGTCGCCGCCTACTGGGCCGCGATCCAGACGAACGAGCACGCCGCAAGGACGCTGGCCGAGCTTCACCGCGGGCTGGAGGAGCGGCGCGAGCTGATACGCAGCGGCGCTTTCGCCAAGATGATGGCGGCTGCGAAGGCTGCAATGGAAGCCGCCGACGCATAAGGAACCGGCGGCCGCTGGTCAGCTGTTGGCGCCACAAGACGGAGCCGTGCGCTCGTGGCCTACTTCCCGGTGGCGTCCCAATGGCCGCTGCTGGCGCACTGCAGCCATCTGGCGGCGACAGCCGCAATGGCTGCTTCCCACCCATGGGCGAGCTTCGGAGGGTCCGCGCCTGTGGCGCACGGGTGCGGGGTTTCGACCAGCCTGATATACAAGTGGGTGACAGGGTGCTGGCAGGTTAAGTCGGCGCGGCCGCTCTGACCGCTTGTCGGCCCCTGGATCAGGCCGCCACGGTCGCGGCTTGCCATAACCTGAAAGCTTCCCGGGCTTTACGCCCGGGTTCGATTCCCGGCGCGGGCTCCGGGGCCGTGCCGCGCGGCGCTCAGGCGCCGCCCAAGAACGCCTCCACTTCCTCCATGAACATCTCGAACCGGTCGTGGTGCAGCCAGTGGCCCGCATCCGGGAAGCTCACGGTGCGGGCGTCCCTGAAGTGTTTCGACCGGCCGTCCTTCTCCGGGTTCGAGGCCCAGCTCTTTTCGCCGTAGCAGAGCAGGGTCGGACAGGTGATCGCCTCCCACAGCTGGGCGACCTGCTGGTGCGTCAGGTCCGGCGCCGACCAGACGCGCAGGTAGTTGTCGAACTTCCAGCTGTAGGTCCCGTCCTCGTTCTGGCTGACGCCATGGGCGGTCAAGTGACGGGCCTGGTCGTCGGTGAGATAGGCGTTCTCGGACTTCATCCGCTCGTAGGCTTCGTCCAGCGTCGGATAGCGTTTGGGCTGCCGGCCCGCCGCCTGGCGCTTCTCGTCGATCCAGCCGCGCAGGCGGTCGGCGACGGGCGTCTTCTCCCGCTCGGCGATCATGCGGGGAGATGGGCCCATGCCCTCGATGGCGACGAGCTTGCTGACGTTCTCCGGATAGAGGCCGGTGTAGCGCAGGGCGATGTTGCCGCCGAGCGAGTGTGCGATGATCTTGAGAGGCGCCAGCTTCAGCTGATGGATCAGCTGGGCCAGATCATAGAGGTAGGACGCCATCGAATAGTCGCCGTCGGGCGACCAGGCGCTGTCGCCATGCCCGCGCAGGTCCGGGCAGATGATCCGGTAGCGGTCGGCCAGCCGCTGGGCGACCCAGTCCCAGCTGCGGCAATGGTCCCGCCCGCCGTGCAGCAGCAGCAGCGGCGGGGCCTCCGGATCACCCCAGGCGGCATAGTGCAGCTTCAGCCGCTGCGACATGAAGCTGTGCGAGGTTGGTCCGGCGAGCAGGGCGTGATGGGTCATGGATCACCCCATAGGGTAGAGGATCTCTTTCGTCACCGCGTCGACGGCCTTCATCACCTCGTCGCTGAGGGTCAGGTCGGCGGCGGCGAGGATGTCGGGCAGCTGGTCCTCGTGGGTCACGCCGACGATGGTCGAGGCGACGAAGTCGTGTTGCTTGCTCCAGGCCGTGGCCAGGGTCACCGGCGCCATGCCGGCTTCGGCGGCGATCGCCATGAACCGCTGCGTCGAGGTGAGCGTCTTGTCGTTGACGAACCTCTTGGCCATCACGGCCTGCCGGCCGCCCAGCTGCAGATAGGCCGAGAAGCGCGCGCCCTCGGGCCTGCCGCCGTCGTTGTACTTGCCTGACAGCACGCCGCCGCCCAGCGGCGAATAGGGGATCAGGCTGACGCCTTCCTGCAGGCAGACCTGGGCCAGCGCGTCCTCGAACCGGCGGTTGTTCATGCTGAAATTGTTCTGGATCGTCTCGTAGCGGGCGAGGCCCTCGCGGGCAGAGACGCCGAGGCTCTTCATCAGGCCCCAGGCCGTCTCGTTGCTGCAGCCCAGCACCCGCACCTTGCCCGACTCCACCAGATCGTCGAGCGCGCGCATGACCTCTTCATAGGGGCCGTCGTGGTCGGGCCAGTGGGTCTGGTAGAGGTCGATGTAGTCGGTCTGCAGGCGCTTCAGGCTGCCCTCGACGGCGCGGACGATATTGTGCCGATCGAGCGCGGTCATGCCGGCCCGCTGGCTGCCCTTGATCCAGCCGTGGCTGGGGCCGCAGACCTTGGTCGCCATCAGTATCTCGTCGCGACGTTTGGTCTTCATCCAGCGGCCGACAATCTCCTCGCAGGTGCCGGCCCACTCCTCTTTCGGCGGCACCGGGTAGTTCTCGGCGGTGTCGAAGAAGTTGATCCCGGCCTCGAGCGACTGGTCGAGCACCCGGTGGGCCATCTTCTCGTCGGCCTGGCCACCGAAGGTCATGGTCCCCATGCAGATCTTGGAGACATAGATGGCGCTGCGCCCGAGGCGTTTGGTCTGCATGTCAGGTCGTCCGGATGAGAGAAGGCGGCCGCTACGTCAGCGACCGTATCTCCGGACTCCTAGTTGGCTCCCCCGCCGGAAGCCAAGCCCCGAAAAGCTGTCAGGGCGGCCCCGCGCGATGTCGCCCTACGGGTTCCGCACCACCTGAACGGCGACCCCGTTGCGCCGCTGAGTTGGAAAGCACGGTTCGCTACCTTGGGATCGAGGTCGAGGACGCCTGAGAGCTGTGCGAGCAGACCGACATCCAATTGACTTCAGCGAAGGGCGGGAAGCGGAGATAGCAGCGATGATCCGCAACAGCGGAGGGAGGTCGAACCTTGGCGGACCCCGGTGTGGACCGACCTCCGCGACGCTTCCAACTCGGCTCGGCCACCATATGCGGTTGGGCGCGTTAGCATGATCCGTCCCATGGAGACCGGACATGAAAATTCTGATGGTTCTGACGTCCCACGACCAGCTCGGTGAAACGGGGGAGAAGACCGGCTTCTGGCTCGAAGAGCTTGCGGCGCCCTACTACGTTTTCAAGGCGGCGGGTTCCAACATCACCCTGGCGTCGCCCCTGGGCGGACAACCGCCGCTGGACCCGAAGAGCGATGCGGCCGATGCTCAGACCGATGACACCCGCCGCTTCCATGTGGACGCCGAAGCCAAGGCGGCTCTGGCCGCCACCCACAAGCTGTCGGACATCGACGTAGCCGCCTATGACGCGGTGTTCTACCCGGGAGGCCACGGCCCGCTGTGGGACCTTGCGGAAGATCCGGTCTCGATCAGCCTGATCGAATCGGCAATCGCGTCCGGAAAGCCGGTCGCCGTCGTCTGCCATGCGCCTGCGGCGCTACGCCATGTGAAGGGGCCGGACGGTGGGGCGCTCATCCGCGGAATGTCCGTGACGGGATTCACCAACACCGAGGAGGCGGCGGTGGGCCTGACCGACGTCGTGCCTTTCCTGGTTGAAGACATGCTCAAGCAGAACGGCGGGAACTACTCGAAGGGTCCGGACTGGAGCGTCCATGTGGTCACCGACGGTCTCTTGATAACGGGCCAGAATCCGGCGTCCTCCGGTCCCGCAGCGAAAGCGCTCCTTCAGGGACTCAGCTGACTGGAGACGATTGCTTCTGCCCACAGAGCAGACTTTCAAACTTCAGCTGCGGGTGGGAAGCGGACACCAACCGGTGCGCCGAGATCCAGGCCTGTGCGCGCTGAAATCACGCTCAACCGACATGGTCGCAAAGTCGGACAGACACCTACCGACGCTTCACTGACTGACAGCACTCTCCAGACGCCCGTCGGTTTCGACTAGCGACACTGGCTATGTCACCATATCGAGCGGGTCCTGCGTTGAACGATGGGAGAGGACGTCATGGAGCTCATGGCCTGGCCGGGCAACTCTATGAGTGCTCCGTCGATCCCACCTGCGGCGCCGGCATGCGGAAGCGGGATGCCTTCACTTCCTTCAGCAGAAGGACGCTTGGCGTTGGAGGGGCCGCGCGGAGTGTTCGGCTTGCCTAGCCTGGGCTCACCCCCTATCGGCACTGCATGACCTCGGATACGGCCCAACCATCACCGCGCCGCGCCCGCCGCACGCCGCCCCCGGAACTGGACGGGCGGATGGAACGCGGCCGCGTCACGCGGGAGAAGATAATCGCCGCCCTGCTCGACCTCATTCGCGCGGGCAATCTGAGCCCGACGTCCGAGGATGTGGCGCAGTACGCAGGCGTGGGACACCGCACTGTCTTCCGTCACTTCCAGGACATGGAATCGCTGTTCGAGGAGATGAACGCCAAGGTTCGCGCCCTGGCGCAGTCGGTGCTGACGGAAGCTCCCTGCGAAGGGTCGCTGGCGGAACGGATCGAGCAGCTGGTCGCGGCCCGGGCGGCCCCGTTCGAGCAGATCACCGCCTACTACCTCTCTGGCGAAACCCGTCTGCACGCCTCGCCAACGCTCCAGCGCGCCCGGGCCCAGTTCGCGGCCCAGCAGCGCCGCCAACTCCTGGCCTCCCTGCCCGAAGTGGGCGCGCGGCCGGAGGTTGCAGCCGCCGTAGAGTTGCTGACCTCAATCGATGGATGGCTGAGGCTGCGTCGAACACAGGGCCTGAGCGCGAACCAGAGCCGGTTGGCCATCGTCGCCGCAGTTCAACGCTTGCTGGGCGACTGAGCGCCTCGGCCAGAGTTCAGCTGGAATAGTCTGGTCTCGCCGCAGGGTCGGGGAGCCCGACCGCCAGCCTCACCAGCTGACGTTGCCAAGCCTCAGATCACCATATAATGACATAGTGACTGTCACTACATGTCGACGGGTGAGCCCTGCAAGACATGGATCGGGACGGATGGAACGGGGGCCAGCTGATGGCGAGTTTCTGGGTCTGGGGCGTCGCCCTGGTCGTCTATGGCTTTTTTCTGAGCTGGTACGTCAATTGGCGCGGCCCGCTGTCAAAGGCCGAAGTCGAAACCCTCATGGGGCGCATGCGCGCCAACAATGTCGGGCACGGCGATCAGGACGAAATGCCGGTCATGCAGCGCTTTCTCGAGGAGGATGACGGCCGCGAGTTCTACATGCTCAACGTCATTCGCATGTCAGGCGGCGATGTCGCCGACCCCGTCACCGGCAAGGTGAGACCGGCGCGCGAGGTCATGGCCGGCTATACTCGCATGTTCATGCCGGCGCTGTTCGCCCGCGGCGGACATCCCGCCCTGGCCGCGCGCCGCGTCGGCGGCATGGTCGACACCTGGGGGCTCAAGGAGGTCCCGGAGTGGTCGATGATGGGCTACATGCGCTATCGCAGCCGCCGCGACCTCGCCCATCTGGTCTGCGATCCGCGTTTCGGCGGCGCCCACGCGTTCAAGTTCGCCGCCATGCCGCAGACCTTCAACTTCCCGACCCACCCGATGATCATGACCCTGGCGAGCCCGAGGATCTGGGTGGGCCTGTCGCTGGCCCTCGCCGCCGCCGTGGCGCAGATCGGCCTGCTGCTGTTCGCCACGCCGAACTGACACCCAGTTTCGGCCTCAATCCGCCCTTCAGACCGGAGTCGATCCATGAAAATCCTGCGCACGCCCGATGAGCGGTTCGAAGCCCTGCCAGAGTTCCCGTGGGCGCCCCACTACACGACCGTCAGGGACGATGACGGTACCGACATTCGCATCCATTTCGTCGACGAGGGTCCGCGCGACGCCGCCCCGATCCTGCTGATGCACGGCAATCCGTCCTGGGCTTTTCTTTATCGCCACATGATCCCCGGCCTGCTCGCAACAGGGCGACGGGTGATCGCGGTCGATCTTGTGGGCTGTGGGCGATCGGACAAACCGGCGGCGAAAAGCGACTATACCCTGGCGCGGCACTACGACTGGATGGGCAAGTGGCTCACGCAGATGGACCTGAGCGACATCACCCTCTTCTGCCAGGACTGGGGCGGCAACATCGGACTCTATCTGGTCGCGCAACACCCTGAACGCTTCGCCCGTGTGATCGCCGCCAATACCGGCCTTCCGCTGGGCGAGGGCGAAAGCGAGTTCATGAAGATGTGGGTGGGCATGATGCGCGAGGCGACAGCCTTTCCCTGGCCGATGCTCGAGGCCGGCATGCAGCGCAAGCTGACCGGGGAGGAACTGGCCGCCTACCACGCGCCATTCCCTTCATCGGACTACGAGGCCGGCATCATCCAGTTCCCGGTCCTGATCGCCGTCCAGACCGACAACCCGGGTGCACCGCTCAACCGGGCGGCATGGGCCAAGCTGGCGATGTTCGACAAACCGTTCCTGACCCTGTTCGGCGACCTCGATCCGGTGGCGCGCGGATGGGACAAGCGGGCGCAAGCGCACATTCCCGGCGCGGCCGGACAAAGGCACCACAACATTCCGACTGCGAACCATTTCATCCAGGAGGACGCGCCGGAGGAGTTGCTGGCCCACATCATCCCGTTCCTGGATGTGAACTGAGGCGACCTCTCCATGGCCCTTCTCCCCTCAAGCACGAATGACGACTATCGCGGATCGATCCTCTCGGTCTGGTTCCTCGGACTGTCCGCCGTGACGACCATCATACCGGGGCTGATCCACTATTTCCTGCCGGATGGCGGCGCCGGCGTCATCGGCAATGTCGACCTGACAACCCGCGCCGACACCATCATCGCGATCTTCGCCTGGTATGGCGCCATGCAGATCCCGTTCGGGCTTCTCATTCTGATCATCGCCCTCAGATACCGCACGCTTGTGCCCCTGGTGCTGCTGCTCCTGGTCCTCCTCCAGTCGCTCAGCGCCTTTTCCGCATGGTTCTGGAAGGGCTCGCATGGCGGCCACCATCCTCCGGAACACTATGGCGCGGCCCTCTTTGTCGTGCTCGGCCTAGTCTTCTTCGCTCTCTCGCTGCGTCCACGCCGCACCTGATAGGAACACAGATCATGATTACCCAGGTCCAGGTCCGCCGCTCGGCTTTCGCCGAAACCCAGGTTGTTTCCGTCGACAGGCCAGAGCTGGCGGACGGCGAGATTCTCGTGGCCATCGACAAGTTCGCGATGACGGCGAACAACGTCAGCTACGCCCTCTCGGGGGAGATGATCGGCTACTGGAAGTTCTTCCCCGTGGCCGAGCCCTGGGGGATTGTCCCCGTCTGGGGATTTGCCGACGTCGTTGAATCCAGAGCCCCCGGCATTGCTGTTGGCGAGCGCATCTGGGGCTTTCTGCCCATGGCCAGCCACCTTGTCATGCGCCCTGCAGCGGTGACCGACAGGTCCCTCACCGACGGCGCCGCCCATCGCGCGGAGCTGCCCGCGCTCTATAACAGCTATCAGCGCACCAACGGCGACCCGGCCGCTCTGACCGCCATGGAGGACGCGCGCTGCGTCCTCTTCCCGCTCTTTTCGACGTCCTACGTCCTCTACGACTACCTTGTGGACAACGCCTTCTTCGGAGCCCAACAGGTGCTGGTCGGCAGCGCCTCGTCCAAGACCGGCCTTGGGCTCACGAACCTGCTGTCACGGCATGACGGCGGCCGCCCCCGCGTCTTGGGTCTGACCTCACCCGGCAATGTCGGCTTCGTGAATGGTCTGGGGACCTGCGATGAAGTGGTCACCTATGACGCCATAGGCGCCATGGACCCGAGCATCCCGACCGCCTTCGTGGACATGTCCGGCGATGGCGCCGTCGTGACGGCGATTCACGCCCGGTTCGGCGCCAATCTCAGGCTCAGCTGTGCCGTCGGCGCGACCCATTGGGGAGCCGGGCGCTATCGGCCTGAGCAGGCGGCCACACCGCATACCTTCTTCTTCGCGCCGGCCCAGTTCGCCAAGCGGGACGTCGACTGGGGGCCTGGCGAGATCATGCGCCGCGCCCAGGCTGAGGCAACGCGCATGTCGGCAGAACTCAAGGGAACGCTGGAAGTCCACCATGAACGGGGATCGGATGCGGTGATCGCCGCCTGGCGTGGCCTCGTCGGCAATACAATCGCGCCGAGTGTCGCCCTTATGGCCTCATTGACCTAAGCCGCCGGCTTTCCTTCCTCGTGAGCCGAAACCTCCACCGGGACCTGCGCTCGGCGCCCTTGGCTGAATGGCGCACAGTCATGGGCCAGGGAGGCGTGATGGATGGGCCGTTTGCCAGCGGCCGGAGACCAATTGCCTTTCGACTGCGTCCACCAACCATCGGACATCGCCGCTTACAACACCGCGAAATCGCCGCCTGGTTATCAACCCCGGATGAGGCCCAGGCTCCGCTAGAGAGACGTCCCGGATGTCTCGAATGTTCTGACGACCTACGAGGATAGATTTCAATGCCGGAAGATCGGGATTTCAGGATTGTCGGAGTCGGCGCGTCTCCCTACACGCGGAAACTCCGTGCAGCGGCGCGGTTTCGACGTCTGCCGTTTCGGTTTGTGGTGGCGGGCAGCAAAGAGGCCAACGCCCTCCCGGCGCGGTCCTTACCTCTCTTCCCCTACTTCGTAGCGCCAGATGCCGATGGCGCGCTTACGCAGGTGCAATCGGACTCAACGCCAATCCTGACTTTCCTCGACGAGGCCTGTCCGCAGCGGCTGCTGCGGCCGGCTGACCCCGCGCTTCGACTCCTGGACCTGTTGCTAGAGGACTACGGCGACGAGTGGCTCAGCAAGTGCATGTTCCATTACCGCTGGTCGTATGCTCCTGACACTCAGCATGCCAGCGCCTATCTTCCCTATACCACAGCCATGCAGATCGCGCCTGATCAGGGCGTGCAGGCGGCCGCAGCTTTCGCCGCGCGCCAGATTTCTCGTATCGGTGTTGTCGGCTCGAATGAGACGACCGGGCCGGTGATCGAAGCGAGCTGGCGCCGCTTCCTGGAGGTCTTTGACGCCCACATACAGAACCAGCCTTTCCTGCTCGGCCACCGCCCCGGCGCAGGCGATTTCGCCTGTTACGGACAAATGACCATGCTGGTGATAACCGATCCGACGCCGGCTGCGGTCGCGTTTGACGTCTCGCCGCGCGCCTACGCCTGGACGGAGCAGTGTGAAGATCTAAGCGGCCTCGATGTCAGCGAAGACGACTGGATCGACCTTGAAGAATCGTCCGAGACGTTTCGCGCCCTCCTGACCGAGATTGGTCGGGTCTATGCGCCGTTCATGCTGGCCAATGCAGACGCAGTGGCGCGCGGTGCGGAGCAGGTTGTTTGTGAAATCGATGGCCAGCCCTGGAGACAGGCCCCCTTCGTCTACCAGGCCAAGTGCCTGCGGTGGCTACGCGAGGCCTATTCGGCGCTGACGCCCGCTGACAAAGGCCGCGTTGACGCCATCCTTGCGGGCACTGGCTGTGCAGCGCTGTTCGAACGAGCGTAGGCGACCGGCGGATCGAGGTCACATGATCTATTGCCCGCGTGGCAAATGCGCCAAGAGCACTATGAGCGGATGTCCGAATTGGCCCCCCTCTTCACGGAGGGTTCTGTCAGGGTAACGACCGCGGGCCGAAGAAGGCCATCCCCCACGCCGCCGATCAAGCAGCTGCCGTCGCAGCCGCCGAGTTCCGATGAGCGGCGGCCCAGAGGTGGCGTTGGGTCGGTCGGCGGATCAGATGGGGCTGGAGATTGAAGGTATCGTAGAGCGAGGCGTGAGGGTCTGGGAACGTCCGCTATGGGTCGAAAGCAGTCGTTGGCGCCAGATCAAGAAATTGATGATTCCGAAGGGGCTCGAACCCGCGACTCTGAAACCGCCCCCCTGTTCCGGATGATTTCGCCCAAGCGGCGGACGGGGAAGAGAGCAGGAATGATTGCAGGGATCCCTGATCGAGCGCAGGCCAGTTCTATGCCAACGCCCGGGCGAGGGCGTCGGCGCTGTCGCGGCGGGCCATCGCAGCGATGGTGACGCCGGGCGCGACGTTGAAGGCGTGGAAGCCGCCGGGATAGACGTGCAGCTCTACCGGCACGCCTGCGCGCAGCAGGCGGCGGGCGTACTCCAGGTCCTCCTCGAGGAACAGATCGAGCGAGCCGGTCGAGATGAAGGTCGGCGGCAGTCCGGACAGGTCTTCGGCGCGGGCAGGGGCGGCATGGGGCGACACGCCCTCGAGCCCCGGCGCGTGGCCCAGCAGGCTCGCCCAGCCGAAATGGTTGTTGTGCGCGGTCCAGATATACTCGCCGACGAACGGATGGGGATCGGCGATGACGCAGGTCCGGTCGTCCAGCATCGGATAGATCAGGTGCTGGAAGGTCAGGCGGTACCGGGCCCGGTCGCGGACCAGCAGCGCCAGCGCCGCGGCGAGGCCGCCGCCGGCGCTTTCGCCCATGACCCCCACCCGTGCGGGATCGATCTGCAAATCGGCGGCGTTGGCGAACAGCCAGGCCAGGGCCGCATAGCAGTCCTCGACCGGGCCAGGATGCGGCGTCTCCGGCGCCAGGCGGTAGTTCACCGAGACGATGCAGCAGCCGAGGCTGGCCGCCAGCGGGCGATGGCCGCCCTCGTTCTGCGCGGCGTCGCCGGCGACATAGCCGCCGCCGTGGATGTGGAAGATGCAGGGCAGTGGGCCGACGGCGTCGCGGGGACGGTAGATCCAGACCTCGACCTCCGGGGCGCCGTCGGGACCGGGAACCTTGCGCACCGCCAGGTCGGTACGGGCTATGTCGTCGGGGCTGACCGGAAACCACGGCGGCCGCGCGCGCATTGCCGGCAGCATCTCGGTCGTGATCGCCACGGTCGGAAACGCCTCCAGCATCGGCAGGAGTTGCGGGTCGACGAGGTGGCGGCTGTCGGGCTGGGTCATGGTCAAAAACCTGGTGCGGAAAAGGAGACGCCACCGCACCGGCCGGGGCCCGTGCAATGGCGACAGAACAGGGCGTCCTGACTTCCGGATGTCGGGCCGGTCGTCAAGACGTCGTCCCTGGCTCAACTTGTCAGCCTATTCCCGGTGATGAATAGTGCTGGCAGGTCACGTCGCGCGCGCCTCGGCTGGCGCAGACCGAGTCGTGCTCCCGGGAGAGACCATGGCCTATGCCCCCGCCGACCGACCGTTCTATGACGCCGACAGCCACATCATGGAGCTGCCGGATTTCCTGAAGAAGTATGCCGATCCGGCGCTGAGGGAGGAGATCCCCGAGGTCAGCTACTCGGCCTCGATCGTCACCGATGAAGAGGTGGCGGTGATCATGGACCAGGGCGGCCGGCACAGCGACGACCACGTCGCGGCCCAGATTGCGCTCGGCGACCGGCTGATCGAGGCCTCGAAGGAAATCCAGGCCCTGGGCGCCTTCAACAGCGCTGACCGGTCAAAGGCCATGGATCTGCTGGGCTTCCGCAAACAGCTGGTTTTCGCCACCCACAGCGTGGCCATGCCGTTCTCGCCCAGCTCGAAGCTCGACCCGCGCCTGCGCTATGGCGCCGCGCGGGCGCACAATCGGCACATGGCCGATTTCTGTCACGCCGACGACCGGCTGATGGGGGTCGCGATCATCCCGCTGGATGACCCGGCTCTGGCCATGACCGAGCTTGACCAGGTCCTGACGAGCGGTCTTGAGGCCGTCTGGGTGCCGCACCGTCCCAGCGGGGATCGCTCGCCGGGCCACGTCGACCTTGATCCCTTCTGGGCAAAGCTGTCGGAGAGTGGATTGCCCTTCCTGCTGCATGTCGGCGGGGCGCCGCTGCAGCTGGCCAAGGCCTGGATGAACAATGGCCGTCCACCGACGAAGGACTGGCTGGGCGGCGGCGAAAATCTCCGCACCAAGGACGTGGCCCTGCTGCATGAGGGACCCGAGGCCTTTCTGACCATGATGGTGCTGGACGGGGTGCTGGAGCGGCACCCGGGGCTGCGCGGCGCCAGCGTCGAACTGGGCGCCGGTTGGGTTCCCGAGCT
>JBIKII010000068.1:0-14023 GCA_044361705.1 Caulobacter sp.
CTCCTGCCGACGCCACACATCGCTTTCGACGTCCCGGACGCCGGCGAAGGTGACGCCCCAGTTGCCCGAGATCATCACCTCGCCCGCGAAGTCGAGATCCTCGCGCTGGACGCCGGTGATGTCCTGGTTGTCCCGCAGGTAGCGGACGAAGCCGCGGGCGCGGGCGGTGTTGACGTCAACGCCGGCTTCGAAGCGTCGCACATCGCCCTTGTCCTCGCTGAACCGGGCGCGGGTGAAGAAGCTGACGCTTTCGAACGGCCGTCCCTCGGCCGCGACGATCCAGTCGGACTTGCTGGTCTGCAGACCGCTGCGGGTCGGAAACTGGGGGTCCGGCTCGCTGCGGAAGGTTCGGCCCACCAGAACGCTGCCGCCGCGGCCGTCGTCATACATGACGCTGGCGCGGGCCCCGACATTGATCCGGCGGCCGCCCTCGTAGCGGTCGAAGCCCGGAAACTTGTTGGCGCGCAGCAGGTTCGTCTCGTCGAACTCCAGAACGGCGCTGTCCTCGTTGGGAATGGGGGCGCCGAGGTCGTTGTCGGGCGACAGCGCCACCTGGAGGAGGGGCTCGAGCACGATCGTGCGGTCGCCGTCCCGCCGGACGAGCGGATAGCTGAAATCGACGCCCGCCACGCCCAGCGCCCGGGTTGCGGTTTCGGAGTCGGGTCCCGGAGCCGGGAGCTCGTCGAGGCTATAGGCGTCCGCCCGAACCTGCGCGAACGGCGAGATCCGGAGGCCGCTGGCGAAGGTCCAGGTATCGCGCCAGTCGGCCATAGCGCTGACGCGCCGGCTGTCGGCGCCGGGCTGGCTGGCGACGAACTGTGACTGCTCTCGCGTCAGCGCTACGGCGCTGCCCTGCAGGCGCAGGCGGCCGCCGAGCACAGGACCTTCCGGCTCCCAGCGCCCTTCGATCAGCGGGGCGATCGTCGGGAAGGTGCGGTCGATGTCGGCGGGGCGAAGGCCCTGGATGCTCAGCGCGGAGACCGAGAACCAGGACCGCTCGTCCTGGCGCACGGCGTAGAGCTGCGAGGTCAGGCGGCGGTCGTCCGATGGCATCAGGCCGCGTTGCTCGTAGACGTTCGTGACGTCGTACTTGTCGAACAGCAGATCGTCTGAGGTCCGCTCGGCGGCGAAACCCCAGCGCCAGTTCTCGTCGATCTGGAAGGCGCCGTCCGCCAGGATGTAGCTGCGCGATGTCAGGTCGCCGAGCCGGTCGCCATCCCCGTCGAGGTCCCGCTCGTAGGTGAAGCCGACCCGCGCCTCGATCTGGCCGGACCGGAACCGCTTGCGCCACTGCAGGTTCAGGAAGGGGTTCACCTTCGTATTGATCTGCGGGCTGATCACCAGGTCCTCGGACGGCGAGATGATCAGGGCGAAGGGCTGCTCATAGGACAGGCCGCGACGGGCCGAGCCCACGACTTTCGGAGCGAGCAGTCCGCTCTTGCGTCCGGCGCCGGGATCGGGGTGCCAGAAGACCGGCGCGTAGAAGACCGGGACGCCCCACATCTCGATGACGGCGTTGCGGTAGTAGATGATCTGCTTTTCGCGGTCCTGGACCACCTTGTCGGCGCGAATCGACCAGGTCGGCGGCTTGGTCTTGTCCTCCGCGCAAACCTCGCAGGGCGTGTAGATCGCCTGGGTCAGGTCGCTGATCAGGTCGTTGCGCCGGACCGCGGTGCTGGCGGCCAGCTTGACGTTGTCCTGAAGCCGGGCCGAGAAGCCGCGCGCCACGCCCGCGCGCATCTCTTCATCAAGCACCATCTCGTCGGCGAAGCTGATGGCCCCGGTCGGGTCGATGACGACGACATCGCCGCGGGCGGTGATCAGGCCGGCGCGGATGTCATAGACGAGAGAGCGGGCGCGAAGGGTGCGGCCGCGGTACCGCACCTCGACCTCACCCTCGGCGGTGACCTTCTGGGCGCCGTCGTCCTGGATGAGGGTGTCGGATTCCAGATAGAATCCTTCGCCCAGGCCGTCATCCACCGGCGCGGGCGGGGCAGGCGCGGTCGGAATGGCCGCGAGGTCCTGCGCAAGCGCCGGAACAGCGCCGGCCAGCGCCGCACTGGCGACGCCGGCCAGGAGCAATCCGCGTCCCCTCGGCGGCCTCAGGGCTCGACTGGCGGTCGTCATGTGACGGTCTTCCTCCCGGCGACGCGCCCCCGCACGATTCCACCGTCTTCCGTATAGCAAAGCAGCGTCAGTCCCGATAACAGCGCCAGCACCGGCGGCGCCCACGCGGCGGCGAAGGCCGGCACGATCTCGGCCTTGCCCAGCGCGCCGCAGAACTGGTTGAAGAAAAAGAACACAAAGCCCAGCGCTACGCCCGAGCCCGCCAGCGCCGCCAGCCCGCCCAGCCGCATCAGGCGCAGCGAAAACGCCGCCGCCAGCAGGGACATGGCCGCGAACAGGATGGGCGTCGCCAGCAGCTGGTGCAGCCGCAGACGGTAGGGCAGGGCGGAGAAACCCGCTGATTCCGTGCCCCGGATCGTCGCCGGGAGCCGCCAGAAGGCGATGGCTTCCGGGGTGGTGAACCGTTCGATCGCCGCCTGCTCGTCCAGGCTCGACGGAATCGAGAGCGTTTCCGACCGTACCGAGCCCGCGCCCGGCGCCGCCTCCCGCACGCCCTTCAGCTGCCAGTAGCCGGGCATCAGACGCGCCTCGTCAGCCTCGATCCGGCGAGAGAATTCCAGACCCCCGCCGGCGTTGACGCGGTAAATGAACATCGACACGTCCTTGAGCCGCACCGTTCCGTCGACCTGGTCGTGCGACCGGGCGCGGATCACCACCTGCGAGGCGTCGTCGCCCTGACGCAGCCAGGTGTCCTTGGGCGTCGAGGTCTGGAACTCCTCCAGCACCGCGTCCCGCGACTGTTCGAACTGCGCGCCGAGCATCGCCGCCAGAGGGTTCAGCGCTGCGACCGTCACCGCGCCGACGATGAAAGCCGCGCCGGTGGCCGGAAGGATGAACCGCCAGGCCGAGACGCCGGCCGCACGCATGGCGATCAGCTCGCTGCGGCGGTTCAGGCCGACGAAGGCGGCCAGCGTCCCGAACAGGAAGGCGAAGGGAAGCAGCGTCAGGACCGTCGACGGCGCCTTCAGCAGCGTCAGCCAGAGCAGACGGGGAAAGCCCGCGTCGCCCCGTCCGCCGACCGTGCGCGACACCTCGACGAAGTCGATCAGCAGGATGACCGAGCCGATCACCGCCAGGGTGCCGGCCACGCCCAGCAACGTGCGCGAAAGCACATAGCGTTCAAGCCGCCCGATCCCGAGGTTCATGCCGCGATCCCCGTGGTCTGCGCCTTGCGCGACTCTGTGAGCCCGAAGGGCAGCCATTCGCGCCAGCCATGTCGCCGACGAACCGGCCGGTACAGTTGTCCAAAGCCCCAGGCCATGGCGCCGAGCGGGATCAGATACTGGACGATGTTCAGGGCCGGCGTGTCCTCGCAGGCGGCCTGGACGGCGAAGCCGACGATCCGGACAGTCGCCGCCGCGGCGCCCACGACGGCGATACGGCGGCCATAGCCCAGGCGGCTGAAGCTGGAGCCGAGGACGGCGGCCAGCGCCAGGGCCATGAAGGCCAGACTGTAGAGCGGCGAGGCCAGACGCGAATGGCCTTCGGCCAGAAGCTTCTCCCGGTTCTTCTTCTCGTAGTCCTGCGACAGGTCCGGATTGAACAGCTCATGCAGGTAGCGGTCGGAGGCCTTGTAGGTGATCGTGTCCGACGAACTCAGGAACGGTCCGAGCTCAAGCGCGTACTCCTCGAACGACAGGTAGTTGAGGACCCCCGTGGTGGAGAACTCCTGGTTCGAGCCGTGCCGCATCACCAGCACCGGCTTGCCGCCCCGTTGGGTGATACGGCCTTCGCGGGCGGTATAGGTCGTGGCGCCGCCGTCCAGCTTGCGGTGGTGGATGAACAGGTTCCGGATCTTTCCGTCCGAGTCGACGGTCTGGCCGTAGACGGTCAGCCGCGGCGCCGGTTCGGAGAACTCGCCCTCGCGGACCAGGGTGGCGGCGACGTCGCTGCGCGCCGCCGAGACGATCTCGCGCATGGCCCGGTATGACGCCGGCTGGACCCAGAGATTAACCGCCAGTCCGACCAGCACCGCCAGCGTCGCCAGCCGCACGGCCGGGGATATCAGCCGCCAACGGCTCATCCCGCCGGCCTGGCAGACCACGAGCTCGTGATCGGTCTGCAGACGGTTCAACGCCACCAGGGCTGCGACGAAGATGGCGATCGGCAGGATCAGGTTCATCAGCTGTGGCATCGCCAGCAGGATCACCTGCAGATAGATCCACGCCGTCTGGCGCTGCTCGATGATGATGTCGAGGCGTCCCAGGCTCTGGCTCAGCAGTCCGACGGCGCCCAGCGCGGCGGTGGCCAGCAGGGTGGGCGTCAGCAGCTGGCGGAAAAGGTAGCGCTCGATCAGACGCATGCAGGGAAGCTGGGCCCGTTAGGGGGTCGGGGAAACCCCCAAATCAGGGGTGGTCCGTTCTATACCCCCGTCCGGGGTGGAAACAACCGCCCGCGCTTCCCTCCGGGCCCGGGTTGGACTATGCCGCGCGGACCACTTTCAGGAGCGTTCCATGCGCATCGAGTTCGTCGCCTCCGACGCCGGCCAGTCCCCTTCAGGCGGCGCCGCCGCTGTCATGGTCTTCGAGAACGGCAAGATGTCCACAGCCGCCGAGGCCATGGACGGTGCGACTTCCGGCGCCCTCGCGCGCGCCCTGGCGGCCGCGCCCCGGTTCGCCGGCAAGCCCGGGCAGACGGTTGAGCTCGTTGCGCCGACAGGCCTCGACGTCCAGCGCTTGCTCGTAGTCGGCGCCGGTCCCGCCGACGGCTGGGGCGGTGAGGCCGCCGAACGCTTCGCGGCCCAGGCCTACGGTGCGGTCAAGCTGTCGGGCGCGAAAACGCTCCATGTCTTCACGCCGGGCGCCCCGGCCGAGGACTCGGCGCGCGCCGCGCTGGGGGCCACGCTGGCCGCCTATCGGTTCGACAAATACCTGACCACCGAGAAGGCCGAGAAGAAGCCCTCGATCGAGGCGGTCCTGGTTGTCACGGACGATGTCGCCGCCGCCGAGGCCGCTTTCGCGCCGCTGAAGGCGCTGGCCGAGGCCGTCTACTTCTCGCGCGATCTGGTTTCCGAGCCGCCAAACGTCCTGTTCCCGGCCGAGTACGCCCGGCGCGTGAAGGAACTCGAGGCCCTCGGCCTGGAGGTCGAGATCCTCGGCGAGGCCGAGATGGCCAAGCTCGGCATGGGCAGCCTGCTCGGCGTCGGCCAGGGCAGCCGCCGGGACAGCCAGCTGGTCGTCATCCAGTGGAAGAATGGCGGCGACAGCCAGCCGGTCGCCTTCGTCGGCAAGGGCGTGACCTTCGACACCGGCGGCATCAGCCTGAAGCCCGCCGACGGCATGGAAGACATGAAGTGGGACATGGGCGGCTCGGCCGCCGTGGCCGGCCTCATGCACGCGCTGGCCGGCCGCAAGGCCAAGGTCAACGCCATCGGGATCCTGGGCCTGGTCGAGAACATGCCCGACGGCAACGCCCAGCGCCCGGGCGACGTGGTCACCTCCATGTCCGGCCAGACCATCGAGGTCATCAACACCGACGCCGAAGGCCGCCTCGTGCTGGCTGACGCGCTCTGGTACTGCCAGGACCGCTTCAAGCCCCGGTTCATGGTCGATCTGGCCACCCTGACCGGCGCGATCATCGTCGCCCTCGGCAACGACTACGCGGGCATGTACGCCAACGACGAGACCCTGGCCGACAACCTGATGGCGGCGTCGAAGGCGACCGGCGACCTCCTGTGGCGGATGCCGCTGCCGGCCGCCTACGACAAGCATATCGAGAGCGCGGTCGCTGATCTGAAGAACGTCGGCAACGGCCGGGCCGGGGGCTCTATCACCGCCGCGCTGTTCCTGCAGAAGTTCACGAACGGCGTGCCCTGGGCCCACCTCGACATCGCCGGCACCGCCTGGAAGAAGCCCTCCACGGTCCCGACCATCCCGGACGGCGCCGTCGGCTTCGGCGTGCGGCTGCTCAACCAGATGGTCGCCGACAAGTACGAGGTCTGATCATGTTCAATGCGTCCTTCGACACGCCTGCTGTGCAGGCTGCTCAGGATGACTAGGGTGGGTTGATGTCTCTGGGTTTGTGTCGCCCACAAATCCAGTCATCCTGAGCAGGCCTGAAAGGCCGTGTCGAAGGACGCAATGAGTTTGAGCTCTCCACCCTGCGAGGTCTGGTTCTACCATCTGGAGCGCTCGTCGCTCGACCAGGTGCTACCTGACCTTCTGGACAAGACGCTCAAGCGCGGCTGGCGGGCGCTGGTCCGCACGGCCGAGGCGGAACGGATCGAGCACCTCGACGGCTGGCTTTGGAGCTATCGCGACGACAGCTTCCTGGCGCACGGTAAGGCCGACGAGCCGTTCGCCGATCACCAGCCGATCCTGCTCACAACCGGGCAGGACAACCCCAACGGGGCGCACGCCCTGTTCCTGATCGACAACGCAGAGCCGGGCGATCTTTCGCCGCACGAGCGGTGCATCGTGCTGTTCGATGGCCGGGACGAGGCGGCTCTGGCCGCCGCCCGCGGCCGATGGAAGATGTTCAAGGCGCAGGGCCTGCCGGTCAGCTACTGGCAGCAGGCCGAGCGCGGATGGGAGAAGAAGGCATGATCCGCAAGCTGGCCACGCTCGCCGCGGTGCTGACCCTGTCGGCCTGCGCCTCGACGCCGCCCGCCGCGCCGCCACCCCCGCCGCCGATCAGCGAGGCTCCGACCGTGCCGCTGCCCCCGCCGCCGCCCGAGGACTCCTGCAAGTCGGGTGAGTTGCAGTCCCTGGTTGGCCGCAATCGCAGCGAGATTCCGGTGCCCACCGACCCGTCCAGGCGTCGCGTGGCCTGCACCACCTGCCCGGTGACCATGGACTACCGCCCTGACCGGCTGAACATCTTCTTCGACGCCGAGACCGGGATCGTCAAAGAGGTGAAGTGCGGCTGACGGCTGGGCGCCCGCGACACGGCCTCTATTGCGTGCTGGGCGCCACGTACCGGCAGCAGGCCCGCATCTCCGGTTCGGCGGCCTCCTGGGCGACCCTGAAGGCGCTCGACCCGGCGAGATAGGACAAGCCCCTGTTCTCGAAGCTGCCGCTGATCTTGATGTAGGGGGGCTGCCCGGCCTCCACATCGATGGTGAACTTAAGGTCCGGCCAGCCGGTGTCCCAGGCCCAGTTGACCTCGACCACATGCGGCCCGGGCGGCAGCGCCACCGCCGTGTAGGCCTTCTCGGCTGGGCTGATGATGAACCGGCCGTCGATCGTGACCTTCGGCGCGCGCAGCGTGGGGTAGGCCCCGATCCGGTAGATGTAGACGTTGCTCAGTCCGGCCGGCGCGTCAGGCGCACGGGCGTAGCTCGGAGCGTTCGCGCAGGCGCCCAGCAAGAGCAGCATCGACAGCAGGATCGCGCGCATCTGTCCCCCAAGGCGGCGAGGGGTGAGCCTAGCAGCCCCCGCCCGGACCGTCACCGGCGGCCCGGCAGCTCACTCGTCTTGACGAGCGCGTTGACCTGGTCGGCGACCAAGAGCGGCTGGCCGGCCGGGATCCCGCCCGGAAGGACGGCGTCGACCGTGACGATGCGCCTGTTCGGGAAACGCTCTGGATCAGGGTTGCTTCCGGGACGAGCCGTCGGTGTCGGCGCCGACAGCACCGCGACAAATTCCAACGAATTTGACCCAGATCATGACCGGCCGCCCGGAGCGGGCGCCTGATCGTCCGATCTTCGGAGACCGGGATGATGCGAAGCGCCCTCATATCCAGCCTTCTGTTCCTTGCCGGCTGCGCCGGCGGACCCGCGGCGGGCCCCAACTTGGCTGAAGCCCCGGCGCAGGGCGATGTCTTCTACGGCAAGCAGGTGGCCGAGCGCTCCTGCGGCGGCTGTCATGCCGTCGCTGACGGGCCCGGCCGGATGGATGGCGCACCCGCCTTCGCCGATCTCTACCGGCGGTATGACAAGGGCGGACTTCGCCGCCTTCTCGAGGAGGGGATGATCCTGCCCTCCGGCCGAATGCAGGACGAAGGCTCGCGATACACCCATCCCCGGATGCCTGGCGTCGTGCTCGGGGACGACGAAGCCGCCGCCCTCATTGCCTACCTTCGAAGTCTGGAGCCTGCGCGCTGAGCGCTCAGGTCTCGACCGCCGCCAGTTGTTCGGCGATCTCCATCCACTCGGCCTCGGCCTTGTCGACGGCGGCCTGGGCCTTGAGGCGCTTCTGGCCGAGGTCGGCGGCCTTGCGGGGATCCTTCACGTAGATGGCGGGGTCTGCGAGGACCACGTCGAGCTCTTCCAGGGCCTTGGTGGTGCGCGCGACCACGACCTCGGCCGCCTCCAGCCTGCGCTTCAGCGGCCCTGCCATGCCGGCGGCCGGCTTCGGCGCCGGCGGCGGTGCGGCAGGCGCCTCGACGACAGCCTCGCGCTTGACCTGCGACGGCGCGCGAGCGGCGACGCGTGCACGGTCGATGACGAATTTGGCGTAGTCGTCCATGTCGCCATCGAACGGCTTGATGGATCCGTCGGCGGCCAGCCACAGGCGGTCAGCGACCAGCTCCATCAGCGAGCGGTCGTGGGTGATCAGGATCACCGCCCCCTCGTAGTCATTGAGCGCGTCCAGGAGGGCCCGGCGCGAGTCGATGTCGAGGTGGTTGGTCGGTTCGTCGAGGATCAGCATATGCGGCGCGTCCATCGCCACAAGGTTCAGCAGCAGGCGCGCCCGCTCGCCGCCGGACAGGTTCTCGACCGTGGTCTCCTGCTTTTCGAACGGCAGGCCGAACTGGGCGAGGCGCGAGCGGCGCGAGGACTCGGTGGCCTCGGGCATGGCGCGGCGGATGATCTCCAGCGCCGTATCCTCGGGGTCCATGGCCTCGATCTGGTGCTGGTGGAACCAGCCGACCCGCATCTTGCGGTCGCGGTGCAACTCGCCGGTCTGCACGCCGAGCGCCCCGGCGATCAGCTTGGCGAAGGTCGACTTGCCGGCCCCGTTGACGCCCAGCAGACCGATGCGGTCATCCAGGTCCATCCGCAGATTCAGGTTCTTGAGGATGGGCCGACCCTCCTCGTACCCGACATTGGCCCGTTCCAGCCGGATCAGCGGCGGGGCCAGCGGGCGCGGCGGGGAGGGCAGGGTGAAGGGCGCGACGCGCTCCTCGATGGTCGTGGCCACCGGTTCCATCTTGGCCAGCCGCTTCATGCGTGACTGCGCCTGGGCGGCCTTGGAGGCCTTGGCCTTGAAGCGGTCGACGAAGGACTGCAGGTGCGCCCGCTCGGCGTCCTGCTTGGCCTTGGCCGACAGCTGCAGGCGCGACTTCTCGGCCCGCATCTTCTCGAAGTCGTCGTAGCCGCCTGTATAGATTTCCAGCTTGGCGGCCGCCAGGTGCAGGATGTGGGTGCAGCTGTTGTTCAGCAGTTCGCGGTCGTGGCTGATGATCAGGGCCGTGTGCGGGTACTTCTTCAGCCGCGCCTCGAGCCACATCGCGCCCTCGAGGTCGAGGTAGTTGGTCGGCTCGTCGAGCAGCAGCAGGTCGGGCTCGCTGAACAGCGCCGCGGCCAGGGCCACGCGCATGCGCCAGCCGCCCGAGAACTCGGCCATCGGCCGCTCCAGGTCCTCGGTGCTGAAGCCGAGACCCGCGAGGATTTCCGCCGCCCGGGCCGGGGCCGAGTCGGAGTCGATCTCGATCAGACGGGTCCAGATATCGCCCATTTCCTCGGGATCGGCGGTCTCCAGCTGGGTCAGCAGGCTGTGGCGCTCCTGGTCGGCCTCAAGGATGGTGTCGATCAGCGACACGGGCGTCGCGGGGTGCTCCTGCGCCACCTGGCCGATCCGGGCGCCCTTGGGCAGCACGACCTCGTCGCCGCCGGCGACCAGCTCGCCCATGATCAGTTTGAACAGCGTCGACTTGCCCACGCCATTGCGGCCGACGAGCCCGACCTTCGAGCCAGGCGGCAGCGAAACGCCGGCCTTCTCGAAGAAGCGCCGCCCCCAGGCGTCGAAGGTGAGGTCATTGATCTGAAGCATGAAGCAGTTAGGTCGTCACAAAGGTTGGCGGATCGAGGGCCCGCCGCTATAAGCCCGCGACCCTCAAAACACCAACTCTGTGTAAGGCTCCCAGACTAGCCATGACCGAACGCACCTTCTCGATCATCAAACCCGACGCCACGCGCCGCAACCTGACCGGCAAGATCAACGCCGTCATCGAAGACGCCGGCCTGCGCATTGTCGCCCAGCGCCGCGTCCACCTGACCGAAGCCCAGGCCAAGAAGTTCTACGAAGTTCACGCCGAGCGCCCGTTCTACGGCGAGCTGGTCGGCCAGATGACCGCCGAGCCGGTCGTCGTCCAGGTCCTGGAAGGCGACAACGCCGTGGCCCGCTACCGCGAAGTCATGGGCGCCACCAACCCGGAGCAGGCGGCCGACGGCACCATCCGCAAGCTGTTCGCCCTGTCGATCGGTGAAAACTCGGTCCACGGTTCGGATTCCATCGAGAACGCCGGCATCGAAATCGCCCAGTTCTTCACCGACGCCGACATCGTCGGCTAAGGCCAAACGAACATGCGCCGCTACAGCAGACCTGCTCTGTTGCTGGCGGCGCTGCTGGCCGCGCTGGCCGGCTACATTGACGCCGTCGGGTTCCTGCAACTCGGCGGCTTCTTTGTATCCTTCATGAGCGGCAACTCGACCCGCCTCGGTGTCGGCGCGGCGCTGGGCGACCTTACCGTCGTCGCCACGGCCGGCGGCCTGATCGGACTGTTCGTGCTCGGCGTCATCGCCGGCGTGCTCGCCGCGCCGGAGTGGTGGCGGTGGCGGCGTGTGTCTGTTCTGACGCTGGTGACCGTCCTGCTTGCCATCGCCGCCTGGCTGGCCGGGCAGGGCAGCCCCGTCTCCGCGGCCTTCGCCGCCCTGGCCATGGGCGCTTTGAACGCCGTCTTTCAGCGCGACGGCGATATCGCCATAGGCGTCACCTACATGACCGGGGCCCTGGTCCGCATGGGCCAGCGGATCGCGGTTGCCCTGCGTGGCGGACCGGTCTGGGACTTCGCCCCCTTCCTCATGCTCTGGATGTCGCTGACCACGGGAGCGGTGCTGGGCGCGCTGAGCTATGGCAGGATCGGCGGCGCGGCGCTGTGGGTCGGCGCCGGTGTGGCGGCTGTTATGGCCGGGCTGCTGGCCTTGCGGGACACGAGGCGGCGCTAGCTTTCCGGTCCGGCAAGGTCAGGATAGCTCTCCCGCGCCTCGTCGTCGGTGATCACCTGCGTGCCGCGCGGGGTTTCCTCCCACCAGGCGTGGCAGGCGACGCAACGGTAGAGCACCGCGCCGCCGGCGTTGGCGCCGAGGCGATTGGGCAGGCGGCCGTCGACCAGCCACTGGCGCCTGCAGGTCTCGCAGCCCCGCAGCCGGGCCATCAGCCGGCGACCAGCTTCGCGAGCGCCCGCGGGTAGAGCGCATGCTCGGCGGCGAGAACGCGGGCGGCGAGGGTCTCCGGCGTGTCTTCGGGCTGGATCGGCACGGCGGCCTGATCGACCACGGGGCCTTCGTCGACCCCGACCGTGACCAGATGGGCCGTGCAGCCCGCCTCCGTATCGCCCGCCGCGATGGCGCGGCGGTGGGTGTCGAGGCCGGGATACCTGGGCAGCAGCGAGGGGTGGATGTTGATCATCCGGCCGGCCCAGGTCTCCACCAGATACGGCGTCAGCACGCGCATGTAGCCGGCCAGGGCGACGTACTCCGCTCCGGCCGCGCGCAATGCGGCGTCGAGGGCGCGTTCGTGGGCTTCGCGGTCGGTCCCGAAGGGGCGATGGTCGATGGCCAGCGTCGGCACCCCGGCCTCCGCGGCCAGCGCCAGGCCCTCGGCCTCCGGCTTGTTGGACAGCACCAGCACCACCGCGTAGGGGCAGTCGGGGGCTTTGGCCGCTTCAACGAGGGCGGTCATGTTGCTGCCGCGCCCGGATATGAGGACAGCGACTTTGGCGCGGTCTGTCATGCGCCGAACCGCTTTGCGTGGTTCGACACGCGCTGGGCGCTGCTCACCATGACCATCAGGATCGTCATCCTGAGCAGCACCCGCAGGGTGCGTGTCGAAGGACGCAAGGCCTCACGGCGCTATCCCGCAGCCAGCTCGCCGCACACAAACGCGTCCTCGCCGGCTTCGAGCAGCGCGGCCAGCACCTCCGGCGCCGCGTCCTTGCCGACGATCAGCAGCAGGCCGACGCCGCAGTTGAAGGTGCGGCGCATCTCATGCTCGGAGATGCCGCCGGTCGCCTGCAGCCACTGGAACACGGAGGGCATCACCCAGGCGTTCCAGTCGAAGCGCGGGACGAGGCCCTCGGCGATGGCGCGGGGCGGATTCTCGATCAGGCCGCCGCCGGTGATGTGGGCCAGGCCCTTGATCTTGCCGGCCTTGATCAGGGCCATTGTCGACTTCACGTAGATCCGGGTCGGCGCCATCAGCGCCTGGGCCAGGGTCAGGCCCTCGGCGAACGGGCAGGGGGCGTCCCAGGCCAGGCCCGAGCGTTCGACCACCTTGCGGACCATCGAATAGCCGTTGCTGTGCGGACCGCTGGAGGCGAGGCCGATCAGCACGTCGCCGGCCCGCTGGGTCTCCAGCTTCGGCAGCACGCCGTCGCGGTTCACGGCGCCGACGTTGAAGCCGGCCAGGTCGTACTCGCCGTCGGCGTACATGCCCGGCATCTCCGCCGTCTCGCCGCCGACCAGCGCGCAGCCGGCCAGCTTGCAGCCCTCGGCGATGCCGGCCACGACCCGCGTCGCGGTCGCCACGTCCAGCTTGCCGGTCGCGAAATAGTCGAGGAACAGCAGCGGCTCGGCGCCCTGGGCCAGCAGGTCGTTGACGCACATGGCCACCAGATCGATGCCGACCGTGTCGTGCAGGCCCGTCTCGATGGCGATCTTCAGTTTGGTCCCGACGCCGTCGGTGGTGGAGACCAGCAGCGGGTCCTCGTAGCCGGCGGCCTTGAGGTCGAACAGGGCGCCGAAGCCCCCCAAACCGCTGGCCACGCCAGGCCGGGCCGTGGCCTTCGCCAGCGGCTTGATGGCCTCGACGAGGGCGTTGCCGGCGTCGATGTCGACGCCCGCCTGGGCGTAGGTAAGGCCGTTGGGCCGATCGGTCATGGGGAGTCTTCGCGACGAGTTACGGTATGAAAATCCAGCGGAAAACGCCTTGCCTCTTGCAGACTCGGCCCCGCGCGGGGCTATAGCTAGCCGATGCAGCCGATTACGACCACCGCCGAACTGGCGGATTTCTGCAAGTCCTTGAAAGGCCAGCCCTTTATCGCCGTGGACACCGAGTTCATGCGCGAAACGACGTACTGGCCCAAGCTTTGCCTCATCCAGGTCGCCGCCCCCAACGGCGTCGAAGCCTGTATCGACCCCCTGTCCGAGGAGCTGGAGCTCAACCCGCTCCTCGACATCCTGCGTGACGAGACCGTGCTCAAGGTCTTCCACGCCGCCCGTCAGGACGTCGAGATCTTCAACAACCTGGGCGCCATGCCGCGTCCGTTGTTCGACACCCAGATCGCCGGCATGGCCGCGGGCTTTGGCGAGCAGATCGCCTATGACGCGCTGGTCCGCCAGATGCTGAAGATCGAGCTCGACAAGTCGAGCCGCTTCACCGACTGGGCCCGCCGGCCGCTCGCCGACAGCCAGCTGACCTATGCCCTGGCCGACGTGACGCACCTTGCGAAGCTGTTCCCGATGCTCCGCGACCGGCTCATCAAGGGCGGGCGGATGGCCTGGGTCGAGGAGGAGATGCTCGCGCTCACCGATCCGGCCCTCTACGACGTCGATCCGGAGAACGCCTGGAAGCGGCTCAAGCCGCGCAAGCACACGGCGAAGTACCTAGCGGTGTTCAAGGCCGTCGCCGCCTGGCGCGAGCGCACCGCCCAGCAGCGCGACCAGCCGCGCGGCCGCATCCTGAAGGATGACGCCATCGACGAGCTGGCCGCCCAGGCCCCGACCGACGCCGCC
>JBIKII010000069.1:0-13983 GCA_044361705.1 Caulobacter sp.
AGGTGCGGGATGCAGGCCTTTGTGGTCAGGAAGGTCCCGCGCGCGTTGATCTGGTGCATCAGGTCGTAGCGCTTCATGTCCGTCGCCTCGGTCGGGGTCAGGCTGATGGCGCTGGCGTTGTTGACGCAGATGTCGATGCCGCCGAAGGCCGCGACCGTCCGCTCGACGGCGTCATAGACCGAAGCCTCGTCCCGCACGTCGACGATCAGCGGCAGGGCCTTGCCCCCCGCCGCCTCGATTTCCTCGGCCGCCGAGTATATGGTGCCCGGCAGCTTGGGATGGGCCTCGGCGGTCTTGGCGGCGATGGCGACATTGGCCCCGTCCCGCGCCGCGCGCAGCCCGATGGCCAGGCCGATGCCGCGACTTGCGCCGGTGATGAAGAGGGTCTTGCCGGCGAGGCTCATGATCTGTGCTCCCTGGTCTTCAAAGTGCTCGTTCCCGCTTCGGAAGGGCGGACGCTCTACCCGACGGTCTTTTCCGACAGCGCCCACAGACGGTCGGCGTCCGCAGGATCGAGGGCGTGGGGCATGACGCCGACCCAGGGAACCTCCTTGGTCCACGGCCCCGCCTGGGCGCAGTCCTCCAGGTACAGGCCGCCGACGCCTTCCAGCTCGGGTCCCACCGCCGCCCAGACGCTGGTCGAGGCGCCCTGCTCAGTCGTCTTGAAGCCGTCGCGGATCTTGCCCGTCGCCTCGTCGATCCAGCCCAGCGCGACCATTTCCTCGTGCGGCAGGTGGCGCTGCAAGGGCGTCATGATGCCGCCGGGCATGACGGCGTTGGCGGTGACGCCCTGGTCCTTGAACCGCTGATGGAAGCCGACCGCGAACAGGGCGTTGGCGGTCTTGGCCTGGCCGTAGCTTTCCCACTTGTCGTAGGCGCGCGTGGTGTAGTGCGGGTCTTCCCAGTTGATGCCCGACCGGCGATGGCCGATCGACGACAGGCTGACCAGCCGCGAGGCCTTGCCCGCACCCTGCGCGCCGGCGACCAGCGCCGGGGCCAGCAGCGTTCCGAGCAGGAAGTGGCCGAAGTGGTTGGTGCCGATCTGCATCTCGAAGCCGTCCTTCGTCCGGTCAAGCGGACAGGCCATGACGGCGGCGTTGTTGATCAGGATGTGGAGCGGCGTGCCGGCCCAGCGGTCGGCGAAGGCGCGGATCGAGGCCAGCTCCGACAGGTCCAGCATTTCGAAACGGGTCTTGCCCGGCGCGGTCTTGTCGATGTCGGCGATCGCCTCGGCGGCCAGGTCCGGCTTGCGGGCGGCGATGACGACATTGGCCCCTGCTTCGGCCAGCGCCCGGGCGGTCTCGATGCCGATGCCGGTGGCCGCGCCGGTGACGATGGCGGTCTTGCCGGAGAGGTCATGGCCGGCGACGACCTCGCGCGCCGGCGTGAAGGCCCCGAAGGCCGATGTGATGCGGTCGGTCATGATGGGGCTCCCCTGGCGGCCGCTTCCCGGGCCGACTCGTTGTGGCGCGGATCGCCCGCGCCGGAATGTGTCCCGGCCATCCTGCACCAGCCGACGCCGTTCGGCCTAGAGGCGAAGCGTCTACTTCGTGACGTTGTGCCAGGACTCGGCGATACCGAAGCCCTCGCGCCCGCCCATGGAGAACCGCGCCAGTCCCTCGTTCACGAAGGTGGCGCCGCCCGGAAACGGGATCTTGGTCGGGCACATGCTGATCACCTTGCCCTCGATCCTGATCTCGCGACCCCGGCCCGTCCGCCCGGTCAGGGTGACGGCGTCGTGCAGGATCGAGTCCGGCCGGAAAGTCGTCTCCACCACCACCTCGTCGAAGGTGTCCATGCCGTCGACGTCCTGGAACCAGCCTTCGCCCTTCATCGACCCGTCGGCGCGGCGGAAACAGGCGCCGCCCAGCGAAACGTCGGCCCCGAAGTTCATCGAGAACCAGAAGACGAACGGATTGGGCGCCGCGGCGGTCGAGCCAGCCATCGGCGCGCCGTCTCCGGTGCTGGATCCGCCCCAGTTGCGCGGCCCCCAGGACTTGTCGCGCACGCCATAGCCGTCGAAGGCGATTTCCTCGCCGGCGATGGTCAGGCTGCCGGTCGCGTGGATGCTCTGTTCGAAGTGGCCATGCGCGCCATTGGCGGCGTAGTGCGGCTCGGTCAGAGTCGCCACGTCCACCCGCATCGAGAGATCCGTCGCGGTGCACCAGCCGTCCGGCCGTTCCTTGGCCGGCGTCACCAGGATGGCGCCGTCGGGGATATCCTGCGCCGGGCCGTCATAGGCGACGGTCCAGCGCTTGAAGGGGATCTCGCAGGTCAGGGCGAGGTGGCCGACCTTCAGGTCGCCGTCATAGGCGGTCAGGTCCTTGCCGATGTCGCGTCGGCCATAGGTGAAGGCCACCCGCTCGCCGCCCAGGTAGACGGCGTGCAGCGCGTCCGCCCAGCCGTTTCCGGGCCGGAACCCCATGCGCGTGAACATGCCCACGCCGGATTTCGGATCGACGAAGTTGAAGTAGTAGCTTTCGCTCCAGGCCCGGTCCTCGCCGGTAGGATGCATGGCTTCGTCGGTCTTCATGGCGGTCGTCATTCAGCTGTCTCCGACGGGTGAGGCGTCCCGGATGATCCGTGTCGCAGCTTCGCATGAGCCGGTCACGGCTCAAACCGGAGCCCGGCCCCGGAGGTCCGCCTTCATGGCGGCGCGGGACCTGCTAGGGTGGCCCGAAGGCAGACCCGGAGGGCCTGGCGCATGACGCCCCCGCATCGACTCTACGCAACCAGCTTCGCCAGCGTCTACGTGCACTACGTCGCCAAGGCGGAGCGGAAGGGGCGCACGAAGGCGGAGGTCGACGAGATCATCCGCTGGCTGACCGGCTTCAGCCAGGCCGAGCTTGAGCATCATCTGGCGGAGAAGACCGACTTCGAGACCTTCTTTTCGGCTGCGGGGCTCAACCCCGCGCGCAGCCTGATCACCGGCGTGGTCTGCGGCGTGCGCGTCGAAAACGTCGAGGAGCCGCTGATGCGCGAGATCCGTTCCCTCGACAAGCTCGTCGACGAACTGGCGAAGGGCAAGGCGATGGCGAAGATCCTGCGGGCTTAAGGCTGCGCGGCGCCGTTCACAGCTTGCGGAAGTACCGCGCCACCGGCCAGCGTTCGAAGCCGTGGGCCTGGTAGGTGGCCCTGGACGCGGCATGGCCCGGATCATCGCCGGTCTCGACCAGCACGATCTCCAGACCCGCCGACCGGAAGATTTCCAGCGCGTGATCCATCAGGGCGCGGGCGACGCCGCGGCGCTGGGCGGCGGGGTCGACGGCCAGGATGTAGACCTCGCCCATCCGGTCCTCCAGGTGCGTGCGAAGGCCGATCCAGCCGAGCAGGGCCCCGCCCTCCCGCGCCACGAAGACCGGGACGTCCGGGTCAGCCAGGCAGGCGCGGATGTCGTCCGTCTGCCGCTTCACCCAGCCCTGCGGATAGAAGGCGCGATAGACGTAGTCCGGCACGGCCGGCTCCATCTTCTCGAAGACCGGCGCCCAGGCGGCGAGCGACAGGGCGAGGACCTCGTCCTCATCGTCGGGTCGGTAGGGGATGATCTGCAACGGCTTGCTCGCGCGGCGGTGGTCGGGGACAGTTCAAGGTGTCCCAAGGGACATCTTGAACTGTCCCCTGATCCTACCCACCTTGCTGAAGTCCGCCGGGCGCCGCTGGGCGAAGGCGGCGAAGGCTTCCGCCGCTTCCGGGCTCTTGAGCCGGGCGGCGAAGTGGGCGCCCTCCTCGTCCATGCGGGCGGCCAGTTCCTCGGCGTCCCGCATCAGGCCCTTGGTCACCGTCAGGGCGCCGAGCGGGCGTTTGGCCAGGGCCTGGGCGACATGCAGCGCGCGACCGTCGACCTCATCCTCGGGCAGGGCCTCGTTGGCGATGCCCCAGGCCTGCGCCGTCCGGCCGTCCACCGCCTCGCCCAGCGCGAACATGGCGTAGGCGCGGGCATGGCCGATGCGGCTGGGCAGGGTCAGGCTGGACGCCGCTTCCGGCACCAGGGCCAGGTTGACGAACGGCACCGTCAGCTTCGCCGTGTCGGCGATGTAGACCAGGTCGCAGTGCAGCAGCATGGTCGTGCCGACCCCGACGGCCAGGCCGCGCACCGAGGCGACGAGCGGCTTCTTCGCGTGGGCCAGCGCCTTGAGGAAGCGGCCGACGTTGCGCTCGCCCCGGGCGCCGGTGTCCTGCGACGCGTTCTGGGCGGCGAAGTCGGAAAGGTCATTGCCGGAGGTGAAGCTGTCGCCGCGGGAGTTGAACAGGATCACCCGCACCGCCGGGTCCGTCTCGGCGGCGACAAGGCTGTCGGCCAGGACGCCGTACATGGCGTCGGTGATGGCGTTCTTCTTGTCCGGGCGGTTGAAGGTCAGGGTCATGACGCCGTCCTGGACGGCGACGAGGATGTGGTCGGTCATGGGATCATCTCCGAAGGGTCAGGCCGCCCGGTACCAGACGACGCCGTCAGCGTCGGTCTCGGCCACGGCCGTGCCGCGTTCGATCAGGCAGTTGATGTGGGCCAGGCCCTCGCCGGTGGCCATGCCGAGCAGCTCTGGGCCGATGTGACGGGCGAAGAGGGCGCCGAACACGTCGATGGCCCGTTTCGGCTCGGTCGACAGCAGCTTCTGCAGCCGGCCCAGCGACCGCTCGTGGCCGTTGATCAGGTGATCCAGCCGGGCGTGAAGGCCGTGGAACGGGTCGTTGTGGGCGGGCAGGACCAGCACCTCGTCCGGCACGGCGGCCTTCACCTTGGCGCAGCTGGTCATCCAGTCGTGGAGCGGATCGGCGTCCGGTTCGGTCGGGAAGACCGAGACGTTGGACGAGATGCGCGGCAGCACCTGGTCGCCGCTGATCAGCAGCTTCAGTTCCGGGCAGTAGAGGCAGGCGTGGTCGGGCGAGTGGCCGTTGCCGGTCACCACGCGCCAGACATGGCCGCCGATGAGGAACTCCTCGCCGTCGTTCATGCGGCGGAAGCTGTCGGGTAGCTGGTAGATGGCCTTGCCGAAGCCGCCGAAGCGGGTGCGGTAGTTCTCGATCGAGTCCTCGTCCCAGCCGGCCGCCTTGTAGAAGTTGATGCCGTCCTCGGGCGCCTCGCGGCCGGTGTCGGCGACCAGCATGCGGCACTGGAGGTACTCCAGACGCGTCATCCACAGCCGGCAGTCGAACTTGCGGGTCATCCAGCCGGCCAGGCCGATGTGGTCGGGGTGCAGGTGGGTGACGATCACCCGGGTGATCGGTTTGCCCTCGAGCCCTTCCTTGAAGGCGGTGCGCCAGGCCTGGGCGGTTTCACGGGTCTGCAGGCCGGTGTCGACCACCGCCCAGCCTTCGCCGTCGGCGATGGCCCAGACATTGATGAACTGCAGCGGTCCACCCAGCGGCATCCGCAGCCACTTAACGCCGGGCGTGACCTCGCGGACGTCTCCGGTCCCGACCTCCGGGCCGGTCTCGAAGGGGTAATCCAGTTTCGGACGCCGAACCTCCGGCGCCGGGTCTTCCATGCCGTCCCGCAACTTGCTGCTCTCCCGATGAATGGCTCTATCATCCGCCGTTCAGCGCGGAGCCGCAATTAGGCCCCTGCACAAGGGCATCTTGACCCTCGAAAAAAGCGCGCGTTTAAGTCGCCGCGAGGAACATACCCAGGAGTTACAGACCATGCGGTTCATCGGAATCGGCCTAGCGGCGGCCCTGTCGCTGGCTTTCATGGCGCCCGCCGCCGTGATGTCAGCCCCCAAGAAGCCGGCCGCGTTGCCCGCAGACGGCATCGATCCCAAGGCCCGCGAGGCCGGTATGGCGGCTCTTCCCGCTCTGCTGACCCAGGGCGGCCTCAACTGCACCCTGGCCGAGGGCCGCCTGATCGGCGAAGACAAGAAGGCCGGCTCGGCCTACTACGAGTTCTCCTGCTCGACCGGCGTCGGCGGCGTCCTGGTCGCCAACAAGACCGGCGCGGCTCCGTCCTATTTCAACTGCCTCGAGACCAACAAGCCGCAGCCCGACGGCAAGCCCAGCTCGCTGTTCTGCAAGCTCTCGGGCAATGCCGATCCCAAGGCCCAGCTGGCGCCGTTCGTCGCCAAGACCCCGATCGCCTGCCCGATCGCCAACGCGCGCGCGATCGGCTCCAGCCCGACCGCCAGCTACTTCGAACTGGGCTGCGCCGACGGCTCGGGCTTCATCCTGGTGACCTCCGCCCCGATGTCGCTCGACAAGGAAGTCAAGATGAACACCTGCTTGGCCTATGAGGCCGGCGGCAACATCTCCTGCGAACTGTCCACCCGCGAAGCCCAGATGACGGTGGTCGACAAGCTCATGGCCGCCTCGGGCAAGACCTGCGCGATCAGCGACAAGCGCTACATCCTGACCACCATCAACTTCTCGACCTACTTCGAGGTCGCCTGCGGCGACGGCAAGGGCTACGTGCTCGAGCGCAACGCCGCCGGCGCCCTGGTCCGCGCGATCGACTGCGCCAACGCCCCGTCGGGCGCAGAGTGCAACCTGACCGATTCGCGGGAAGCCAAGACCGAGCAGGCCGGCCTCTACAGCCGCCTGGCGACCAAGGCCGGCTTCCAGTGCACCGTCAGCAAGTACGCGATGTTCCCGTCCAAGCCGCGCGAGGAAGTCGTCGAGCTGCAGTGCTCGAACCGTCCGGACGGCGGCGTGGCCGTGTTCGACGCCGACGGCAACGGCAAGGTCAGCAACTGCGTGCTGTCGCTGCTGGACGGCCGCAAGTGCTCGTTCTCGGAACAGTCGGCCGCCTTCCCGGCCGTCACCGCCGACCTGAAGTCGATGGGCAAGTCCACCTGCACCGTCTCCGAAGCCCGCCCGATCGGCCGCACGTCCACCGGCGACGGCTACCTCGAAGTCGGCTGCTCCGACGGCCTGCCCGGCTGGGTGATGGTCTACGGCGCCGGCTCGACCAAGCCCAAGGAAGTGCTTTCCTGCAAGCAGGCCGCCGGCGTCGGCGGCGGCTGCAAGATCGCCAACAACCTGCGCAGCTGATCCGTCGGCAGCGCTGAACTGAAGAGCCCCGCCGGAGCGATCCGGCGGGGCTTTTTCGTTGGCGGGGACCACCCGTTACCCCGGCGTCCCCGTCCCGTCTCCCCGGCGAAGGCCGGGGTCTACGGGTCAAGCGCCGGCGTGGGCCGCATGGATCCCGGCCTTCGCCGGGAACGCGGATCTGGAGAACCTACAGAGCCGCCTCGATGAACCGCGGGCCCGTCTGGTTCATCGCCCGCTCGAACGCCTCATCGAAGGCTTCCGGCGTCGAGACCCGCTCGGCGGGCAGGCCCAGGCCCCCGGCCAGGCTGACCCAGTCGATGCGCGGGTTGCCGAGGTCCAGCAGCTTGCTGGCCGCGGGACCCGGGTTGCCGGCGCCGGTGCGGCCCATCTCGATGTTCAGGATGCGATAGGCGTGGTTGGCGAAGACCACCGTGGTCACGTCCAGCTGCTCGCGGGCAATCGTCCACAGGCCCTGCACCGTGTACATCGCCGCGCCGTCGCCGTTCAGGCTCAGGACCTTGCGGTCCGGGCAGGCCACGGCCGCGCCGATGGCCAGCGGGATGCCCTGGCCGATGGCGCCGCCGGTCAGGCACAGCCAGTCGTGCGGCCGGGCCGTCTTCGTCGACTGCCACACCGGCAGGCCGGCGGTAACCGCGTCGTCGCTGACGATGGCGTTCTCCGGCATGTGCCGGGCGATCGAGGCGCCGATGCTGTAGGGGTTGAACGCCCCGCCCGGCATGGCCGGCAGCTCAAGCCCCTCGACCGGCGACGCCTCGGGCGCGCCCAGCGCGTCAGCCAGGGCCTGTAGCGCGACCGGGCCGTCGGCCTCGCGGCCGCACAGGCTGGCGACGGCGCAGCCCTCGGGCACCAGCAGGCTGGGGCGGTCGGGATAGGCGAAGAAGGCGACCGGTTCGGTGGTCTCGACCAGCACGATCAGGTCGACGCCCTCGAGGTCGGCCAGGGCCATCTCGCCGAAGTACATCATCTTGTCCGGCGCGAACCGGCCCGCCCCGCGCGAGATGCGGGCGATAAAGGTGTCGGTCAGGACCCGCACGCCGGCGGCGGCGATACGGCCCGCCTGGCGGACCCCGGCGTCGAGACAGGTCGAGCCGCCCATCAGGATGACCGGCTTCTTCGCGGCGCGGATGCGGGCGGCGGTCGCCTCGACCACGCCGGCGGAGGCGGTGACGCGGGTCGGACGCTCCAGCACCGGCCCCTTCACCGTGGTCTCCGACCAGGCGCTGTCGGCCGGCAGGATCAGGCTGGCGCAGCCGCCCGGCGCGCCAAAGCTGGCGCGGACCGCCTCGGCGGCCATCGGCCCCACCGAATCAGGCGTGTCGGCCGACTTGACCCAAAGGGAGTTGGGCGCGGCCCAGCCGGCGATGTCGCTGTTCAGCGGCGCGTCGTACTGGCGGTGATAGGTGGCGTGGTCGCCGATGACATTGACCACCGGCGTCGCCGCCCGGCGGGCGTTGTGCAGGTTGGCCCCGCCGTTGGCGTAGCCGGCCCCCAGGTGCAGCAGGGTGCAGGCCGGCGTTCCCGTCATCCGGCCCCAGCCGTCGGCCGCCCCGGTCGCCACGCCCTCGAACAGGCATAGCACCGAGCGCATGCGCGGCTCGCGGTCCAGGGCCGAGACGAACTGCATCTCGCTGGTGCCGGGATTGGCGAAACAGGCGGTGACGCCGTTGTCGGCCAGCGTCGTGATCAGGGCGTCGGCGCCGTTCATGGGTTGTCCCTTCCCTATCGATGGCGAGCGCGATCGCCGAAGTGGAGGCTGGTTCGGCGACGCAATCGCGCTCGATCTATAGAGAGAAGCCTGTTTCTGCGAAACAGGCGGGGCACTACGGTTCGGGCGGGGACGACTCAAGGGGGAGAGCGAACATGGACCGGCGCATCACGCTGCCGAACCTGGTGCTGGCGGCGTCGGTCGTGGCCGGCGTCAGCTACATCGCCAGCTGGGAAATGGACCTGTCGCAGGCCGCCAGCCTGACCTGGAAGGGCCTGGGGGTCGGCTTGCTGGCCGTCTACGCGGCGCTGCGGGCGAAAGACCTGAACGGCTGGCTGATCGCGGCGGTGATGGCGCTGGGCTGCGCGGGCGACGTGCTGCTGGGCATCCAGTTCATCGTCGGCGCCGTGGCCTTCCTGATCGGCCACTGCGTGGCCATCGCCCTCTACCTGCGCAACCGGCGGCAGACGATCCAGCGCAGCCAGCTGGCGCTGGCGGTGCTGCTGGTCCCGGCCACGGTGTTCATCGCCTTCATGCTGCCCGCCGACCGGGCCGGCGCGCCGGGGGTGGCCTTCTACACGCTCGGCCTATCGCTGATGGCCGCCACTGCCTGGACCAGCCGCTTCCCGCGGTTCACGGTCGGCATCGGGGCGCTGCTGTTCCTGGTCAGCGACCTGGTGATCTTCGCCAAGATGGGCTTCCTGCCGGAGACCTTCCTCACCGGCCTGGCGGTCTGGGTCCCCTACTACGGCGGCCAGCTGCTGATCTGCACCGGCGCCGTGGGCGCGATTGCGCACTGGCGCGAGACGGCGGGGAAGGAACGGGTGACGGGTTAGTCCTCTCCCACTTGGGAGAGGATCAGAACGTCAGAACGTCTGAATCCGGCGGCGCCGCGAACAGCCGCGCCACCTCGCCCGGCCGCCGGTCGCGCGCCATCGCCTGGTTGATGTAGCCCTTGTCGGTCAGCTCGCCGCTGGCGGCGTCGGGGGCGCCGTCGAGGATCAGGGCGCGAGCGACCTTGCCGCCGCCGCCCTTCGCCGCCGCGTTCATCTTCGCCAGCCCGGCGCGCACCGCCTCGCGCACCGCTTCCGCCGAGCCCAGCTTCGCCGCGCCGGCCGGGTCGAGGAACAGCATAAGGCCGACGCCCTCCTGGCCCTCGCCGCAGACCACCGCGTCGCTGACCGCGCCGCCGATGGCCGAGACCGCCGCTACGCGCAGGGCGCCGGCCGCCACGAACGTCCCGGAGGCCAGCTTGAAGTTTTCGACCAGCCGGCCGTCGAACATCAGCCCGGCCTCCGGATCGGCCGGATCGATGGCGCGGGCCGCGTCGCCGAGGCGGTAGTAGCCCTCCTCGTCGAAGGCCGCCGCCGACAGCTCCGGCTCGCCCAGATAGCCGGGCGAGACCTGTGGGCCCTTGACCCGGATCTCGAACTTCTCGCCGGCCGGGACCAGCTTCACGGCCGTGCCCGGCACCGGCAGGCCGATCATGCCGCCGCGACCGTTCAGCCAGTGGATGTTGCAGGCGGTAGGGCCGGTCTCGGTCGAGCCGTAGCCGGTGGCGAAGGTGATGCGCTCGCCGGTCAGGCGGATGGCCACGGCCTGCACCCGGTCGATGATGCTCTGTGCGATGGAGGCGCCGCCGTACTGCAGCACCCGCACCCGCGAGAAGAAGGTGCGGGCCAGGTCGTCGTCCTTCTCCAGCTCGGAGACGAACAGGCCCCAGCCGGCCGGGACCATGTTGTGATAGGTCGGCGCCACCTCGCGCAGGTTGCGGACCGTCTCGGCCATCTTCGCCGGCGTCGGCTGGCCGGCGTCGATGTAGAGCGTCCCGCCCCGCTGCAGCACCATGTGCAGGATGGCGTTGGCGCCCAGGCTGTGGCTCCAGGGCGCGGCGTTGACCACCACCGGCGGGTCGGGATCGTCGAAACAGGCGGCGATCTGGGCGGCGTTGATGGCGATGTTGCGGTGCCGGCCGATCACCGCCTTGGGCCGCCCGGTCGAGCCGGAGGTCAGCAGCAGCTTGGCGGTGTCGTCGGGCTGCGCCACCGAGGGCGTCGGCGCTGACTTCAACAGGTCGGCGAAGGGCGTGTCGCCCTCGCGGGCGTTGGCGGTGGCCACCACAGGCAGCCCCCTCAGGAACTCCGCCTCCAGCGCGCCGGCAAAGGCCGTGGCGTCGTCTGTGTAGACCGCATCGGGCTTGAGCACCCCGCAGGCGTAGGCCAGCCGCGACAGGTCCGCGCCCGCCAGCCCGTACTGCGGCGAGACCGGCGCCACGGCGGCGCCGAGACTCATGGTCGCATAGGAGATCAGCGCGTGGTCGACGCCGTTGCGGGCCAGGATCAGCAGGCAGTCGCCGCGCTTGAGTCCCAGTCCCTGCAGCCCGCCCGCCAGCGCCGCGACCTGCTCCGCCGCCTGGGCGTAGGTCACCGTGCGCCAGTCCTCGCCGTCCCGCTCGGCCAGCCAGACGCGACCCGGCGCCTCGACGCTCCAGCGGTCCAGCGCGTCGAGCGTGGTCAGATAGGTCGTCGCGAAGGGCGTCGGATTGGCCAGCACCAGCGAGCCGTCGTCGCGGCGCTCGATGTCCAGCCGGCGCGGCGCGTAGCGGGCGTCGCGGAAGGGGGCGGTGGTGAGATCAGGGTTTCCGTCCATACCCCGGTTATCGGGCCCGTCCCGTCAGGCGCCAAGGGGAAAGGCTGACGGCCACGCCGAGTCGGCCCACCATCCCGCGCGAAACAGGGGCCTCGCCATGCAGAAAACCAAGATCATCGGACGCGTCGTCGCCGGACTGGCGGTGCTCGGACTGCTGCTGTTCGGGGTCGTCAGCTGCGGCAAGACCGTCGAGCCTGGCAATGTCGGTGTGAAGATCCGCACCCTCGGGACCTCGACCGGCGTTGACCGTCAGCCCCTGTCATCAGGGTGGCACTTCCGGGGCATCGGCGAGCGGATCGTCGAGTATCCGGTCATCCAGCGCACCTACAGCTACACGCGCGAGGCCGACGAGCGGGGCCCGGAGAACGAAGAGATCGCCTTCGCCGACAACACCGGCCTGCCGATGACCGCCGACGTGGCCATCACCCTGCAGGTCAATCCGGCATCGGCGCCGAAGCTGTACGAGACCTACCGCCTGACCTTCGACCAGCTGCTGGACGGGCCGATCCGCAACGACGTCCGCTCGGCGATCGCGGCGGAGGCCGAGCGGGTCAATGTCGACGCCCTCTATTCCGGCGGCCGCCAGCTGGTCATCCAGCGCGCCCTCGCCCGGGTCTCCGCCAGGTGGGCGCGGCACGGGGTGACGGTCACCCAGCTCGACTGGATCGGCACCATCCGCTACCCGGACGTGATCCTGCAGGCCATCCAGGCCAAGACCCGCACCGACCAGGAAACCCTGACCGCCCGCGCCCAGGTGGCCAAGGCGCAGGCCCAGGCGGAGGCCCAGATCGCCGCCGCCCGCGGCCAGGCCGAGTCCATCCGCATCATCAATGAGGCGCTGGCCGCCAACCCGCGCTACGTCGAGCTCAAGGCCGTCGAGAAGTGGGACGGCAAGCTGCCGCAGGTGACCGGCGCCGGCGGCGCGCCCTTCATCAACCTCCAGGAGCGCCGCTGAGCACCGCGCGGCGGCGGGCCAGGTACAGGCGCTCAGCCGGAGCCGGTCCGAGCGCCAGCGCCGCGTCCAGGGCCGCCAGAGTCTCGGCGCTCCGCCCCGCCTGTTCGCAGAGTCCGGCCCGCGCCGCCTGCCACGGCAGCCAGGTCTTCAGGTCGCGGTCGGTGCGGATCGCGGCCAGGGCGGCCAGCCCGGCATCCGGCCCCTGCGCCATGCCGACAGCCACCGCCCGGTTGACCGCCGTGACCGGTCCCGGCCTCAACACGATCAGCGCGTCGTAGAGCGCTGCGATGGTCGGCCAGGGGGTGGCGCCACTCTCCCGTCGCGCGAGGTGGGCGCCGTGGATGGCTGCCAGGATCCTATACGGCCCCGTACTTTTTTCGCCTGCCGCGCGATCCAGTAACCGTGCGCCCTCCGAGATCATTCGCGCGTTCCATTGGCTGACGTCCTGCTGGTCGAGCGGAACCATCGCGCCGGCGTCGTCCAGCCGGGCCGGACGGCGGGCCTCGGCGAAACGGACCAGGGCGGCCAGGGCCAGCACCTCGGGATCGTCCGGCAGCAGCTCGACGAGCAGTCCTGACAGCCGCAGCACCTCCACCCCGAACCCGGCGGCGTCGCCGGCCAGGGCGGCGTCCTCGTAGGCCTGGGCGTAGGCGATCTCCAGCGTCGCCAGCACTGCGGCCAGCCGCCCGGCCCAGGCGGCGCGGGCCGGCACCTCAAACGGCACGCCGGCGGCGGCGATCTTGCGCTTGGCGCGGGTGATCCGCTGCAGCATGGCCGGCTCGCCGACCAGGAAGGCGCGGGCCAGCCGCTCCGTTGAAAGGCCGCACACCACCTTCAGCGTCAGGGCCGCGCGGGCCTCCGGCGCCAGCGCCGGGTGGCAGCAGACGAAGATCAGCCGCAGTCGCTCGTCGGGGATGGGCGCGTCGGCCAACATCGCCAGGTCCTCCGGCGTCGGTTCGGGTGGCGGCGAGTCGTGCAGGGCCGTGGCGCGGGTGCGGGCCCGCCGCACAGCGTCCAGCCCCCGGCGCAACGCCGCCCGCCACAGCCAGGCGGCCGGATCGCGCGGCGGGTCGGCCGGCCAGACGGCAAGCGCCGTCAGCGCCGCGTCCGAGAAGGCGTCCTCGGCCAGGTCCAGGTCGCGAAACCGCGCCGCCAGGGCCGAGACGACCCGGCTGCGGGATCCCGAGATGAGCGCTCCGATGTCCAACCTGTCTCCGTGTTCCCGGCGAAGGCCGGGATCCACGGGGACCCGCCGCGCGAGGCTGAATGGACCCCGGCCTTCGCCGGGGAAACGGGAGTGAATGGATCAGTAGATCATCACTGGCCGCACCTCGACCTTGCCGCCGGGCACGACCGGCATCCGTCTCGCCCAGGCCAGCGCCGCGTCGAGGTCGGGCACATCGATCAGGTAGTAGCCGCCCAGCTGCTCCTTCGTCTCCGCGAACGGGCCGTCATGCAGGCTCTGGGCGCCGCCGGCGTCGGTGACCACGGTGGTCGCCGTGTCCACGCCCTGCAGCCCGTCGCCGCCGATCAGCTGACCCGCCTCGCGCAGCTCGGCTGAGAGGGCCATGTGCTTGCCGACGATCTCCGTCAGGAACGCCTCGCTGGCGTTGGCGTAGTGCTCTTCAGGCTCATAGATCAGAAGCATGTACTGCATGGCGGTCTCCCGGCTTTC
>JBIKII010000070.1:0-13887 GCA_044361705.1 Caulobacter sp.
GGGCCTGGCCTTCGACCGCCGGGTGATGATCCAGGGCTACCACGGCACCGGCAAGTCGACCCACATCGAGCAGGTCTGCGCCCGGCTGAACTGGCCGATGGTGCGGGTGAACCTCGACAGCCACGTCAGCCGGATCGACCTGGTCGGCAAGGACGCCATCGTCCTGAAGGACGGCAAGCAGATCACCGAGTTCCGGGAAGGCATCCTGCCCTGGTGCCTGCAGCGCCCGATGGCGCTGGTGTTCGACGAATACGACGCCGGCCGTCCGGACGTGATGTTCGTGATCCAGCGCGTGCTGGAGTCGGGCAGCAAGCTGACCCTGCTCGACCAGAACCGCGTGATCCGGGCCAACCCGTACTTCCGGCTGTTCTCGACGACCAACACCATCGGTCTGGGCGACACCACGGGCCTCTACCACGGCACCCAGCAGATCAATCAGGCGCAGATGGACCGCTGGTCCATCGTCACCACCCTGAACTACCTCGACCACGACGCCGAGGCCGAGATCGTGCTGGCCAAGAACCCGGGCTACGCCACGCCGGAAGGCCGCCGCACCCTGGCCGCCATGGTCCGCGTCGCCGACATGACCCGCAACGCCTTCATGAACGGCGACATCTCCACCGTCATGAGCCCGCGCACGGTCATCACCTGGGCCCAGAACGCCGACATCTTCGATGGCGACCTGGCCCTGGCCTTCCGCCTGACCTTCCTGAACAAGTGCGACGAACTGGAACGCCCGACCGTGGCGGAGTTCTACCAGCGCGCCTTCGGCGAGGACCTGCCGGAGAGCGCGGCGCGGGTGAAGGTGGCCTAGGAGCCGTCTTGCGCGGTTGATCGTTGTCGCGGCCAGGAGCTACGCCATGAGTGAGGAGCGGCTTCAGAGACTTTCGAAGATCGTGGTCCTTCTGCACGAAAAGTCGCGGGAGGGCCGCGTTCCGTGGCGGCTGGAGGGCGACGACGAGAAGCGGCTTGTCGCGCGCGTCGGGGCCAACAGCATCCGGCTCGAGATCGCCCGCTACCGGAAGAACGGTGCGCCTGCGTCCGACATCAAGGTCACCTTCCTGAACGCCGATGGCGAGGTCACCGATGTGGTCAGGGACACCAGCCTGGGCGACATCCCTCCACCCGGCAAGCACTTCGGGTGGCACACCTACATGAAGGAAATCATCGACGTCGCAGAACGTCAGGCCCTCGGCTCCGACCGGGTGCTGGACGAGATCGTCAGCGACCTGATGAAGGACCCTTCCGAGGATGAGGACGGTGAGGAGCCGCAGCCCGAGGACGACGCCACGGCGTCTGAAGAGTCCGAGCCCGATGGTGAGCCGGACGCTGCCGAGCAGGCTGAGTAGGCAGGCCTGCCCCGCGAACCGGGGATCGCTTCGATGTGCAACGCCTACGCTCTCAACATCCCGCCGGAGTCGCTGGCCGACGCCTTTCTGCAGAAGGTGATCGCCTGGTACTGGCCGGACCCGATGCCCAACTTCGCGCCGGTGGACGAGATGCGGCCGACGGATCTGGCGCCGGTGGTCACGGCGACGGCGGACGGCGGGGCGGGGCTGGAGCGGCTGAAGTGGGGGCTGCTGCCGTCGCAGCCCAAGCGGCCGCCGGTGATCAACTTCCGGTCCGAGGGACGGGCGTTCAACAGCGGGCGCTGCCTGGTCCCGGCCTCGAGCTTCTTCGAATTCACGGGGACTAAGTCCCCCAAGACCCGCTGGCGCTTCACACGCACCGACGGCGACTGGTTCTGTTTCGCCGGCTTCATCGGCGGCCATGGCGAGGACCGGCGCTTCACCCTGCTGACCACGTCGCCCGGCCCCGACATCGCGCCGATCCACGACCGCCAGCCGGTGGTCGTCGAGCGGGATGGCTGGGCCGGCTGGCTGCGCGGGGCCCCGGCCGAAGGGTTGCTGGCGCCCTCGGCTGCGGGGACGTGGCGGTACGAGGAAGCGCCCAGGGAGAAGGTCGGGACGCTGCTTTAGGGCGCAACCACCCCCGTCATCCTCGCGCTCGTCGCGAGGACCCATGCGTGGTGAAGACAGGAAGAGGGGCGCGGATCGCGCGGCGCTCTTGCTACCCCCGATTGTGTTCATGGGTCGTCGGAACAAGTCCGACGATGACGTTGTGAGTGGGCTTGGCTCAGTGAATCCCGCCGCCCAGCGCGTCGCCGCTGCCATCGCCACAGCCCGACCCGCCGTCGACCGGCAGGATGGCGCCGTTGATGTAGCGGGCTTCGCTGGAGCTCAGGAACAGCGCCGCGGCGCCGATCTCGTCCTTGGTGCCGTAGCGGCGCATCGGCACGCGGCCCTTCACCCGGGCCTCGGCCTCGGGCGTGGGGGCGAGGCGCAGCATGCCTTCGGTGTCCTCGATCGGGCCGGGCGAGATGGCGTTGACCCGCACGCCGGCGGGACCCCACTCCAGCGCCAGGCACTGGGTCAGCATGTTGATGCCGGCCTTGGCGGCGCAGACGTGGGCCTGGAACATCGAGGCGCGCGTGGCCTGGCCGGCGGTGATCGAGATCAGCGAGGCCCCCGGCTTGCGCAGGAACTCGTAGGAGGCGCGCAGCACGTTGAAGGTGCCGATCAGGTCGATGTCGACCACGGTCTTGAAGCCGTTGGCCGACATGCCCAGGGCCGGGGCGACGAAGTTACCGGCCGCGCCGGAGATCACCGTGTCGATGTCGCCGAACTTCTCGTGGGTGGCGCGCAGCGCGGCCTCGACGGCGGCGTAGTCGCGCACGTCGGCGGCGATGCCGATGGCCCGACCGCCGTTGATTTCCGCGATCTCGGCGGCGGCGGCGGCGATCTTTTCGGGACTGCGGCTGATCAGGGCGACGTTGGCGCCCTCGCGCGCGAAGCAGCGGGCGATGCCCAGGTTGATGCCGCTCGATCCGCCCGCCACGAACAGGGTCTTGCCCGCCTGACTGTCGCCCATGGTCTTCTAGCTCCCGGTGTTTGTTTCCTGGAGCCTAGCTGGACGCCCTCCCGCTGGGGGAGGCAAGGGCCATCAGGTTACGGCGCGACGAGCAGCGTCTCGAGGCCGCGGAAGAAGGGCAGCGTGCGCCAGACCGGCTCGGCGTCGGGCTCGGCCAGGCGCAGGTCGGGGAAGCGCTCGAACAGCTTCACCAGCGCCACCTGGGCCTCGAGCCGCGCCAGCGGGGCGCCGATACAGATGTGCGAGCCGCCGCCGAAGCTGACGTGCGGCTTGCCCTTGCGCGTGATGTCGAAGCGGTCGGGGTCCTCAAACGCCGCCGGGTCGCGATTGGCGGCCCGCAGGAAGGTGGTCAGCGACTGGGTCTTGCCGACCGGACAGCCGCCGACCTCCATGTCGCGCGAGGCGACGCGGCCGGTGACGTCGACCGGGCCTTCGTAGCGCAGCACCTCCTCGACGGCGCCGGCGGCCAGCTTCGGATCGGCCTTCAGCTTGGCCAGCTCGCCCGGATTGAGCAGCAGCAGGCGTACGCCGTTGCCGATCAGGTCGGTGGTGGTCAGGTTGCCGCCGACCAGCAGGGCCTGGAGGTTGATGCGGATCTCGTCGTCGCTCAGCGGCGCGCCGCCAGCCTGCAGGGTGACCATGTCGCTGACCAGGTCGTCGCGGGGGGCCTTGCGGCGGTCCTCCATCAGGGCGGTGAAATAGGCGTTCAGCGCCAGCGCCGCCCGCTCCATATGCTCGGTCTGGGCGGCGTTGCGGAACGGGTTGAGGCCGAGGATCACGCCCTCGGACCAGTCGCGGAAGTCGTCCAGGCGGTCATGCTCGACGCCGAGGATCTCGGCGATTGCGTCGACCGGCACCGGCACGCAGAACTTCGCCATCAGGTCGAAGGTCGGCTCGCCGGCCACGGCGTCGAGGTAGCGGTCGATGATCCGCTCGGCGTGCGGCCGGAACTTGGCCACCCGGGCGTAGAGCGCCTGGGCCAGCGGCTGTCGGACACGGGCGTGGTCTGGATTGTCCAGCATCAGAATGCTGGTGGTGCTGGTGCGCGGCAGGTTGGGGTCCATGTTGTCGGCGAACCGCCGCTGCATGACCGCCGAGGCCTCGGCGTTGATCGGGTCGCGCCACAGGCTGTTGTCGGAAACGATGGCGCGGACGTCGTCATAGCGGCTGATGACGAAGGTGCCGGCCATGGCGTCGCGGTGCACCGGGCAGGTCTCGCGCATCGGGCCCAGCACCGCGTGCGGATCGGCGCGGTAGGTCGGGTCCAGCGGCGTCAGCTGCAGCATGCCGGGGGGCGAAACGTCGTCGGCCATGGTCATCTCTCCCGTGTCAGCCGCGCTCTGATGGCGCGGTCAGGCGCAGAGTGTCGCGCGGGTCGCGTCAGGTTGCCAATGGTTAGTTTGGCCCGGGTCCTGAGGAAAGAGGGACCGAATCGGCTTGCCCCTTCGCCCCCGCCCCCATAGAAGCCGCGCAACGTCCCCAGCGCGAAGACCCGTCCGATGAAGCTGCTCGCAGGCAACTCCAACCGTACGCTGGCGACCGCCATAGCCGAATATCTCGACATGCCGCTGACCCGCGCCCAGGTGCGCCGGTTCGCCGACAACGAGGTCTTCGTCACCATCGACGAGAATGTGCGGGGCGAGGACGTCTTCATCATCCAGTCGACCAGCTACCCGGCCAACGACAACCTGATGGAGCTGCTGATCTGCATCGATGCGCTGAAGCGCGCGTCGGCGCGTCGCATCACCGGTGTGCTGCCCTACTTCGGCTACGCCCGCCAGGACCGGAAGACCGGCGGCCGGACGCCGATCTCGGCCAAGCTGGTCGCGAACCTCATCACCCGCGCCGGCGCCGACCGGGTGCTGACCATGGATCTGCACGCCGGCCAGATCCAGGGCTTCTTCGACATCCCGACCGACAACCTCTTGCCGGTGCCGCTGCTGGCCAACGACATCCGCGAGCAGTACGGCCGCGCCGCCGCGGATGTGATGATCGTATCGCCCGACGTCGGCGGCGTGGTTCGCGCCCGGGCGCTGGCCAAGCGCATCGACGCCGACCTGGCCATCGTCGACAAGCGCCGCTCCGCCCCGGGCGAGAGCGAGGTGATGAACATCATCGGCGACGTCGCCGGCCGCCACTGCATCCTGTTCGACGACATCGTCGATTCCGCCGGCACCCTTTGCAACGCCGCCAAGGCCCTGGTCGACCAGGGCGCGACCGAGGTCAGCGCCTACGTCACCCACGGCGTGCTGTCGGGCCTGGCCGCCGAGCGGGTTTCGAACTCGGTCATGAAGGAGCTGGTGGTCACCGACTCCATCGAGTTCTCGGACGAGGTGAAGGCCTGCAAGAAGATCCGCAGCGTCAGCTGCGCTCCCCTGATTGGCGAGGCGATCCGCCGGATCGCCAACGAGGAGTCCGTCTCCAAGCTTTTTGACTAAGGGCCAGTCGGAACCCGGCCCGCGTCCACCTGTGGTTAAGGGGCCGTGTCACATTCTCGCCGTCCAGCCGAGCTCTATTGACTTCATCGTGCGCCGGTGGGGGAAATCGCAGCCATGAAACTGATGTCGCCTGTCCGCCGTATCGCGCCCGTCGCCGCGCTCGCCGCCCTGACGGTGCTGGTCGCCGCCTGCAAGACGACCGAACCGCCGCCGCCCTACGTCCCGCCGCCGCCGCCGCCGCCGCCGCCGATCACCCTGGCGCCGCAGCTGATCCAGGAGGCCAGCGCCTGGCGCGGCTACATGGCGCGCGCCGGTTCGATCGAGCCTCGCTTCGCCGACGGCGGCCAGATCGCCTCGTCGCTGAAGCTCGCGGCCGCCTATGAGCCCCGACAGTTCCAGCGCGGCGCGGTCGCCTACGCCGCCATCCTGGCGCTGCAGGACCCGACCTTCGTCCAGGGCCTTCGCGCCCAGGCCGCCCACCCGGAGGGCCGCATGGCCCTGCGCGACCAGATCGTCGCCAATCCCAACACGGTGGTGAACCTGCCCGGCGCCCAGGGCGCGGCGGACCTGATCGTCGCCGGACTCGGCAGCGAGGCCACACGTCTGTTGATCAGCGGCAGGGCGGTGAAGCAGGCCGCCTATGACGTGCAGCGTCAGCCGTGGTCGAAGAAGGAGGTGCTGAACCGCGAGGGCCGCCTGATCGAGGCGCGCACCCTGAGCACCAGCCCGATGCTGGGCGATGCGTCCGACGTGCTGATGCTGTCGCAGGCCTACAACGGCGCGGCGCCGATGACCGTGATCGGCCAGACCGCGCCGGCGCCCTGGTCGCCGCTGGTCATCCGCGGCATGGCGCTGGGCGCGCTGGCCGCGCTGGGCGAGGCGGGCGACGCCAACTCGCCCCAGATCGACTCGGTCACCGAGGAGCAGTCGAGCGGCTTCTGCCTGAAGATGGCCAAGCTGAACCTATACCAGTGCCTGGCCGTGTCGAAGCCGCACTACGAGGACGTCTTCTGCCTTGGCCAGCACATCATGATCGACACCGGCCAGTGCATGATCAAGGCGTCGGGCGCGGTCATGCCGCCCGAACCGCCGCCTCCGCCCAAGCCGACACCCACCGTCGCGTCGACCGGCAAGAAGGCCGCCACGCGCCGCTAGGTCTTTCGCGGACGAACCGGGGCAGAGTCACGTTGCGCACCCGGTACAAAGCGTGTATCGAGCGCAACCCTGAATTCACAGACCGTCGCCGCGCGGAGTCTTCTGCCGCGGCGACGTCGTTTTGAGACCAAGAACACCATGGCCGAGATCGTCCTGAACGTCGAAGTCCGTGAGCGCACCGGCACCGGCGGCGCCCGCGAAGCCCGCCGCGCCGGCAAGGTGCCGGGCATCCTGTACGGCGGCTCGCAAGCCCCGGTCGCCATCGCCGTTCGCGAGAACGAGTTCCGCAAGTCGCTCTACACCGGCAAGCTGCTCGGCCACCTGGTGACGCTGAAGTACGGCGACGAGACCCAGCCGGTCATCGCCAAGGACGTTCAGTTCGACCCGGTCACCGACATGCCGATGCACTTCGACCTGTACCGCGTCGACGAGACGGGCGTGATCAGGATCGCCGTGCCGGTTCACTTCAAGAACCACGAAGCCTCGCCGGGCATGAAGGCCGGCGGTTCGCTGGAAATCGTCCGCCACGACGTGGAAGTGAACGCTCCGGCCAGCGCCATCCCGGAAGAACTGGTCGTCGACCTGACCGGCAAGATGATGGGCGACACCATCCGAATCAGCGACGTGGTCCTGCCCAAGGGCGTGACCCCCGTCCTCACCGACCGCGACTTCGTGCTGGCGACCCTGAAGGTCTCCTCGGCCGCGATGTCGGAAATCGCCGAAGAAGCCGCCGCCAGCTAAGCCTGATCGGTCTTCCGACGCGACGAAGTTTACGGGCGGGCCTAGGCTCGCCCGTTTTCGTTTGAGCCCCGCACCGGAGGCGCGGCATGACGCTGATCCTCGCCGGCCTTGGCAACCCGGGGCCCAAGTACGAGAAGAACCGCCACAACGTCGGCTTCATGGCGCTGGACGCCATCGCCCGCCGCTGGGGGACCGCGCCGTGGCGCGCCCGCTTCCAGGGGCTGGCCTGCGAGGGCCAGGTTCAGACGCCGGGCGGCGCGGTGAAGCTGCTGATGCTCAAGCCCCAGACCTACTACAACGAGACCGGCCGGGCGGTGGGCGAGGCGGTGCGGTTCTTCAAGCTCAAGCCCGCCGACGTAATTGTCTTTCACGACGAGATCGACCTGGCCCCCGGACGCTTCCGGATGAAGACCGGCGGCGGCGCGGCCGGCAACAACGGTATCCGCTCGGTGACCGCCCAGGTCGGCGCCGACTTCCGCCGCGCCCGCATCGGCGTCGGCCATCCCGGCGACAAGGACATGGTCATGCACTATGTCCTGGGCGACCTGCACAAGGTCGAGCATGTCTGGCTGGACCCGATGCTGGACGCCATCGCCGACGCCCTGCCCTTCGCCGCCGCCGGTGACGACGAACGTTTCCAGGCCGAGGTCATGCGCCTGGCCCCCTCCCCCAAGGCCGATCCGCGCAAGCAGGCGCGCGAGGGCGGCGACGCCTGACGACAACGCCGCCCTGATCGGCTATAGCCGCGCCACCTTTTCCTTCGAGATCTCCATGGCCCTGAAAGTCGCGATCGTCGGCCTGCCCAACGTGGGCAAGTCGACCCTGTTCAACGCCCTGACCCAGACGGCGTCGGCCCAGGCGGCCAACTACCCGTTCTGCACCATCGAGCCGAACACCGGCGACGTGGCCGTGCCGGAGCCCCGGCTGGAGCAGCTGGCGAAGATCGCGGGGTCCAAGGAGATCATCCCCTCGCGGATCAACTTCGTGGACATCGCCGGCCTGGTGCGCGGCGCGTCCAAGGGCGAGGGTCTGGGCAACCAGTTCCTGGCCAACATCCGCGACTGCGACGCCGTGGCCTTCGTGGCCCGCTGCTTCGAGGACGGCGACATCACCCATGTCGAGGGCCGGATCGATCCGATCGCCGACCTGGAGATCATCGAGACCGAGCTGATGCTGGCCGACCTCGAAAGCCTCGAGAAGCGCAAGCCGAACGTCGAGAAGAAGGCCAAGTCCGGCGGCGACAAGGACGCCGCGGTCACCCTGCGCCTGATCAATGTGGCGCTGGAGCAGCTGAACGCCGGCCGCCCGGCCCGGGCCGCCGAGATCAGCAAGGAAGACTACAAGGCCTGGCACATGCTGCAGCTGCTGACCTCGCTGCCGGCGCTGTATGTCTGCAACGTCGACGAGGGTTCGGCCGACAAGGGCAACGCCTTCTCCGACCTCGTGGCCGAACGCGCCAGACGCGACAACGCCAAGAGCGTGGTCATCTCGGCCCAGATCGAGAGCGAGATCGCGCTTCTGGATCCGGCCGAGCGCGCCGAATTCCTCGAGACTCTGGGCCTGCACGAGCCGGGCCTCAACCGCCTGATCCGCGAGGCCTACAGCCTGCTGGGCCTGCAGAGCTACTTCACGGTCGGCCCCAAGGAAGCCCGGGCCTGGACCATCGAGATCGGCACCACCGCGCCGCAGGCGGCCGGGGTGATCCACAACGACTTCGAGAAGGGCTTCATCCGCGCCGAGACCATCGCCTTCGATGACTTCATCGCGCTCGGCGGCGAGCACGGAGCCAAGGAAGCCGGCAAGATGCGCTCCGAAGGCAAGGAGTACATCGTCAAGGACGGCGACGTGATGCACTTCCGGTTCAACGTCTAGGGTCATACCCCCTTTCGGGCGTAGCGGGAGACCGCGCGGAGCGTGAGGCTGCCGGGAGACATCCTGGAGGAAAGCCTTGAAACCGATCTCGCGCACAGCCCTGGCCGCCGTCCCGCTCCTGGCGGCGCTGGCCCTGACCCTGCCGATGGGCGCGGACGCCCAGGTCAAGGAGGCGCGGCGGGTGTCGAACTACGCCACCGCCACATGTCAGTCGTGGGTCAACTCGATCAACGCGACCGTCGTCTGCCAGGATACCGCCTACAACGACCTGCCGAACGGGACCTGCGTCTCCCAGGGGTGCAACGCCGGCTCCGGCGTCGCCAAGTTCGAGGACGGGGAGTACGAGGGGGCGTTCGACAACTCCTATCCGGGCAAGGGGTTCGGCCGGCTGAAGCGCCGGGACGGCGCCGTGGTCGAAGGAACCTTCCGGCGCGGTGAATACTGGCAGGTCACGGCCTATTACCCCGACGGCGTGATGTGGAAGGGCACTGTCGCCAGCGAGATCGGTCGGAACGCGTTCGGCACATGGTCGGCTTACCGCGACAGCGGCGGCACAAGGTCGATGGGAGTCATCCGTCATGGCTCTCTCTTCGTGAAGCCGACGGCGCAGGAGATCGCTGACGGCCAAGCCCGCCTTGACGGTCGGCCCGCCAGCCGGCCGGCGCCCAAGGCCCCGGGAACCGACCTGACCCCGATCGTTGAGCGTTCGCGCGGCATGACGGCAGTCACCACCGGCGAGCATGTGATGTGCTGGGCGCTCTACATCGCCATGTCGCAGGCGATACCCAACTACGGCCGGATGGGACTGCCCGAGACCTTTTCGCCGGAAGCGGTCACCGCCCGCGCCAAGGCCTGGGAGAAGATGACCAAGGCCGCCTACAAGAAGCAGGGGCGCAACGACTGGGTCGCGGACGTCAACGCCGCCCTGCCCGAGTATCGCGGCGCCTACGACGTCGGGAACCTGGACCTGATCGCCGACATGGCCGGCGTCTGCATGAGCGATCCGACCTAGCGGGGGCCTCCTCACGGCGTCTGCGGCACGCTAGGCTGGCGGCATGACCGAGCACGCCGACGCCATCGCCGCAGCCGAGGCTGTCCTGGACGCCTTCATGGCGGCGTTCAACGCCCGTGACCTGCCCGCCTGGGAGAAGACCTTCAACTTCCCCAGCGTGCGGCTGGCGTCGAACACCCTGACGATCATCGAACCCGGCTACCACAAGCCGGAGATGTTCGACCTGGGCGCGCTGAGCGACTGGCATCATTCGGCCTGGGAGCGTCGCACGGTGATCCACGCCGGTCCCGACAAGGTGCACTTCGACACCCGCTTCACCCGCTATCGCGCCGACGGCAGCGTCATCGGCGGGTTCGACTCGATCTATGTCATCACCTGCGAGGACGGCCACTGGGGCGTGAAGGCCCGGTCCAGCTACGCCCCCTGACGAGGACGCACCGATGAGCCGCCGCGACGAACTGGCCCGCATGATCGACGACGCCCGCCGGGTGGTGGTGTTCACCGGCGCCGGCATATCGACCGAGTCCGGCATCCCCGACTTCCGCAGCCCCGGCGGCGTCTGGTCGAAGATGAAGCCGATCTACTATCAGGAGTTCGTCAGCGACGAGGACAGGCGCCGCGAGGCCTGGACACGCGTGTTCAACGGCACGGCCGGCTGGACCGGCCGCGCGCCCAACGCCGGCCATGACGCGGTCGCCCGGCTGGTGGCGGCGGGCAAGGTCTCGGCCGTCATCACCCAGAACGTCGACAACCTGCACCAGGACAGCGGCATCCCCGACGACCGGGTGATCGAGCTACACGGCAACGCCAGCTACGCCACCTGCCTGAAGTGCGGACAGCGGCACGAGTTCAAGGCGCTGCGCCCCATCTTCGTCGATCAGGGCCGGATCCCGACCTGCTTCGATTGCGGCCATCTGGTGAAGAGCGCCACCATCTCGTTCGGGCAGCAGATGCCGGAGGGACCGATGCTGCGCGCCGAGGAGGAGACCCTGGCCTGCGACCTGTTCCTGGTGCTGGGGTCGTCGCTGGTCGTCTATCCGGCCGCCGCCTTTCCGATGGTGGCCAAGCGGAACGGCGCCGCCCTGGCCATCGTCAACCGCGAGGCCACCGACGTCGATCCCTACGCCGACCTGGTGCTGCACGACGAGATCGGCCCGGTGATGAGCGCCATCGCCCCGGTTTTCGATACCCCCCGTTTGTAGGCTGCGGGGCGGACGGCGACCGGGTCATCTGGCGTCCTGGAGGCTCCATGACCAAACTGCCCGCGCTCGTCGCCACACTGCTCGCCACCGCCCTGGCCACGCCGGCCTGGAGTCTGGGCCCGCCCGTGCGGACCTGCACCTCGGCGGTTAAATCCGGTGACTTCGTCGCCGAGGTCGAGGCGCGCAGCGAGGGCTCCGGGCCCACGAAGACCTCGGTGACCTTCAGTCTGCCGATGGTCTCGGCGACGGCCCCCGGCGGCCGCATCCTGCCGCCTGAGGAGGCGCGGCGGCTTCTGAAGTACGAGGCCGTCAACGGCGAATTCTCGTTCCGGATCCTGCAGACGAAGTGGCTGGAGGGCTCCGCGGGACGCCTTCAGATCGATGACGGCTGGTCGATCACGACGACGCGCTGGACGCTGCCGGTGGCCGAGGTCGCCGGCGGTCGCGCGGTCGAGAAGCTGGAGGTTCTGGTCGACGGCAAACGCTACACGTTCGGCGTTCGCGAGCGCCTCGACATCGACCAGGCTCCGGAAGGCGTCCTGCGGCCCGGGCTCGTCCCCGTCGGCGTCACCAGCGACGTCGTGGCGGTGTTCAACGCGCTCAGGGCGGCCGAAGATGTCGAGCTGAGGGCGATCGACGCTGACGGCGCGCCGGTCGTCACGGCGCGGTTCAAGGCGCCGCGTTTCACGGATCTTCTGGACGCGGCCCGCCTCGACGCCGGCTTCGTCGAGGAAATCCACGCGGGCAAGATGCCCTGCGACCGCAGCGAGTCGATGCTGGAAGAGTGGACAGGCCCTACACCGTGACCTTTGAGGTCTTCCCGGAGATGGCCGCCAGAAGCTCGGCCGTGCCCAAGGCCGAGTCCGTGCCACCCCCCGTCAGGGCATGGCGCGGCGAGACCACTTCCGGCCCCTCGCCGGGCGGCAGCGGCGGGCTGTAGTAGCCGAGGGCGTAGGAGCCGAGGTCGTAGCCGAGCATCTTCTGCAGATCCTCGTCGAACGTGCGGGCGATCTCCGGCGGGCAGGACAGGTACTGGTTCTCCTCCTGGCGGAGCCAGCCGAGGGTGTAGGTGATGTTGAGGCCGATCCTGTCGCCGTCGGAGGTGTTGGCGCCGCCGCCGTGGAACACGGTCCCGGTGTAGATCAGCACCGAGCCGGCCGACATCTCCGCCCAGGTGGTCTCGTCCTCGGTCGGACGACGGTCGTCCGGCCAGGTGATGGAACCGGGCACGACCTGGGTCGCCCCGTTCTCGTGCCGGAAGTCGCTGACCGCCCAGATGGTGTTCAGCTGCGGCTCGATGCCCTGCATGTACGGGCCCCAGGCCCAACGGTCGCGGTGGATCGGCTGGGCTTCCTGGCCGGGCATGATGCGGATCACCTGGCCCAGGTGCAGTTGCCAGCGTTCGCAGTTGGGCTTGAGCACCCGTTCGCACAGACCCTGGATCAGGCCGTTCATGATCAGGTCACGGCAGACCGGCGAGCGGGCGGCCAGGGCTCCGGTGCGGGTGGTCCGGAAGCCGGAGAAGCGGTCCTGGCCCGGACGCGTGGCTTCGACATAGGGCATGATCTCGCCCTTCAGCCGGGCGAGGTCGGCGGGGGCGATGACGTCGCGGACGATCAGGGCCCCGTCACGGTCGAGGACGGCCATGATCTCGTCGGTCGTGGCGGTGGGCGGCAGGGTCACGAGAGCGGGCATGCTTGAGCCTCCTGTCAGGCGGGGGAGAGGATCGGCTGCAGCATCAGCCGCAGGGTGGCGATCTGACGCTCGGGCGGCCAGTTCAAGGGGTCATGGGTGGCGCGCACGCCGATCCCGTCGACGGCGGCGATGACGGCGTCAGCGAGGATCGCCGGATCGTCCCGCCCCTGCAGCCGGCCCGCGTCGCGCAGGGCGGCCAGCGACCCGGTCAGACTGGCGGTGATGTCGGCGTAGTAGCCACGGTGCAGCGCGCGGTAGCGGGGGTCGACGGCGGCGCGGCCCCAGAAGGCGAACCAGACCCGCCAGTCCCGCAGCCGCTCCTCGTCGAGCGGCAGGAAGGCGGCTGCGGCCTCGATCAGCCCGACGACCGGATCGCGGCCCAGCGCCTGATCGGACTGGCGGTCGAGGATGCGGCGGACGACCTCGGCCATCGCCGCCTCGAGCACATCGTCCTTGCTGCCGAAGTAGTGCGTGACCGCGCCGGTGGTGACCTGCCCCTCGCGGGCGACGTCCCGCAGGCGGGCGGCGTCCAGGCCGACCCTGTCGATCACCCGGATCGCGGCTTCGGCGATGGCGCGGCGCTGGACATCGTGATCAACGATCTTTGGCATAACCGTTATTATGTAAAAGGCCGGCGACTTGTCAACGGCGCGGTCGGCGGGCAGAGGTCGAAGGCAAGAGCAGGGAGCGCGCCATGACCGACACCATCACCCTCACCGCCGCCCACGACGGCTTCGGCTTCTCCGCCCTGCACGCCGCCCCTGAGGGGCCGCGCAAGGGCGGTGTGATCGTGATCCAGGAGATCTTCGGCCTCGACCCGTACGTCCAGGCCGACGTCGCC
>JBIKII010000071.1:0-13849 GCA_044361705.1 Caulobacter sp.
GCGACTGCGCGACGCCGGCGTGCCGGTGGTCTACCGCTGCTACGACAGCCTGGCCCACGGCTTCACCGCCTTCACCGGCGCGGTTCCCACCGCCGACACCGCCTGCCGCGAGATCGCCGGCTTCGTGCGCCAGGCGTACGAGGGGAAGCTCTTGTAGTCTCCCTCCCCTTTATGGGGAGGGTGGTCCCGAAGGGACCGGGTGGGGAACCAGAACGCTACCCGGATACTCACAGAGTGGCGCCGTCTTGCCCCACCCTGGCCGCTTCGCGGCCTGCCCCTCCCCATAAAGGGGAGGGAGGAATTCCGGATGACTCCCGTCGCGGAAACGCTGCAGAACCACTCTGGCAACAGGAGTTCCACATGCGCGCGCTGGTCGTCGAAAGTCTGGGCGAGGTCTACGCCGGGACCCATGTCCGCGAGGTCCCGACGCCGACCGCCGGTCCGGGCCAGGTGCTGGTCCGCGTGCGCGCCGCCAGCGTCAACTTCCCCGACCTCTTGATGACCAGGGGCGAGTACCAGTTCAAACCGCCGCTGCCCTTCACGCCCGGCCTGGACCTGTCGGGCGAGATCGCTGCCCTTGGCGAGGGCGTCACCGGCTGGAAGGTCGGCGACGCCGTGGTGGGCGGGGCCAAGACCGGCGGCTTCGCCGAGTACGCGGTGATGGATCCCCGGGGCCTCAAGCCCAAGCCGCAGCGCCTGAGCTTCGCCCAGGCCGCGGCCTACGGCGCCGCCTACATGACCGCTTATGTGGCGCTCGTGCGGCGGGCGCGGGTCGAGCCGGGCGAGTGGGTGCTGGCCCATGGCGCGGCCGGCGGCGTCGGGCTGGCCTGCGTGGACATGGCGAAGGCGCTGGGTTGCAAGGTCATCGCCGCCTCGGCCTCGGACGAGAAGCTGGCCATCGTCGCGGCCGAGTACGGGCCCGACGCCACGGTCAACGTCACCGGCGGCTTCCGCGAGCGGGTAAAGGAAATCACCGGCGGGCGCGGCGCGGACGTCATCTACGACCCGGTCGGCGGCGACATCTTCGACGAAAGCGTGCGCTGCATCGCCTTCGACGGCCGGCTGCTGGTCATCGGCTTCACCTCCGGCCGCATCCCGACCGTTTCGGTCAACATGCCGCTGATCAAGGGCTTCTCGGTCATGGGCGTGCGGGCCGGCGAGTATGGCCGCCAGTTCCCCGAGCGCGGCCGCGACAACGCCGAGGCCGTCTGGCGCATGGCCGACGAAGGTGTCATCAAACCCCGCGTGCACGCCGAGCTGCCGCTGGACCAGTGGCGCGAGGCCTTCGACCTGCTGGCCGACCGCCAGGTGGTGGGTAAGGCGATCATCCGGCCTGATCTGTAAGGGCTTGGGTTGACTCACCCCCGGCCTTCCCGTATCTCCCCCCGCTCACCGCGACGGGCCCCGCCTGGCGCGCCTAGACCTTTAGAATTCGGAGCTATCCCGTGAGCAAGCGGACCTTTCAGCCCTCGCGTCTCGTGCGCAAGCGCCGTCACGGCTTCCGGCTGCGGATGTCGACGAAGAACGGCGCCAAGATCGTCGCCCGTCGCCGCGCCAAGGGCCGCAAGCGTCTGACCGCCTAGTAAGCGACAGGCGCGTCCCTATCTCCTTCTGACGACGGGGCCGGGACGACGTTGGACCAACAGCCGACAATCGAACGTATGCGCAAGCGGCCGGAGTTTCTCCTGGCCGCTCAAGCGCGTTTCCGGTCCCATGGCGCGGTGGTCATCCAGCGCCGCGACCGCGCCGACGGCGATCCCGGGATTCGCTCAGGCTTCACGGCCACCAAGCGGGTCGGCGGATCGGTCGTGCGCAACCGCTGCAAGCGCCGCCTGCGCGAGGCCGCGCGGGCCTTGTTGCCCCTCCACGGCGTCCCCGGCAGCGACTATGTCTTCATCGCGCGGGGCGGTACGGCGGCCCGGCCCTGGGACCGTCTCCTTGACGATGTGAAAAGCGCGCTGATAAGGCTCGCGACCGATCCCGACACCGTGCCCGCGCCATCCGGCGTCGCCTCAGATCCCTCCCGTTCCGGTTAGCCCGCTTCATGCAACAGAACGACACCCGCAACACGTTCGTGTTCGTCGTCATCGCCGTCATCCTGCTGACGGCCTACCAGTTCCTGGTTCTGGACCCCGCCAACAAGAAGCGGCTGGCGGAACAACGGGCCAAAGCGGTCGCCGAACAGACGGCCACGGCCCCGGGCGCGCCCGGGGCGCCGCCCGCGCCGGTGATCATGTCGCGAGAGCTCGCCGCCGCCGCCAGCCCCCGCGTCCCTGTCGAGACCCCGACGCTGAAGGGCTCGATCCGCCTGCAGGGCGCGCGCCTCGACGACCTCTATCTCAAGGGCTACCGCGAGACCCTGGCCAAGGGCTCGCCGATGGTCGAGCTGTTCCGCCCCGAGGGGACGGCCCACGCCTTCTTCACCGACATCGGCTGGGTGGGCCAGAACCTGCCGGGCCTGCCGACCAACCAGTCGGTCTGGACCCTGAGCAAGGGCGATGTGCTGTCGCCGGGCAAGCCGATCGAGCTGACCTTCGCCGCCGCCAACGGCCTGACCTTCACGCGCGTGATGTCGGTCGACGACCGCTTCATGTTCACGGTCACCGACACGGTGCGCAACACCACGGGCATGCCGGTCCAGGTCGCGCCCTATGCCTCGATCCTGCGCCAGGGCCTCGCGCCGCACCAGGGCAAGGGCCAGAATGTGCATGAAGGCGCCGTCGGCATCCTGTCGGACGACGGCAAGGGCGCCGAGCTGCGGCTGCTGAAGTTCAAGCCCTGGCTCAAGAAGGGCCAGGAGGCCGCCGAGCGCGCCGCCTCGTCCGGCGACGCCGCCAAGCGCATCGCCGCCAGCTACACCTCCAACGGCGGCTGGCTGGGCATCACCGACATGTACTGGCTGGCCGCCGTCGTGCCTGACCAGGACGAGAAGATCGTCGCCCAGTTCTCGGCGCCGAAGATCGGCGACGTCGATTCCTACAACGCCAACTACGCCGGCAGCCTGCACACCATCGCGCCGGGCGGCACGATCAGCGAGACGACCCGCGTCTACGCCGGCGCCAAGGTCGTCCAGGACCTGCAGGCCTACGAGAAGGGCAAGGCCGGCGGACAGCCGATCCCCGACCTCGACAAGGCCGTCGACTGGGGGATGCTGTGGTTCTTCACCCGGCCCTTCTTCCAGGCGCTCGAGTTCATTTTCGGCCTGGTGGGCAACTTCGGCGTGGCCATCCTGGCCGTGACGCTGATCGTGCGGGTGCTGCTCTTCCCGCTGGCCCAGAAGAGCTACGAGTCCATGACGCGGATGAAGAAGCTGCAGAAGCCGATGGAGGAGCTGCGGGCCCGCTACAAGGACGACCCGACCAAGATGCAGCAGGAGACCATGGCGCTGTATCAGCGGGAGAAGGTCAATCCGGTCGCCGGCTGCCTGCCCATCCTGCTGCAGATCCCGATCTTCCTGGCCTTCTACAAGGTGCTGTCGGTGACGATCGAGATGCGTCACGCGCCCTTCTACGGCTACATCAAGGACCTCTCGGCGCCTGACCCCTACACGGTCCTCAACCTGTTCGGCCTGATCCCCTGGGACGTCGCCTCGACGCCGTTCATCGGCGGCGTCGCCGCCCTGGTGCACCTGGGCTTCCTGCCCCTGCTCTACGGCTTCACCATGTGGCTGACGACGGCGATGAACCCGCCGGCGCCGGACCCCATGCAGCAGCGCATCTTCCAGCTGATGCCGATCATGTTCACCTTCATCATGGCCGGCTTCCCGGCGGGCCTGCTGCTGTACTGGACCTTCTCGAACGTGTTCTCGATCTTCCAGCAGTACATCAACATGCGGAAGTTCCAGGTCGAGAACCCCATCGACGACTTCATCGCCAAGGTCCGCGGCCAGCCGAAGGCCGCGGCTTGACCGCGCCCTTCACCGACGAGGAGCTGGAGGCCGCCCGCATCCTCTTCGCCCATCCGGTCGCCTTCATGATGGGCGCGGTGAAGATGGACGGCCTGCCGGGCCCCGACCTGCCGGAGGTGGCCTTCGCCGGCCGCTCCAACGTCGGCAAGTCGAGCCTGATCAACGCCCTGGTCGGGCAGAAGTACCTGGCCCGCGCCTCCAACGAGCCGGGCCGGACGCGGGAGATCAACTTCTTCAACCTCGACGACCAGCTGCGGCTGGTCGACCTGCCCGGCTACGGCTTCGCGCGGGTCTCGCGCGGCGTGGCCAACAAGTTCCAGGACCTGGGCCGGGCCTATCTGCGCGGTCGGCCGAACCTGAAGCGGGTCTATCTGCTGATCGACGCCCGCCACGGCCTCAAGGCTGTCGACACCGAGGCGCTCGACGCGCTCGACACGGCGGCGGTCAGCTACCAGATCGTGCTGACCAAGTCCGACAAGCTGAAGGCCGAGGAGGTCGAGGCCGTCGTGGCCCGCACCCAGGACGCCATCCGCAAACGCCCGGCCTCCTTCCCGCGCGTGCTGGCGACGTCCGCCGAAAAGGGCACGGGCATCCCCGAGCTGCGCGCCGAGGCCAAGGCGGCCTGCGAGGTTTGATTCCTCCCGCCCCCTGCCCGCGTCTAAACCCTCCCGCAACGGTTGCGGCCTAAGCTGCCCGACGACCAGAAGGGTCGGGGAACAGCCAACCGTGCAGATCGACATCGTCAGGCCCTGGGAGCTTACCGCCCATGCCGTGGAACGGTGGGCGGCCTTGCAGGCGGCGGAACCGGCGCTGGAGACGCCATTCCTGTCCCCTTACTGGCCGAGGGCCGTCGCGCGGGCGCAAGGGCCTTCCACGGGCGACCGGGGGGTGCGCGTGGCGGTGCTGGGCGGCATGGCCGACCCGAAGGGCTTCCTGGCCGCCCGGGTCGGCCCGTTCGCGGCCATGCCGGCGGGCGCGCCGATGTGCGACTACCAGGGCCTGGTCGCCGAGCCGGGCCTGACGGTCGATCCTCGCGAGATCGTCCAGGCGCTGGGCGTCGGCCGCCTCGACTTCAGCCACATGCTGGACGGCCAGACCCCGTTCGCGCCCCATATCAAGGGCGCCCAGACCTCGCGGATCATCAACGTCTCCGGCGGCTACGCGGCCTATGAGGCCGAGCGCCGCGCGGCCGGGGTCTCGGCCCTCAAGGACATCGACAAGAAGCGCCGCAAGGTCGAGCGCGAGATCGGCCCGGTGCGCTTCACCGCCTTCTCCCGCGCCAAGGGCGACTTCGACCAGCTCATCGCCTGGAAGCAGCGCGCCTGGCGCGAGACCGGCCAGACAGACCTGTTCGAGGCCGGCTGGCCGCTGCGGCTGGTGCGCCAGCTGTTCGCCAGCCGCGATCCGGACTTCGGCGGCGTGCTGTTCACCCTGCACATCGGCGAGACCCTGGCCGCCGCCCAGCTCGACATCCGCGGCGGCTCGACGGTGCACAGCTGGATCATCGGCCACGACCCAGCCTTCGACCGCTATTCGCCCGGCATGATGCTGTTCCAGGACATCCTGCGCTGGATGGACAATGTCCCCTACAGCCGCCTCGACCTGGGGGCCGGCGACTACCGCTTCAAGCGCGAACTGGCCAACCAGGCTGTCGAGGTCAGCCACGGCTTCGTCGGCGGCCTGTCGGCGGCGGCGATGCTGCGCGAGGCGGCCTACGGCCTGCGCCGGGTGGCCGAGACCCTGCCGCTGGGACCGGTTTCGGAGCTGCCCGGCAAGGCCATGCGCAGGCTGGACCTGCTTAGGGGTTTGCGCTGAAGGCTCGCGCCCCTTAAGCGTCTGCGGCGATGACCCTGACCCTCGACGACATCAAGGCGGCCGCCGGCCGGCTGGCCGGCCATATCGAGCGCACGCCGCTGCGCCATTCCCGCACCCTGTCGGAGATCACCGGCGCGGAGGTGTGGGTCAAGTTCGAGAACCTGCAGTTCACGGCGGCCTACAAGGAGCGCGGGGCGCTCAACAAACTGCTGCTGCTGACCGACGAACAGCGCCGGCTGGGCGTCATCGCCGCCAGCGCCGGCAACCACGCCCAGGGGCTGGCCTATCACGGCGCGCGGCTGGGCGTGCCGGTGACCATCGTCATGCCGCGCGGCACCCCGTTCGTGAAGGTGCAGCACACCAAGGGCCACGGCGCCGAGGTGGTCATCGAGGGCGACACCTATGACGAGGCCAACGCCTTCGCCCAGAAGCTGCGCGAGGAGCGCGGCCTGACCTTCGTCCACCCGTTCGACGACCTGGACGTCATCGCTGGCCAGGGCACGATTGCGCTGGAGATGCTGGAGGACCAGCCGGACCTCGAGATCCTGCCGGTGCCGATCGGCGGCGGCGGCCTGATCAGCGGCGTCGCCACGGCGGCCAAGGCGCTGAAGCCCGACATCCGCATCATCGGCTGCGAGCCGGCGATGTACCCGTCCTTCACCGCCAAGATGCGCGGCATGACCGCCGAGGCCGGCGGCCAGACCATCGCCGAGGGCATCGCGGTCAAGGTGGTGGGCGTGAACACCTACGCCATCGCCCGGCCGCTGATCGACGACGTTCTGCTGCTGGAAGAGCCCTATATCGAGCGGGCGGTGGCCCTCTACTGCAACGTCGAGAAGACCATCGCGGAGGGGGCCGGCGCCGCCTCGCTGGCCGCGCTGCTGGCCTATCCGGAGCGGTTCCGCGGCAAGAAGTGCGGCCTGATCCTCTGCGGCGGCAACATCGACACCCGCCTGCTGGCCAGCGTGCTGACCCGCGAGCTGGTGCGGGCGCAGCGGCTCGTCTCGCTGCGGATCATCGGCGACGACCGGCCCGGCCTTCTGGCCACCGTCAGCCGCGTGATCGGCGAGATGGGCGGCAACATCATCGAGGTGGCCCACAACCGCCTGGCCCTGGACGTGCCGGCCAAGGGCGCGGAGTTCGACATCATGATCGAGACCCGCGACGCCCAGCACACCCAGGAGATCATGGACGAGCTGCGCGCGTGCGGGTATCCGCCGCGGGCGGTCTGAAATCAGCAGGAACCCAATGCTTCGTCGCACCCTCATCGTCGCCGCCCTCGCCGGCCTGGTTCTCGCCGGCTGCCACAAGAAGCCGGACCCGGCCCTGCTGGAAGCCAGCGCGGCCAACGCCCAGGCCTTCATCGACAAGACCGCCAAGGAGCCGGGCGTCCAGAAGCTGCCGTCCGGCGTGCTCTACAAGGTCGAGAAGTCCGGTCCAGCCGGCGGCCGCTCGCCCGGCCCGCGCGATGACGTGAAGGTCCACTACGAGGGCAAGCTGGTCTCGGGCGAGATCTTCGACAGCTCCTACGACAAGGGCGCGCCGGCGGTGATGAACCTGTCGGGCCTGATTCCCGCCTGGACCGAGGCGCTGCAGAAGATGAAGCCGGGCGATACCTGGATGCTCTACGTCCCGCCGGAGCTCGGCTACGGCGAGAACGGCGCCGGCGGGGTGATCCCGCCCAACGCGGTGCTGATCTTCAAGATCGAACTGATCGACAGCCTGCCCAACGGCGGCCCGGCGCTGGGGTAGACTGAAGCCGGGGACATGCACTTCAGTGCGTGTCCCCATCGGCTTGAAGCGGCAGGGGACACGTACCGAAGACGGTACATGTCCCCGTCAGTGCATCAGTCCGTGAACACCACGGTCTTGCGGCCGTTCAGCAGCACGCGATCTTCCAGCGACCAGCGCAACGCCCTCGCCAGCACGCGGCGTTCGATGTCGCGGCCCTTGCGGATCAGGTCCTCGGGGGTGTCGCGGTGGCTGATGCGCTCGACGTCCTGCTCGATGATCGGACCCTCGTCGAGGTCGGCGGTGACGAAGTGGGCGCTGGCGCCGATGACCTTCACGCCGCGCGCATGGGCCTGGTGATAGGGCTTGGCGCCCTTGAAGCCCGGCAGGAACGAGTGGTGGATGTTGATGCAACGGCCCTCCAGCTTGGCCGCCAGGCCGTCTGACAGGATCTGCATGTAGCGGGCGAGGACGACCAGGTCGGCGCCGCTGTCGCGGATCAGCGCCCAGACCTGGGCCTCCTGCTCGAGCTTGGTGTCCTTGCTGACCGGCAGGTGATGGAACGCCAGGCCGGTCAGGTCGACCCGGCGATAGGTCTCGGCCGGATGGTTCGAGATCACCCCGGCGATCTCCATGTCCAGCTCGCCGATGCGCCAGCGGTACAGCAGGTCCGACAGGCAGTGGTCTGACTGGCTGGCCAGGATCATCACCTTCTTGCGCACCGCCGGGTCGCGCAGGCTCCAGCGCATGGCGAAGGTGGTGGCGATGGTCTCGAACTGGGCGCGAAGGTCCGCGGCGCCGTGGCCGTCCGGCGCGAACACCACCCGCATGAAGAAGGCGCCGGTCTCGGCGTCGTCATACTGCTGGGCGTCGAGGATGTTGCAGTCCCGCTCGGCCAGGAAGGCGGACACGGCCGCGACGATGCCGCGGCGGTCGGGACAGGACAGGGTGAGGATGAGGCCTTGGGTCGACATGAGGCGTCGGCTTTAGGGCGGGGGCCCGTTTGGGGCAAGGGCTTGCGCGGAGTGGGGGAGTTTTAGGGGTAGCGGGGCATGAGTCGTCTCTATCCTCTCCCGCTTGGGAGAGGGGGACCATGCGGAGCATGGCGGTGAGGGAAGCACTGCCGTTTGAAGCGGTGAGCCATCGTCTCTCCGCTGCTCCTCCCTCTCCGACCCGGCTCCGCCGGGCCACCTCTCCCAAGCGGGAGAGGATTGGCGCATATAGTCCCCATGCCCTCCTCCGCCGACGCCCTGACCGCCCGCGCTATCGACATCCTCGGCCACCTCGTCTCGTTCGACACCACCTCGCGCGGCTCGAACCTGGCGCTGATCGACTGGGTGGAGGCGTACCTCAAGGACCACGGCATCGCCTCGCGCCGCATCGCCAATCCTGCCGGCGACAAGTCCAACCTGCTGGCCAGCGTCGGGCCGGCGGTCGCGGGCGGGGTCGTGCTGTCGGGCCATACCGACGTGGTGCCGGTCGACGGCCAGCCGTGGACGAGCGAGCCCTTCACCCTGACCGAGCGCGACGGGAAGCTGTACGGACGCGGCTCCGCCGACATGAAGGGCTTCATCGCCCTGGCCCTGGCCGCCGTCCCCGACTTCGCGGCCGTAAAGCGGCCGGTGCACCTGGCCCTCTCCTATGACGAGGAGACCGGCTGCTTCGGGGCGCCGGACATGATCGCGGTCATCGCCCGCGACCTGCCGCGCCCGGCGCTGGTCGTGGTGGGCGAGCCGTCCGGCATGGCGCCGGTCAGCGGCCACAAGGGCGCGGCCTTCTTCCGGGTCGTGGTGACCGGCCGGGAGGCCCACTCCAGCCAGCCGCACCTCGGCGTCTCGGCCAACATGGCGGCGGCCGAGCTGATCGCAGCCCTGACGGCCTTGGCGGCTGAACTGGACGCCAGCGCCGACCCCGCCTCGCCGTTCGAACCCAAGGGCTCGACCCTGACCATCGGCCGGATCGACGGCGGCACCGCGGCCAACATCCTGGCCCGCCGCTGCGAGATCGTTTTCGACCTGCGCTGCGCGCCGGGCCAGCGGGCGCTGGACCTGCTGGACGGGTTCCGCGCCCGGGTGGCCGATCTGGACGCGCGGCTGAAGGCCCGCGACGCGGACGCCTCGGCGATCTTCGAGGTGATCGCCGACGTGCCGCCGATGGCCCCCGAGCCTGACGGCGCGGCCGAGGCCTTCGTCCGCGGCCTGACCGGCGACAACAGCCCGATGCGCGTCGTGCCCTATGCCGCCGAGGGCGGCCAGTTCCAGGGCGCGGGCTTCTCGACCGTCATCTGCGGTCCGGGCTACATCGACCAGGCCCACCAGCCGGACGAGTATGTCGAGGTCGAGCAGATGCGACGCGGCGCGGTGTTCATGCTGCGGCTGGCGGAGGCGTTGGGGTAGCCCAGCACCTTGGCTTTCTCCCCGTCATCCTCGCCCTTGTGGCGAGGACCCCTCTGTCGGTCGCAGGTGAGCGTGTGATCACGCTCTCACGGTGAAGCTGAACGAGGGGTCCTCGGGACGAGCCCGAGGATGACGGCGTTAGAGAGTGGTGAGCCGCCCCACCGCCCACCGGGCCGCGTCCCGCACCGCCGGATCGGCATCGTCCAGCAGCCGCTCCGCCGCCGGCAGCAGCGTCGCGTCCCCGCTGTTGCCCACCGCGTAGAGCACGTTGCGCACGAACTGGTCGCGGCCGATGCGGCGGATCGGGCTGCGGCGGAACAGGGCGAGGAATCCGGCCTCGTCCAACGCCGCCAGCGAGGCCAGAGACGGCGAGCGCAGTTCATCCCGCGCCTGCAGCTGCGCCTGGCGAGACGTCTCGGCGAACTTGTTCCACGGGCAGACGGCCAGGCAGTCATCGCAGCCGTAGATGCGGTTGCCCATGGCGGCGCGGAACTCCTCCGGCACAGGTCCCTGGTGCTCGATCGTCAGGTAGGAGATGCAGCGGCGGGCATCGAGCCGGTACGGGGCGGGGAAGGCCTGCGTCGGGCAGATGTCGAGGCAGGCGCTGCAGGAGCCGCAGCGGTCGATCTCCGGCGCGTCCGGTTCGATCTCGACGGAGGCCAGCACCGAACCCAGGAACAGCCAGCTGCCCAGCTCCCGCGAGACCAGGTTGGTGTGCTTGCCCTGCCAGCCCAGGCCAGCGCGTTGAGCCAGGGGTTTTTCCATCAAGGGGGCGGTGTCGACGAAGACCTTCACCTCGCCGCCGAACTTCGCCTTCATCCAGCCGGCGAGATTCTTGAGCCGGCCCTTGATCAGCGGGTGGTAGTCGTCGCCCTGGGCGTAGGCGGAGATGGCGGCGTGGGACCGGTCCTTGAGGGCCTCAAGCGGGTCCGTGTCGGGGCCATAGTTCATGCCTAGCAGGACGGCGGTCTTTGCCTCGGGCCACATGCCGGTGGGGTGGGCGCGGCGCTCGAGCGTCTCCTCCATCCAGGTCATCTGGCCGTGCAGGCCCGCGGCGACGAAAGCGCGCAGACGCTCACCGGCCGGCCAGGGATCGGAGGCGGACGCGAAGCCGACAACATCGAAGCCCAGGCGCCGGGCCCGTTCGATGATCCGCGGCCTGGGGTCGTCAGAAATCAAGGTCGTGATAGTGCGGCGCCGGCGCCAGGCCCGGCCAGCGGTCGGCCAGGAGCGGGCGGAAGCAGGGACGGGACTTGATCTTCATGTACCACGTCCGGGCCGTCGGGACGTCATTCCAGGGCACATCGCCGAAGTAGTCGATGACCGACAGGTGCGCCGCCGCCGCCATGTCGGCGAGCGAGATGCGCCGACCGGCCAGCCAGTCGCGATTGGCCAGCAAGAGTTCGATGTACTTGAGGTGATGACGCAGGGCCTCGCGCCCGGCGCGGATGTTGGCCAGGGCCGGGGCGCCAAGGCCCAGCAGCCGCTTCTCCATCTTCTCGTGCAGCAGATAGCCGGAGACCTCGGAGTCGAACTTGCGGTCGAACCACTGCAGCAGGCGTCGCGCCTCCGCCCGCTCGGACGGGTCGCGGCCCAGCAGCGGCGGCTCGGGGTTCTGCTCCTCGAGATGCTCGAGGATGGCGCGGGTCTCGCAGATGACCACCTCGCCCCCGGCCGATCGCTCGACCAGCACGGGCGGCACGCCCGAGGGGTTGAGCGCCGCGAAGTCCTCAGGCTGTTCCCACCAGCGGACCTGCACCTCGGTGAACGACAGGCGCTTCTCGCCCAGCGCCAGCCGCACCTGCCGCGAGGCGGGGTCGAGCGGGAAGTGATGCAGGGTGCGTTCGACGCTCATGGCGGGTCCGGTGATTCAAGCGCGCAGCTAGACCACGGTCGCGTTAAGGGCGCGTTTACCGCGGATGGTGGCGCGTCGGGCGGAGGGGTGGGCGGCTCCCCCGCCCGGAGGCGCGCGAAGTCCTAATGCGTGGTCTCGGCGAAGGCTCCGCCGTGGGGTTCGGCCCGGCCGCGCGGGTCCGGGTGGATGATGATATCGGCCGTCGGAAAGGCGGTCAGAACCCGGTTCTCGGCGGCGACCATGGCGTCATGCGCGGCCACCAGCGTCAGGCCCGGGTCGAGGTCGGCGTGCATCTGGATATGAATGTAGGGGCCCGAGGCGCGGGTGCGCAGCTGGTGCACGCCCTTGATGGCCGGGTCCTCTGTCATCAGGGCGACGATGCGCTGACGGGCCTCGTCATCGAGTTCGTGGTCCATCAGCTGGCCCGCCGCCTCGCGGAACACGCCGATGGCGCCCCAGACCAGCCAGGCGGCGACCAACAGGCCGGCGGCGGCGTCGAGCCAGAAGAGGCCGAGCAGACTGGCCCCGGCGATGCCGAGGATGGCGGCGATGTTGGACGCGAGGTCGGCGGCGTAATGGGCGCGATCACCCTGCACGGCCACCGAGCTGGCCTGCTTCAGCGCCCGGCTCTGGGCGGCCACGAGCCCCAGCGTCAGGACGATGGACAGCGCCATCACAGCCATGGCCCATCCGCCGGCCTGGATCGGGCGGGGATCCATCAGGCCCGCGATCGCCTCACGGCCCACCAGGGCGGCCGAGGCGAAGACCAGGCCGCCCTGCATCAGGCTGGCGAAGGCCTCGGCCTTGCCGTGTCCGAAGCGGTGTTCGGCGTCGGGCGGGCTGGCGGCGAAGCGAACAGCGAACAGGGTGATCAGCGAGGCCAGCAGGTCGAGGCCGGAGTCGGCCAGCGAGGCCAGCACCGCCACCGAGCCGCTGGCCAGCCAGGCCGCCGTCTTGGCCGCCACCAGCACCAGCGCCACGCTGACCGACAGCTGCGTCACCCGGCGGGTGACGGCGGTGGTTTCGGCGACGGTGAGCGGGGCGGAGGTGGTCATCGCGGGAGTTTAGCGCGACAGCCGGGGACATGCACTTCAGTGCGTGTCCCCATCGGCTTCGAGCTGCGGGGGACACGTACTGAAGTACATGTCCCCGATCCGGCTTCTAAGCCGCCCGCCTCGGCGCCGGCCCCACGTACACCGACTGCGGCCGGATCAAACGACCGCCGGCCAGCTGTTCGCGGGCGTGGGCCAGCCAGCCGGCGACACGGCCCATGGCGAAGACGCCGGTGAAGGCGGCGGGCGGGAAGGCTAGGGCCTCCAGCAGCAGGGCGGTGTAGAACTCGACGTTGGTCTGCAGCGACCGGTCAGGCTTGCGCTCGCGCAGGATGGCCAGGGCCGCGCTCTCCACCGCCTCGGCGAAGGCCAGCCGGCCGGGCGCGGCGTTCGAGCCCTGGGTCAGACGCCGCACAGCGCCCTTCAGCGCATCGGCGCGGGGGTCGCGCACCTTGTAGATGCGGTGGCCGAAACCCATCAGTCGTTCGCCGCTGTCCAGCGCCTGCTCCAGCCAGGCGCGGGCATGGCCCGGCGTGCCGATCGCGTCGAGCATCTCGATCACCGGCCCGGGCGCGCCGCCGTGCAGGGGTCCCTTGAGCGCCGAGATGCCGCCGAGCACCGCCGAGGTGAGACCCGCGCGGGTCGAGGCGATGACCCGGGCGGCGAAGGTCGAGGCGTTGAGGCCGTGGTCGCTGACCGTGACCAGATAGGCGTCGAGCGCGCGGGCTTCCTCGGGGGTGGGAGCCGCGCCGCGCAGCATGCGCAGGATGTCGGCGCTGTGGGCCAGGGTCGCGTCGGGCGCGACGGGCGCCAGCCCCTGCCCCGCCCGTACGACCGCCGGGATGAATACGGCCGGCGCGGCCAGCAGCCGCAACGCGGTGGGCAGGTCATCGCCATCGGGCAGGCGCGCGGTCAGGGCCCGCATGGCCTCGACCGGATCCAGCGCCAGCAGCCCGGCGTCCAGTGCGGCGACCTGGGCGAAGACCTCGACCCGCGCGGCGCCCAGCGCCGGGCCGACGTCGGCGGGCAGCCCCTCGTAGAAGCCATCGAACAGCAACTGGACCACGTCCTCGAAGGTCGCGCGTCCCGCCAG
>JBIKII010000225.1:0-4070 GCA_044361705.1 Caulobacter sp.
ATGGCCTCGACACGGAACTCCTCGGTATGGCGCGCGGCCTCGGCCAGCGCCTTGCCGACGGTGACGCCGCCGGGCTGGTTGACCAGCTTGGACAGGCGTGACCGCCGCATGATCCAGTTGACGGTCATGCGACCGAGCCTCCTTCGGCGGACAGGTTGATCTTGCCCCGGCTGAGCGGGTCGTTGCGGCGTTCGGCGACGCCTTCGGGCGGGCCCAGCTCGCGGAAGCGGCGGTCGGGGCCGGCGTAGGTCGGCGTCTCCAGCATGCCGCGAAGGTCCTTCGCCACCCACAGGATGCGGTCCAGCAGGAGCGTCGCCGTCAGCGGCCGCGCCACGATGAAGTTGGCCCCGCAGTCGCGCGCCTTGGCCACCTTCGAGACCGGCGTATGGCCGGAGATCATCAGCACCGGCGTCCAGGCGTTGTCGAGGCCGGACCGCCGCAGCCAGTGGACCAGGTCATAGCCGTCCTTGCCCGGCATCTCGGCGTCGACGATCAGCAGGTCGACGGGATGGCTCCTGAGCAGGGCGGTGGCGTCGTCCGCCGAGCCGCACTGATGCCGCGTGACCACCCCGAAGCCGAGCAGCGTCTGGGCCGTCAGCCGCAGCGAGAACGGCTCGTCGTCCACGACCATGACCGTGGCCTTGGACAGGTTGAAGACGGTGTTCGGGTTGAGGTTGGGGGCCCCCGCGCCCTTCCGCTCAACCGGCTCGATCGTATCCGGCACGCCTGCGCTCCCTGCCCGCGAGCAGGCTATCGGTCAGGGGATTAAAGCAACCGTTAAGGTTGATCGCCTGCGTCATTCTGGCGCCTGGAGTGCCGGGTCAGTGAGTTCGGTGACAGTTTGCGAATTGCTGCTCCGTCGAGGTCCCGGCTGTCGACAATTCGTAAACTGTCACCGAACTCGGGCCTGCGGCTTTGGACCTGGCCTTCGCTTCCCGACCACGCGACCGACACGGGACTCGAGCGCGGCGAGCCATGCCGGATCGCCCACAGGCCAGCCGCCGGCGCTCGACCGACGAAGCGCGGCCACGGCCGCATCGTCCTCGACCTCATCCAGGAAGGCTTTGAAGTCGCCCGTCCGTGAAAGCGTGGGACCAACGCGGACGACGCCGTTATCCCGGCCTACGGCCTGCGCCCGTGCGCTCGACCAGGGCCAGTCGGTCGCTCTCTCCACCAGACCGGCCCTAACCGGATTGAGCGCGACATAGCGCAACGCGGCGAGGAGGTGTCGTTCGTCCATCACGACCGAGGCGAAGCGACCTTGCCATAGATGGCCAGTCTGCTCGCGTCGCGCATTGATGAAACTGGTGTAGCGCCGATGAGCGTCGGCGAACACCGCGCGCAGGCCGTCGGGACTCGATGGAACGACAACGAAATGGACGTGGTTGGGCATCAGGCAGTAGGACCAGACCTCCACGCTGGCGACCTCGGCCGCAGCGGTGATCAGCTTCAGATAGTAGCGATAGTCGCCGTCCCCGAAGAATACGCGTTCCCGCCGGTTGCCCCGTTGGGTGACATGGTGCGGAAGCCCGGGCACGACGATGCGCGGCGCTCTGGACATTTGACAACTTTAGCGCGCATCTCAGCGAAACGCAACACGGCGCGCGAGTTCGGTGACAGTTTGCGAATTGCGATCACTGAGCCGACTTTCACGCCTGCAATTCGCAAACTGTCACCGAACTCAGGACAGGCCCTGGCGGCCGATGGCGTAGTAGCGGTCGGCGCGCTGGCGCAGCAGCTGGTCGGCGGTCATCTCCGACAGCGCCTTGAGCTCTTCCTCGATGGCGTCGCCGACGGCCTGCACCGTGAAGGCAGGGTCGGAGTGGGCGCCGCCGGGCGGTTCATCGATGATGCGATCGACCACCCCGGTCTTGATCAGGTCCTGGGCGGTGATGTGCATCTGCTCGGCCGCGTCCTTGGCCCGGGCGCCGTCGCGCCACAGGATCGAGGCCGCGCCCTCCGGGCTGATCACCGAATAGATGCCGTGCTCGAGGATCAGCACCTTGTTGCCGGCCGCGATGCCGATGGCGCCGCCGCTCATGCCCTCGCCGGTCACGGTGGCGACCATCGGGACCTTCAGGGTCAGGCAGCGCTCGGTGCCGCGGGCGATGGCCTCGGCCTGGCCGCGCTCCTCGGCGCCCAGGCCCGGGTAGGCGCCGGCGGTGTCGACGAAGGTCAGCACGGGCAGGTTGAACTGCTCGGCCATGTCCATCAGGCGCACCGCCTTGCGGTAGCCCTCGGGCCGGGCCATGCCGAAGTTGTGCTTCAGGCGGGTGGTGGTGTCGTGACCCTTCTCCTGGCCGATGACCATCACAGGCATGCCCCGGAAGCGTCCGAGACCGCCCATGATCGCCTGGTCGTCGGCGAACTTGCGGTCGCCGCGCAGCTCGACGAACTCGTCGATCAGGCCTTCGAGGTAGTCGACGAAGTGGGGCCGCTCGGGATGGCGGGCCACCTGGGCCTTCTGCCAGGGCGTCAGGGCGGCGTAGGACTCGCGGCGGAGCTGGCCCAGGCGCGTGCGCAGGGCGTCGATCTCGCTGTCGAACGATCCGGCTCCGGCGGTGTCGGAGAGCCGCGACAGCTCCTCGATCTTGCCTTCCAGCTCGGCGATAGGCCGTTCGAACTCGAGATAATGCTGAACCATGACTCGCCTGACGGGGCCGCCCCTGAAAGGGGGCGAACCTAAAGCGACGGCCTTTCCGGCACAAGCACGGCTAGCCAAGCCCCCGCGCGCCGTGTCAAACGTGTGTTTGAATCATAACCTTGGGGAAGGGAAGCATCATGGCAAGTCTCGAAGGCCGCGTGGCCATCATCACCGGCGCGGCCAGCGGCATCGGCCGGGCGGCTGCGAAGCTGTTCAGCGCGGCCGGCGCCTACGTCGTCATCGCCGACCTCTCCGACAAGGTCACCGAGACGCTGGAGCAGGTGAAGGCGGCCGGCGGCAACGGCGAGGCCCATGTCGGCGATGTCGCCTCCACCGCCATGGTCGACAAACTGGTCGCGGCGGCGGAGGCCAACGGCGGCCTCGACGTGATGTTCGCCAACGCCGGCGTCTCCGGCGGTCTGCCCGGCCTGATGGAACTCACGGCCGAGCACTGGAACGAGGTGCTGCGCATCAACACCGTCGGCGTCTTCCTGGCCGTCCAGGCGGCGGCGAAGGTCATGGTCCCGCGCGGCAAGGGCTCGATCATCTGCACCGCCAGCGTCGCCGGCATCCGATCGGGCGCGGGCGGCATGCCCTACAGCGCCAGCAAGGCGGCGGTGATCAGCATCGTCCAGACCGGCGCCAACCAGATGGCCGGCAGCGGCGTGCGCATCAATGCCGTCTGCCCGGGCCTGACCGAGACCGGCATGACCCAGTACGTCTTCGACCGCGCCCGCGAGCGCGGCACCGAGGGCAAGATCGGCCAGCTCAACGCCCTGCGCCGCGGCGCCGTCCCGGAAGAGATCGCCCAGGTGGCGCTGTTCCTGGCGTCGGACGACGCGTCCTACGTCAACGGCCAGGCGATCGCGGTCGATGGCGGCCTGTCGAGCTCGCACCCGGTGGTGCCGGGGAAGATGGCGTAGCCACAGGGTCCCGCTCTACCCGTTGGGAGAGCGGGATCTCCCCTACTCCCGCACCCGCACGATCACCGTCTGGCTGGCCACGGCCATCAACTCGCCGGTCTCGGCGAAGAGGTTCATGGCTCCGTGGCCGACGCCGGCGTGGATGCCGCTGATCGAGATCTCGACCAGCACCCAGCGGGTCGGGACGATCTTCAGGACGCGCAGGGTGTTGTCGAGGCTGTTGCCGCCGGCCCAGACGCCCAGCGAATGGCCGAAGCCCGACGGCACGTAGTCGGCGAACACGGCCAGCAGGGCCGCGTCGACCGGTACATCCTCGACCGTGCGCAGCCACATCTGCATGCGGCCGTCCTCGCTGATCTCGCCCTTGCGGTTCTTGAGGTCGTAACGGCCATCGGGCGCGCGGCGCTCGATGCGGCGGTTCAGGTTGTCGCCATCGTCGGTCCACAGCATCACCGGCAGGCAGTCGTCCGGCGGCGGGATGTCGGGCATCTTCGGCCATTGGT
>JBIKII010000072.1:0-13764 GCA_044361705.1 Caulobacter sp.
CAGGCGGGTGATCGAGATCGAGGAGGTGTTGGACGCCAGCAGCGTCTCGGCCTTCAGGTGCGGCTGCAGCGCGCGGAAGATCGACTTCTTGGTCTCTTCGTTCTCGGTCGCCGCCTCGATGGCCAGGTCCGTCTGGCCGATCAGCGAAAGGTCGGCGGCGGGCCGGATGCGGCCCAGCGTGGCCTTCATGGCCGCGTCGTCGATCAGGCCGCGGCTCACCTGGCGCGCCAGATTGTGCTCGATGGTCGCCACGCCGGCGTCAATCTTCTCCTGGCTGAGGTCGTGCAGGTACACGTCGTACCCGGCCAGAGCACAGACATGCGCGATGCCCGACCCCATCTGGCCTGCGCCGATAACGCCGACCGTCTTGATATCCGCCATGAAGTCTCGCCCTCGGACGTCGGCGCGGTTGATCCCGGGGAGGTCCGCGCCGTCAAACTTTGTGGCAGGGGTTCTAGCACAGGAGTCAGGACGACCGCCAAGGTCTTTGCTGCGATGCAGCGGGACGGACGCCCGTAGCGCCGTTCCCGGGTTTGGCGCCTAGGCCACCCGCTCAGCCCACGCGGCCTGTAGCGCCGAGGGGGAACCGGCGCCGAAGACATAGCGGTCGGGTCGCACCAGCACCGCCTCGGCGTCGCGCGCCTCAAGCCAGCCGTCCAGGGCGGCGGCGAACGGGGTAAGGGCGCCGTCCATCGCGCCCCGGACGATCAGCCATGGCCCCTCGCCCAGAACGTCGTCGAGCCGCAGGTCCCCGGCCCACGGCTGGGGGAAGTACACGCCGCCGACCTCACCCAGGCCGAGCCCCGGACCGAGGCGGGGCGATACGACGGCCGGAGGCTGGTGCCCGGCTGCGCGCTGGGCCAGCATGCCGGCGTCGCGCAGGGCGGCCTGCTGCGGATCGCTGATACAGACCACCCGGCCCATGGCGATGGCCAGTTCGATGACGCTGCGGACCTGCGGCTCGCGCTCGGTCTGGTAGCTGTCGAGCAGGGCCGGATCGGCGCCGCGCAAGATCACGGCGGCCAGCTTCCAGGCCAGATTGTCGACGTCGCGCAGGCCCGAGCACATGCCCTGGCCGGCGAACGGCGGCGTCTGGTGCGCGGCGTCGCCGGCGAGCAACACGCGCCCGTCGCGCCAGCGCTCCGCCACCCGCCCGTGGAAGCGGTAGACCGCCTTGCGCTCGATCTCGACGCAGTCCTCGCAGTTCCAGGGCCTGAGCAGATCGCGGATGACGCCGTCGTCCAGAACATCGGCCGGCTGCTCGCCGGGCAGCAGCATGAATTCCCAGCGGTGGCGGCCCTGGCTCATGACCAGGCAGGTGGTCGGCCGGGCCGGATCGCAGATCTGCAGATTGTTCGCCGGCAGCCGCGAGGTGTCGCTGACCACCGCGTCGATCACCAGCCAGGGCTCATCGAAGCCGTAGTCGCTCTGCTCAATGCCCAGCGCCTCGCGCACAGGACTCCTGGCGCCGTCGCAACCGACCAGCCAGCGGGCGCGGAGGGTTTCCGTCCCTGACGGGCCATCGACCGTGGCGCTGACGCCCTCGGCGTCCTGGGTGAAGGCGACCAGGGTCCGTCCGAGACGGGCCTCGACCCGCGGCGAGGCCGTGATCAGCCGCCGCAGGGCGGTCTCCAGACTGGGCTGATGGAACATGTAGCCCGGCGCCCAGCCCGACGGACTGCCGCCGGCGCCCTGGTCGTAGCGCATCAGGATGTCGCCCGCGGCGTTGCGGAACTCGTAGGCGGCGGCCGGTTGCGACGCCGGCTGCATCTCGGCGGCGATGCCCAGCTTCTGGAACAGCCGCATGATCTCGTGATCGAAATGGGCGGCGCGGGGCAGCGGATAGATGTCGGTCTCCCGCTCCACCGCGATGGCGCTGACACCCTCGCGGGCCAGCAACGCGCAGAGGGCCGCGCCGACGGGTCCGAGCCCGACGACCAGAACATCGCAATCGTGGGGCATCAGGACGCCTCGCAAACCGCTTCGATCGCGCCCAGGCCCTCGACCTCGCAGCGCATGACGTCGCCGGCCTTGAGGAATCGCCGGGGGTCCATGGCCGCCCCGACCCCGCCCGGGGTGCCGGTGAAGATCACGTCGCCGGCCTCCAGCGTCATGGCCGCCGACAGGTGCTCGATCTGGTCCCAGACGTCGAACACCAGATGCCGGGTGTTGGAGTTCTGCCGCGTCTCGCCGTTGACGAGGCAGCGCAGGTCCAGCGCGTGGGGATCGGCGATCTCGTCTGCGGTGGTAATCCAGGGCCCGAACGGGGCGTGGGTGTCGAACGACTTGCCCAGCGACCACTGCGGCGTCCGGTGCTGCCACATGCGCTCGGTGACGTCGTTGCCGACGCACCAGCCGAAGACGGCGGCGGGAGCGTCGGCGCGGGAGATGTTGCGACCGCCGGCGCCGATCACCGCGACCATCTCGACCTCGTAATCGCAGAAGGTCGTGGGGACCTGGACCGGGTCAAAGGGTCCGGTGACGGCGGTTCCTGCCTTGGTAAACCAGACCTGGTTGGCCGGCGTCTCGACGCCGCTCTCGGCGATGTGGTCGGCATAGTTGAGGCCGATGGCCCAGATCTTCCCGGGGCGGGGGACGGGGGCGAGCAGCCGGACACTGTCCAGCGCCAGCGCGCCGGCGCCGGCGGCGGCGGCGGCGAGGCGACGGACTTCAGCCTCGACCGCCGGCCAGGCGCTGATCAGGCCGATCATGTCGGCGGGCAGGCCCGGCGACGCGCGGTTCAGCGGAATGATGCGGTCGCCGGCGACCACGCCGGTTTCCGGCGCGCCGCCGGCGTTGAAGGTGGCGAGTTTCATGGGTCTGGCTCCTAGCCGAAGTCCGGCGGCGAGGTCGGGCCCCACTGCACGCCGAGCAGATCCTGGAGGGTGGCGGTGTTGGCGGCTTCGGCGGCGGTCAGCAGGTCGCCGTCGGTCCAGTGTTCGAGAATATGGCCCCAGGGATCGCGCCAGTAGTCGAACACCTGGCTGCCGAGGATGTGCCGGCCCACGCCCCAGGCGGGGGTGCGGGCGCCGGCCTTGAGGTGATCATGCCCGGCCATCAGGTCGTCGAGGTCGCGCACCTCGAAGGCGGCGTGGTTGAACCCGGGCCCGGCCGGACCCTGCAACAGGAACAGGGTGTGGTGGTCGGTCGGCGTCTCGCCGCGGTCGCAGCGCATGAAGGCGCCGATGGAGAAGTCCGGCGCGACGGCGATCTCATCGGAGGTGAGGAAGCCGAAGCGCGCCTTGTACCAGGCCTCGGAGGTCCGGAAGTCCGATACCCCGAGCACCGCATGGCCGAGGCGCATGACATGGGCCGCCCCCTGGCCGATGCGCTTTACCGCGCGGAGCCGACCGCGGTGATCGACGCTGTTCCACGGCGGGCGCTGCGGAAAGGCGACGGGATCGCCCCAGGCCTGCCCGGCGACGACCTCGACAGTGTGGCCGTCGGGGTCGGTCAGGCGCACGACCTGGCCGCCGCCCGGCGCGTCGAGCAGCTCGACGGGAACGCCCTCGGCCGCCGCCAGCGTCTGCAGGTCGGCCAGGCTCGCGGCGCGAAGGCCCAGGGCCGCGAAGCCGGCTTCACCCCGTTCGGTGGCGTGCAGGAAGGGGGCGCCGCCCTGCCCGCGCATGAACAGCCGCGCTTCGTCGGCCAGGACGACCTCGAGCCCGAACTGCTCGAGGAAGGCCTGCATCTCGGCCAGATCCGGCGCCCGGAAGCGGACGTGGGCGATGTCTTCTATGCGGATGATGCTCATGACAGAGTCTCCGGAAACAGGTCGTTGGCGGCGGCGTCGGCGACCCGCCGCGCCTGGTCCTCGTCGACGCCGAGGCCGCGCAGCAGCCCGAAGTTCAGGCTGCGGCACAGGTCGGCCACCGGCGTGGCGGCGCCGGGTTCAAGCACGCGGGTGACGGCCACCAGGGCGACGCCCATGGCCAACAGAACCCCCGTCTCCACGGTCAGGCCGCGGAAGGCGCCGGCGGCGAGGCCGGCCTCGACGTCGGCCCGCACGCCCCGGTTCAACGGCGCGTTCGGCAGGGTGGCGCCGGCGAACAGGCGCATCATCGCCCGCGCCCGCACCGGATCGCGCAGGGCGAAGCGCACGAAGACGGTCTGGGCGCGCGCCATGCGGCTCACCGGATCGGCGACGCCGGCGTTGGCCGCGTCGATCTCGGCCTCGGCCTCGGCCCGGACCGCCATGGCGATCTCGCGGGCCAGGGCCTCCTTGTCGCTGAAGTGATTGTAGAAGCTGCCCTTGGCGACGTCGGCGGCGGCGACGATGTCGTCGATGCTCACCGCGTCAACGGACTGATCGGCGAACAGGGACTGGCCGGCGCGAAGCAGCGCCGTGCGCGTTCGCGCCCGGCGGCGGTCTGTCCTGGGTTCGGCGGCGAGGGTCATCGGCGGTCTCGAATTGACTATATGGTCATAAATGAACTATCTGGTCAGAAAGTCAATCCGGAGGGATCATGATCCTCGTCATCGGCGGCACAGGCCGCATCGGTTCGCGTGTCGTTCAGCAACTGGCGGACCTGGGCCTGCCGCTGCGGGTTCTGGCGCGGCGCCCGGAGGCGGCGCTGGCGCTCCCCGGCGGAGTAGAGGCGGCGCCCGGCGACCTCGATCAGCCGGACAGCCTGCCCGCGGCCTTCGCCGGCATCAGCTCGGTCTTCCTGCTGACCACCCAGTCGCCGCGCCAGGAGGCGCAGGAGCGGGCGGCGATCGCGGCGGCACGGGCGGCGGGCGTCGCCCATGTCGTCAAGGTCTCGGCCGGTGACGCTGCGACCGCCCTCGACAGTCCGACGCCCGTGGGCCGGGCCCATGCGGCGGCAGAGGCGGCGCTGAAGGCGTCGGGCCTGTTGTGGACCATCCTGCGGCCCTCGGCCTTCATGCAGGTGGCGCTTGAGCCTCTGCTGGACGGCGCGCGCGACAGCGGCCGACTGCTCCTGCCGCTCGGCAAGGCCCGCGTCGCGTTCATCAACGTCGACGACATCGCCCGCGCCGCTGTCTGGGCCCTGACCCATCCGCAGGCGGCGGCGAGCCGGACGCTGGTGCTGACAGGCCCCGAAGCCCTGGGCCTGCCGGAGCTGGCGCGGCTGGCGTCACAGGCCTTCGGCCGGCCGGTGAAGGCGGTGTCTCCGCCCATGCTGCTGGTCCGCATGATCATCGGCCGGCGGATCACGGACCCTTTCCTGCGGCGTCATCAGCTGGCGTTGTTGGGGCTGATGCGGGCGGGGCGGCTGGCGGAGGTGTCGCCGGATCTGGCCCTGACCACCGGACAGGCCGGCCGCTCCGTCGCGCAGTGGCTGGCTGACCGGGCCTGAAGACCGTCCTTTTCGACAACGCCCCTTCCCCCCTCCCCGCCGATGGGCTCAATTGCGGGCCAATCCGGATCAACCGGTAGCGGGAGCGAGACATCATGACGACGACAGCCTGGCAGTCGGGACTTCAACTTCGGTCGCTGGTGACCTCTGGCGGCGAGCTGCAGCTGTCGCTGGAGCGGGTCGACACCCCGGCCCCGGCCGCCGGCGAGGTGGTCGTCCAGGTCCAGGCCTCGCCGATCAACCCGTCGGATCTCGGCCTGCTGATCGGCCCGGCCGACCTCGGCACCGGGCGCACCGGAACCAACGCCAACGGCCCGACCTTCACTGCCGACATCCCCAAGCACCTGATGCGGATGATGGCCGCGCGGGCCGACGAGAGCATGCCGGTCGGCAATGAAGGCTGCGGCGTCGTCGTCGCGGCCGGGGCCTCGCCCGAGGCGCAGGCGCTGCTGGGCAAGACCGTCGCCTGCCTCGGCGGGGCCATGTACGGCCAGTTCCGCACCCTGCCGCTGGCCTCGGTCATGCTGCTGCCGGACGGTACGGCGCCGGCGGACGGCGCCTCCTGCTTCGTCAATCCGCTGACGGCGCTGAGCTTCCCCGAGACCATGAAGCGCGAAGGCTTCACGGGCCTGATCCACACAGCGGCGGCCTCGAACCTGGGCCAGATGCTGGTCAAGATCTGCCTCGCCGACGGCATCCCGCTGGTCAACATCGTGCGCAACGATGAGCAGGCGGCGATCCTGCGCGGTCTGGGCGCCACGCACATCGTCGACTCCAGCAAACCGACGTTAGTGGAGGACCTGACCCAGGCGATCGTCGAGACCGGCGCCTATCTCGCTTTCGACGCCATCGGCGGCGGCAAGCTGTCGGGCCAGATCCTCAACTGCATGGAAGTGGCGGCCAACAAGACCGCCAAGGTCTACAGCCGCTACGGCTCCAACCAGATGAAGCAGGTCTACGTCTACGGCGGCCTCGACACCGGGCCGACCGAGCTGAACCGCGCCTTCGGCATGATGTGGGGCCTGGGCGGCTGGCTGCTGACGCCGTTCCTGATGAAGATCGGGCCGGTCGAGACCCAGAAGCTGCGCGACCGCGTCGTCGCCGAGCTGAAGACCACCTTCGCCAGCCACTACACCGCGGAGATCACCCTGGCCGAGGCGCTCGATCCGGAGGTCATCCGCACCTACAACCGCAAGGCCACCGGCGAGAAGTACCTGATCACGCCGTAGCCTCTGGCCGTCCTCCCCAGCTTGCTGGGGAGGGGGACCATGCGGAGCATGGTGGAGGGGCGGCGCTGGCGTTGAACGGCTGGCCGCCGCGCACAGCGCCAAATTCTGAAAGCCCGGCGCCGCCCCCTCCGACCTCGCTCCGCGAGGCCACCTCCCCCTCGCTGCGCTCCGGGGAGGATTGCATCCCTCGTGTTTTCTGCTATTTCTGTCTCGACAGAAATTAGAGAAACCCCGTGAACCTCACCCCCGCCATGCAGCGCTACATCCTCCACTGGGGGGAGATGGGGACGCGGTGGGGGACCAACCGGTCGGTGGCCCAGATCCAGGCGCTGCTGTTCCTGGCCGGCCGGCCGATGCACGCCGAGGAGATCGCGCAGACGCTGAGCATCGCGCGGTCGAACGTCTCCAACAGCCTCAAGGAGCTGCAGGGCTGGGGGCTGATCCGCCTCCTCCACCTGCCCGGCGACCGGCGCGACCACTTCGAGGGCAAGACCGATCCCTGGGACATGCTGACCCTGATCGTCGAGGGCCGGAAGAAGCGCGAGATCGACCCGACGCTGGAGATGCTGGCCGCCTGCGTGGCGGAGGCCGAGGCCGATCCATCCACCCCTTCGGGGGTGAAGGCCCGGCTCAAGGACATGCAAGGGTTCATGACCCGGCTGGACCGTTGGTACGACCAGGTCCGTCAGATCCCCAGGCCCACGCTGGTCAAGCTGATGGGCCTGGGCGCGAAGGTCGCAGGGTTCATGGGACGCTAGAGGAGAGCGGGGCGATGGAACGGGTTCTGAAGGGATACCAGGGGGCTACGGCTCCCGTCCGGGCCAAACCCGCCTTCGTCCCCATAGACTTCCCCGCCCTGCTCGGCCCCGACGCCTGGGCGCGGCTGCCCGCCGCCGTCCAGCATCGGTTCGCGGCCCATCCGGCCCTGGGCCTGAGCACCCTCTACGACGGCCGCATGGTGGTCCAGGCCAGCCTCTTCGGGCGGCTGGTCGCGCAGGTCTGCCGGCTGATCGGCACGCCGCTGGCGCCCTGGACCGGCGCGGACGTGCCGACCTCGGTCGATGTGCACCTCGACCCGCGCGGCGGGCTGGTCTGGGCCCGCACCTACCGTTTCGACCGCCGCTCGCCGGTGCTGGTCAGCTCGACCAAGCTGATGACGGCCGGCGGCGAGCTGCTGGAGGTGGTGCGCGGCGGGCTGGGCATGGCTTTGACCGTCAGCGTCGAGGACGGCGCCCTGCACTTCCGAAGCCGCCGCTACTTCGCCAGCCTCGGCGGGCTGCGCCTCCCGATCCCCGACCTGCTGACCCCCGGCCGCGCCCATGTCGTGCACCGCGACGTCGGCGGCGGGCGGTTCCGCTTCACGATGGACTTCCACCACCCCTGGTTCGGCCGGACCCTGTTCCAGGACGGCGTCTTCCAGGACCCCGCGTAGGAGACCTCCGCCATGACCGCCGTGCTGATCCTGCTCATCTGCCAGGGCGCGCTGGGGGCGATCGACACCCTGTGGCACCACGAGGCGACCGCCCGGCTGCCCGCCAGCCCGACGGCGCGGCCGGAGCTGGTGCTGCACGGGCTGCGGGAGGCGATCTATGCGGTGATCTTCCTGACCCTGCCCTGGATGCGCTGGGAGGGCTGGCTGGCCTGGGTCCTGGCCGCGCTGCTGGCGGTCGAGATCGTCATCACCCTGCAGGACTTCCTGCTCGAGGACCGCACCCGCCGCCTGCCCCCGACCGAGCGCGTGCTGCACACGGTCATGGCCATCGGTTTTGGCGTGCTGCTGGCCCTGCTCGCCCCCTTGCTGGTCGACTGGGCCGCGCGGCCGACGGCCTTCGTTCCCGAGAGCCATGGCTTTCTGTCCTGGATCGCCACCGCGCTGGGGCTGGGCGTGCTGGTCTGGACCGTCCGCGACCTGGCCGCCGGAACCCGCGCGCCGGACCACGCCGCGCCGGCCGGCGCGCCCAGCGGCCGCACGGTTCTGATCACCGGCGCTACGGGCTTCATCGGCGCGGTGCTGATGGACCGTCTGATCGCGCGGGGAGACCGCGTCGTGGCGCTGGTCCGCGACGACATCGCCGCCCGCCTGCGCTGGCCAAGGCGCGTGCTGTTCGTGCGGAGCCTGTCGGAAATCCCGGCCGAGATGCGCATCGACGCCGTGGTCAACCTGGCCGGAGCGCCGGTCGCGGCAGGCCCCTGGACCGCCGGACGCCGCAGGCTGTTGCTCGGCAGCCGGGTGGACACCACCCGCGCCATCGCGGCCCTGCTGGATCGGCTGGAGCGCCGGCCCGGCGCGGTGATCAACGCCTCGGCGACCGGCGTCTACGGCGACCGGGGCGAGGAAGCGCTCGACGAGACCGCGCCGGCCGGCAACGGCTTCATGGCCGACCTGGTGCGACTGTGGGAGGTCGAGCAGGCGAGGCTGGCGACCGGCGGGACACGGGTGTGCTCGCTACGGTTCGGCATGGTGTTCGACGACGGCGGCGGGCCGCTGGCCCTGCTCGCCCTGCCCGCGCGGTTCGGCGCGGCGGCCATCCTGGGCGGCGGGCGGCAGGGGACGCCGTGGATCCACCTGGACGACGCGGTGCGGCTGGTCGAGACCGCCCTGCGCGACGCCCGCTATAACGGCCCGATCAACGCCGTGGCGCCGGACCTGGTCACCCAGGGCGAACTGACCCGCGCCCTGGCCTTCCGGTTCGGTACGCCGCAATGGCTGCGCGTCCCGGCCTGGCCGCTGCGCCTGCTGCTGGGCGAGATGTCGGACCTGTTCCTGGCCGGCCAGAGGGTGGAGCCGACCCGCCTGAAGGCTCTGGGCTTCCAGTGGACCCGGCCGACCCTTCCCGATGTGTTCGAGCCCGCCGCTGCGCCGAGGAACACGGCCCGGCCGAGCCTGGCGGCCTGAAGACTGGACCTCGCGCACAGACGCCCTAGCTCAGTTCCCGGGATCAGTTGAAGGAGTCTCCGCCGATCCTGTGCGTCCCGGGGGCGGGTCTGGACGCCCGTCCCCGGTTTCTCCTCCAACGAAAAAGGCCCGGAGCGCGCGCTCCGGGCCTTCGTCGTTTCAGGCTGTGAGCGGGGCGATCAGCCCAGCGCGGCCATCAGTTCCGGCACGGCGGCCTTGTAGTCCGCGACGAGGCCGTAGTCGGCGACCTGGAAGATCGGCGCGTCGGCGTCCTTGTTGATCGCGACGATCACCTTGGAGTCCTTCATGCCGGCCAGGTGCTGAATGGCTCCCGAGATGCCGATGGCGATGTAGAGCGCCGGAGCGACGACCTTGCCGGTCTGGCCGACCTGGTAGTCATTCGGCGCGTAGCCGGCGTCCACGGCGGCGCGCGAGGCGCCGACAGCGGCGCCGAGCTTGTCGGCCAGGGGCTCGATGACCTTCTGGAACTCTTCGGCCGAGCCCATGGCGCGACCGCCGGAGACGACGATCTTGGCGGCCGTCAGTTCCGGACGGTCCGACTTGACCATCTCTTCCGACTGGAAGCGCGACTTGGCGGCCGAGGCCGCGGCCGCCTTCTCGACCGAGGCCGAGCCGCCTTCGCCAGCCGCCTTGAAGGCGGTCGGGCGGACGGTCAGGACCTTGGTCTTGTCGGCGGTCTGGACGGTCTCCAGCGCGTTGCCGGCGTAGATCGGACGCACGAAGGTGTCGGCGGAGACCACTTCGATCACGTCCGAGATCGGCGAGGCGTCGAGCTTGGCGGCCACGCGGGGGGCGAAGTTCTTGCCCGCCGAGGTGGCCGGGACCAGCACCGCGTCATAACCGCCGGCGAGGCCGACGATGGTGTCGCTGATGGCCTCGGCGATGCCGTGGCCCACGTCCGCGCCCTCGGCCAGGATGACCTTGCGCACGCCGTCGATCTTGGCGGCGGCGGCGGCCACGGCGTCGGCGCCCTGGCCCAGGACCAGGATGTCCACGTCGCCCGACAGCGCCAGGGCGGCGGTGACGGTCTTGTGGGTGGTGTCGCGCAGGTGCGCGTTGTCGTTATCGGCGACGACGAGAACGGCCATCAGAGCACCCCCGCTTCAGTCTTGAGTTTGGTCACCAGTTCAGCGGCGTTCTCGACCTTGACCCCGGCCGAGCGCTTGGCGGGTTCGGACACCTTCAGCACCTTCAGGCGCGGGGCGACGTCGACGCCGTAGTCCGCGGTCGTCTTGGCCGCGATTTCCTTTTTCTTCGCCTTCATGATGTTGGGCAGCGAAGCGTAGCGCGGCTCGTTGAGGCGCAGGTCGGCGGTGATCACCGCCGGCAGGTCGACTTCCAGGACCTGGAGGCCGCCGTCGACCTCGCGGGTCACCACGGCCTTCCCGCCGCCGATCTCGACCTTGCTGGCGAAGGTCGCCTGCGGCCAGTCGAGCAGGGTGGAGAGCATCTGGCCGACGGCGTTGTTGTCGCCGTCGATGGCCTGTTTGCCCATCAGCACCACCTCGGCGCCCTCTTCCTTGGCCACGGCCGCGAGCAGCTTGGCCACGGCCAGCGGCTCGACGTCGGTGTCCGACTGGATGAGGATGCCGCGGTCGCCGCCCATGGCCAGCGCCGTGCGGATGGTTTCCTGCGCCTGGGCCGGGCCGATCGAGACGATCACGACCTCGGTGGCGACGCCCTTTTCCTTGAGACGGACGGCCTCTTCGACCGCGATCTCGCAGAAGGGATTCATGGACATCTTGACGTTGGCCAGGTCGACGCCCGACTGGTCGGGCTTCACCCGAGCCTTCACGTTATAATCGATCACCCGTTTAACCGGGACGAGCACCTTCATGGGCTTATTCCGCCGTGTTGCGTTGCGAAAAATCTTGCGCGAACAGGCTGATACCGACTCCCGCGCGCAATGCAAGTTTCCCTTGGGGTCAATCTGGCGCTGGAAAAATGCCCGGCAAGGCCTGCTAGGCCGCCGGCCTCGTTTGCGGTAAAGGCCCGCGCATGAATTCGACCATCGACCGCCTGAAAATCCTCTTCGTCGTCATCTTCGCCGTGGCGTGCGCCGCGATCTGGGCCTACCAGATCTTCTACGTCTGGCCGGCGAAGAAGTGCGAGGCCGGCGGCCAGTGGTGGGACCGCGACCGCCGCGTCTGCGCGCAGCCGATCTACATTCCCGACATCACGGGACGTCCCGAGGGCGTCAGCCGCAGGGAATGGTCCGAGAAGAAGGCCGCCGAAGAGAACCAGCGCGACCAGCTCGCCTACCCGGGCGCGCCGCCCGCGCCGGCCGCGACTGCGACGCCCGCGCCCAGGCCCGCGCCGCCCGCCGCGAAATAGGTCAGCGGGTTCCGCCCGGAACCCAGAGCACGTCGCCGGCGCCCTTGTCGTTGGCCCAGCGACCGGCGACGAACAACAGATCCGACAGGCGGTTGAGATACTTGATCGCCGCCGCGCCGACCGGTTCGTCCGGCAGGGCGGCCAGGGTGACGCAGGCCCGCTCGGCCCGGCGGCAGACCGTCCGCGCCAGATGCAGCGCCGCCGCCGCCGGCGTTCCGCCCGGCAGCACGAATGAAGTCAGGGCCGACAGTTCGCCGTTCAGCAGGTCGATCTCGCGCTCCAGCCGCTCGACCTGGGAATCGAGGATGCGCAGCGGCTCCCAGCCCAGCGGCTTGCCGCGGTCGGGCGTCGCAAGATCGGCGCCGAGGTCGAAGAGGTCGTTCTGCGCCCGGGCCAGGATGGCGTCGAGCACCGGATCGCCGGCGGTGTGAAGCCGGACAAGGCCCAGGCAGCTGTTGGTCTCGTCGACCGTCCCGTAGGCCTCGACCCGGGGGTTGTCCTTGGGCACCGACTCGCCGGTGGACAGGCGGGTGGTCCCGCCGTCGCCGGTGCGGGTGTAGATGCGGTTGAGCGTGACCATGCCGGCTAGCCCCGCGTCTTCCACCAGAAGGCGGCCACCAGCACCATGACCGCGACGAACTGAAGCAGCACGCGCAGCCGCATGAGCCGGTTCGAATAGGACCGACCGAAATCGCCGCCCCTGTGCAGGGCGTACAGCCCGGCCAGCAGCGCCATGAGCACGGCCGCGAGCGAGACCGGGACGAGAATGTTGAACAGCGTATCCATTGAACTGAACCTAGCGCGAGAGAGGCGAGGCGACCACCGGCGGCAGCGAACGGATGGTCGATTCTGCCTCCGATGATCATGCTCAATGAGCACGCTCACCAATTATGGGGAGTGGATCCACCACCTCCCCACCCAAAACTACCCATTATCGCTAATAATTTCCCCGCTTTGTGTACAAATCGGCTGGGCGGATTTTCGCTTGCGCCCCCGAACCACTCCGTGTACGGGATCAAGGACAACGATCGATGAGCATGTTCATTGAACGCGATCAGCTCCTCACCGCGGATCGCGTCGACCTTAAAGCGGGGAGGCGAGACGGAGCCATTCATGGGTATGCCCCAAAGCGCCGCCGCCCACCCGGCGGCCGACAGTGAAACCATCGCCGAGGTTCGGCAGTTGATAGAGGACCTGCGCGATGCCGCGCAGGACGGCCGCGATCTTGCACGCCGGTATGCTGACGTCCTGGTGAAGGTCGTCGAGGAGTACTGCGTGGAATTCGAGAAGCGCGCCGAGGCCGCGCTGGCCCGTTTGGAGGCGGACCAATGAACCATATCCCCATGCGCATGAATGCGCCGGCTGTCCGGCCGCAGAAAATGACCCGCCGCGCCATAGCCAAGCAGCAGACCCGCGAAAAGGTCCTGCAGTCGGCCCGTGAGCTGTTCATCGAGCGCGGCTACGAGGGCGCCACGATCCGTGACATCGCCCGCGTCGCCGGCATGTCCACCGGCGCCGTGTTCGCCAGCTTCGCCGACAAGAACGAGCTGTTCGACGCCATCCTGAACGACGACTTCGCCGCCCTGCTCGAGCCGATGCAGGACGCCGTCGTCGGCGCGACGACCGCCCGCGAGGCCCTGGTCGGCATGTTCGGCGCCGCCTACCGCGCCCACGCCCATCAGCTGCCGCTGATCCTCGCCGCGCTGGCCGCGTCCTGGACCCGCACGCCGGAAGCCGACCGTCTGCGCCGCGAAAGCATGCGCCCGATCCGCGCCCTGGTTCTGGAAGTTCTGGAACGTGGCTTCGAGCGGGGCGAGTTGGCGCCGCGGTTCGATCTGCGACTGATCGCCGAGATGGTGTGGGACCTGTTCCTCGCCGGCTACCGCCCCGCCGCCTTTGACGGCGCGTCGGTCGAAAATCAGACCGACAAGCTGGCCGATCGGATCGACGTGGTTCTGACGGCCGT
>JBIKII010000226.1:0-4021 GCA_044361705.1 Caulobacter sp.
ACGACCGCGCGGGAGGTTTCCATGTCCGGCTCCAACAGCGTTGACCGCGACCTGCGCCGCCGCGCCGAGGCGGTGATCCCGGGCGGCATGTACGGCCATCAGTCGGTGGCCCTGCTGCCCGACGACTATCCCCAGTTCTTCGCCAGCGGCGACGGCGCCTGGATCACCGACGTCGACGGTCGCCGCTACCTCGACTTCATGTGCGCCTACGGGCCCAGCCTGTTCGGCTACGCCCATCCCGAGATCGACGCCGCCTATGCCCGCCGGCTTGGCCAGGGCGACGCCCTGACCGGGCCCTCGCCCCTGATGGTCGAACTGGCCGAGGCCATGGTCGCCATGGTCAGCCACGCCGACTGGGCGATGTTCTGCAAGAACGGCACGGACGCCACGACGATGGCCATGATGGCCTCGCGCGCCCAGACCGGCCGCAAGACCATCGTGCTGGCGAGGGGCGCCTATCACGGCGCCGCGCCCTGGTGCACGCCCCGCCCCGGCGGCACGACCGCCGAGGACAAGGCCAACCAGGTCTTCTGCGCCTACAACGACATCGCCAGCCTCGAGGCCGCAGTGGCCAAGGCCGGCGACGACCTCGCCGCGATCTTCGCCGCGCCCTTCCGGCATGACGCCTTCGTCGACCAGGCCGCACCCGACCCCGCCTACGCCCGCCGCGCGCGGGAGCTGGCCGACGAGCGCGGCGCCATGCTGGTGGTCGACGACGTCCGCGCCGGTTTCCGCGTGATGCGCGACTGCAGCTGGGAAGCCATCGGCGTGCGGCCGGACCTGTCGACCTGGGGCAAGTGCATCGCCAACGGCCACCCGATCTCGGCCCTGCTCGGCAATGACCGGGCCCGCACCGGCGCCGCCTCGATCTACGTCACCGGCTCCTTCTGGTACGCCGGCGCGGCCATGGCGGCCGGGCTGGAGACCCTGCGTCTGGTGCGCGAGGCCGACTATCTGGAGCGCATCCAGACCCTCGGCGAGCGCCTGCGGACCGGTCTGGCCGAGCGGGCGTCCGCGGCGGGCTTCGGCTTCCGCCAGACGGGGCCGGCGACCATGCCGCTGTTCCTGTTCGACGACGACCCGGACCTGCGCAGGGGATTCTGCTGGTCCAGCGCCATGCTGGCGCGCGGCGTCTACGTCCATCCCTGGCACAATATGTTCCTGTGCGCGGCGATGAGCGACGCCGATATCGACTTCGCCCTCGACGCGGCCGAACAGTCGTTTCAAACTCTCAAGATGCAGGCGAACGACCTGCCGCCGGTGGAGAAGCTCGCCTTCCTCGCCGCGCGATAACGATACGGGAGGACGGCGGATGGGCTTCGCGAACTACGCGGACTACGACGGGTTGGGCCTCGCCGAGCTGGTGGGCAAGGGCGAGGTGACCCCCGCCGAACTGGTCGAGGCGGCCATCGAGCGGATCGAACGCCACAACGGCGTGCTTAACGCCGTCGTCCACAAGGCCTATGACGAGGCGCGCAAGACCGCCGCCGGTGCTCTGCCCGACGGGCCGTTCAAGGGCGTACCGTTCCTGATCAAGGACCTGGGCGCCAAGGTCACCGGCTGGCCGCGCAGCTCCGGCTCCAACTACGCCCAGGTCGCCTCCGACGCCGAAGACAGCGAGCTGGTCCGCCGCTATCGCGCCGCCGGCGTGGTGCTGGTCGGCAAGTCCAACACGCCGGAGTTCGGCATTCCCGGCGTCACCCAGTCCGAGCGGCTGGGCCCGTGCGGCAACCCCTGGAATCCCGAGCATATCAGCGGCGGCTCCTCCGGCGGCGCCGCCAGCGCCACGGCCTCCGGCATGGTCCCGCTGGCCCACGCCAGCGACGGCCTGGGCTCTATCCGAATTCCGGCCGCCAACTGCGGCCTGGTCGGGATGAAGGTCACCCGCGACCGCACCCCGATCTGCGAGGTCACGGACGGGGCCATGGGTTTCTCGGTCCACCATGTGGTCAGCCGCACGGTGCGCGACAGCGCCGCCATGCTGGACGCCACCGACGGCCCGCAGCCGGGTGATCCCTTCACCCACCCGAAGAAGGACCGGCCCTTCCTGGAGGAGGTGTCGCGCAGTCCCGGCAAGCTGAAGATCGCCTGGTCGGTCGAGACCCCCAGCGGTCGCCCGATGAGCGACGAGATGATCGCCGCGACCCACCGCACCGCCGAGACGCTCAAGGCCCTGGGCCACGACGTCTTCGAGATGGGGCTGGGCATCGACTACCGTCAGCTCTACCGCGCCCAGGGCCTGGTCTCGGCCAGCAACTTCGCCGCCTCGATGATGCGCTGGGTTGCAGAGCTCGGCCGCGAGCCCGAGCCCGGCGAACTCGGCCCGCTGGCCCAGCGCGCCTACGACGCCGGCCGTCGCGTGACCGGCCAGCAGGCGCTGTGGGGCTGGCAGCAGCTGCGGCTGTTCAACATCCAGATCCTCGAGCGTTTCCAGCTGTTCGACGTCTACCTGACCCCGACGATGAGCCGCACCTCGCCGCGCATCGACGAGCTGGACCCGCTGGTCGGCGACCTGAAGGACTTCGACCGCAACCAGGCCAGCACCTACGGCACCACCCCGCCGTTCAACTTCACCGGCCAGCCGAGCCTGTCGCTGCCGCTGTGGCAGAGCGAGGCGAACCTGCCGATTTCGATGATGTTCACCGGCCAGTTCGGCGACGAGGCGACGCTCTACCGCCTGGCGGGGCAGCTGGAGAAGGAACTCCCCTGGGCCGGCCGGAAGCCGCCGGTGTGGGGCTGACCACAACCGGGGACATGCACTTCAGTGCGTGTCCCCAGCCGCTTCACCCTTGATCCCCTCAAGCTGTGGGGGACACGCACTGAAAGTGCATGTCCCCAAGGAATCCCCCCATGAAAGCCGCCGTCTACTACGAGAACGGAACCCCCGACGTCCTGAAGTACGAGGACGTTCCCGACCCCGTCTGCCATCCCAAGGGCGTCATCATCCGGGTGCTGGCGGTCAGCATCGAGGGCGGCGACACGCTGAACCGCTGGCGCGGGCCGCTGGCCACCACGCCGCACATCGTCGGCTACCAGGCGTCCGGCGAGATCGTCGAGGTCGGGTCGGAGGTCACCCACCTGAAGGTCGGCCAGAAGGTCGCCACCGTCGACGGCCACGGCAGCCATGCCGAGCTGCGCCCGGTGCCGGCCCGTAACTGCTGGCCGATCCCGGAGGGGCTCGATCCGCGCCTCGCCGCCGTCATCCCGGTCGCCTTCGGCACCGCCCACGACTGCCTGTTCGAGTTCGGCCGCCTCAAGGCCGGCGAGACGGTGCTGGTCCAGGCCGGCGCCTCGGGCGTGGGCCTGGCCGCCATCCAGCTGGCCAAGGCGGCGGGCGCCACGGTGCTGGCCACCGCCTCCAGCGACGAACGGCTGGAGCGGCTCAAGGCGTACGGGCTGGACCACGGCATCAACTACAAGACCGACGACGTCGCCCGCGCGGTGATGAAGATCACCGACAAGAAGGGCGTCAACCTGGTCGTCGACAGCGTCGGCGGCGCCACCCTGGCCGGCTCCCTGGCCTCGCTCGCCTACCGCGGCCGCTGCTCGATGGTCGGCAACGCCGGCCGCGAGCCGATGACGGTCGACGTCTCCAGCCTGATGGGCGGCAACCGCAGCCTCAGCGGCGTCTTCCTCGGCGCCGAGATCATGACCGACCGCGCCCACGACATGATCCAGGGCCTGATCGAAGACGCCGCGAAAGGCGCGTTCAAGGTCGTCATCGACCGCCAGTTTCCGCTGTCGGATGCGGCGGGGGCGCATGCCTACATCGAGAGCCGGCAGGCGGTCGGGCGGGTGCTGCTCATTCCGTGATCTGCCATCCTCTCCCTCTTGGGAGAGGATGGCGCCCGCCCCTCCCGCCCAAGCTACGGCACCCCATATGCCCCCCATGACCACGCTCTCCGTTCTCGACCTCGCCCCTGTCGTCCAGGGCTCCACCGTCAAGCAGGCGCTGCACAACAGTCGCGACCTGGCGCAACACGCGGAAAAGTGGGGCTACAACCGGTTCTGGCTGGCCGAG
>JBIKII010000370.1:0-3974 GCA_044361705.1 Caulobacter sp.
TAGGTAGTTGTTCTTTGTGTAGGCAGTCCAGTAATCTCTAAATTCATTCCCGGTATGCCACCTGCTGATGGTCCTGCTGCAAAAGGCTTAATCAAAACAGTATCGCCTTGATTTATCTCAAATGAACCTGATGCAGTAGTAAACTGTAAAACCTCGCTTACGCCATTGACAAATATTTCCAAATCCATCTCAGCAGCGACCTCGCTCATATCCCAATTAACAGTCAGAGTGCATGGCTTTTCTTTACGATAAATCTGCACCATAAACTCCCTTTCGTTCTCAGTATATAAGTCCTCTAGCTCAAAGTCCTCAGTTGCTATCAGGTTTAACGTACACTCAGAACCAATAATAGGCTCTAGCTTATTGCTTGATGTATTTTGGTAGTTAATCTGAATAGGATTTTGCTGAGCCTGAATCTCTGTAGATGCACCTGCATAATCTAACTGCGATATACTGCAAAGGTATTCATCTGGAAAGCAATCGACTTTCCGAGTATCTCTGTCGCTATAAAACGTGAAATAATATTTCTGACTGTAACTCATGGTCCGAACCTCTGTAATTTTGCACCTGCTCTGTTTAACACACCGATTAAGTTAGTACCTGAAATCTCAAATACAACTCTGCCACCGCCAAAGTCCTGAGCAGATCCTGCCGCACTTGTGCTGATTGTAGATGATGCTTGTGGTATTGGTGCTTGTTGTTTCTTTTTAAATAAAGATGCAATCCCGGCTATTGCAGCAACCCCGGCTAAGATAGGTAGCAATGGACTAGCAGCAGCGACTGGTGCGCCAATAGTTGCAGCCGAACCTAAAAACCCTCCAGTTGATGCGGCAATACCCGCTAATGGTGCAGCTTTTTTACTTGCACCAAACAATCCTGCAATACCTGCTATTAAACCACCACCTTTTTCAGTTTTACCACCTACCGATCCTAACAGTTTTAAAACGCCCTGAGTTGCCTCACTTGCTAATACTGATAAAAAAGTATTTTTGATTGCTTGACCTAAAGCCGAAAATGATAAATTACCATTCATTAATAAGTCATCAAAGAATGTCTTGAACGATGTACCTAGCTGAGGCAATAAATCAAACTTAATATTATCCTGTAATATCTGGAATGGAGTATAAAGTTGTTGACCTATATTATCAGGTATAAAACTTTTAGTATCTAATAATTTAGTTACATCTATTAATGGCTTATCAGTTAAACTAGCAAAAGTCTTTTTAGCATCTTTAGGTAAGGCTTTTTTTAATGCTTCAAACCCTTGCGCTGCAAGTCTAAATGAAACATCTAATCCCTGTAAGTAATTATCTAATTTAGCTGCTTTTAATTGTTTAGTTAAATCTAATAAACTATTGCCTTTACCTTGCTTGTCATCAAATAAATTACCTGTTTTTGCTTCTTCAATTCTTAATTTATCTAATATTTTAGTGTAGGTATCTATTTCTGCTCCTGCTTCCTTAAAGGCTTTTGTTTGATTGTTTATTCCATCTTGTAAAACAACAAAGTTTTTTATTCCCGCTGCTCCTAATGCAACTCCAACGACTTTACTAAATGTAGATGCTTGTTCAACTGCCGTCTTTGTAGTTGCTTGTAATTGTTTTACAAATGCTTCACCTAGTAATTTTTCTGCTGCTTGTATCTTAGCTTTTCTTAATAATGAATCACTTAGTAAATCTATTGCCTTTGCAGCCTCTTTACTTCCAACAGTTTCTAGCGTTAAGAAATTTAATTGTTCTGGATATTCAGCCTTTACTGCTTTTAATGCCTCAAGTCTTGCATTCCTAGATAAAGTTTCATTTTTTGCAATACCTATTAAACTCTCTAAAGTTGATATTTCTAATTTTGCAGCACCTTGTGCATCTATAAGAGCTTCATTATATTTTTTTTGATTTTCAGTCGCATTATCAACTACGCCTGATAAATAATTTAAAGCACCTGCAACCTTTTCAGGATTCTGAGCCAATACAGTTAATGCAGAAGTAACTAAAGAAACTGCGAGTAGTAAACCGCCACCGCCAACTAAAGATGATGCTAATGCTTTTAATGCGCCTCCGCTAGAGCCTGATTCTTGCTTTAGCCTTTGAAATGATTCTAATAATGGTTGAATATTGTTTTGAATTCCAATAAACCCAAAAGGAGCATCCTGAGCAACCCTGCCTAAGTTTTGTAAAGCAAACCCTGCTGATTTTGCGCCTTGCGCAACGGAAGTGCCTAATGCTGCTGAAGTCTTTGAGGCTTCGGCTGCAAATTGATTTAATTTAGAGTTTGCACCCTTTAAATCTTTATCTAATTGCCCTAAAGGTGCGCCAATAGGTATTTCAATTCCTTGCATCTTCTAAGTATTTAAGCATCGCCTTATTCATTTGATCTTTGATTACATCCATGTCTGCTATCTCATCATTCTCGTAGATAAAAGCCATAAACTTTTTAAAACTAGGCATCCCTTTATTTACGTGAACTCTCATGCCATTCCATGTTGCCCATCCTATGCGCTCCCAGTCCTTTTTTTCTTTATTAAAAAAGCCTTGACATTTCAGGCAGTACTGATTCCATGTCAAGGCGTAAAAGTCATTAGGCATTAAGTTTAGCTCACCAAAAGCAAAGGTTAAAACATCTTTATTCCATTCTAACTTTCCGCCTTGCTTTTTTTTTGTTCACTAATTTCACCCAACCCTAAACTTTTATGTATGGCTTCATTAACCTTTACTAAAATATCGCTTTTAGAATCATCTACCCATTCATAGGTATCAAACTCCGTAAAGTCAGGAACACCCCCATCTTTTAATATTGGGTAACAAGCCGCATGAAACATCCAAACTCTAACAAACTCCATTTCTTTTGAAGATGGTATTTTACCTAAGTCAGTTATAGAAATATCAAAATGTTGCAATACTTTTTCAAGGGCATAATTGCCAAAAAACATTTTACGCTCAATACCATTGATTGTGTAAATCAAATGTCCTTCCATAAATTAGTAACCAGGATATGGATCAGTTGTAGTAATATCGCCATCACCTAGCAAAGTGCCAGTAAAGGTAATAAACTCACCCTCTGCGCCTGTAATTTCTAAAGCACTAAAGTAAGCATAGCCATACTGCTCTGAAAAGTTAGGATCTTCTGTGCCATCTGTTTTAAGTAAAGCTACTTGAAACTCAGTCAAAGTCTTTGCCCTTGCAATCGTGCTTATACGATCCCATGATGCTTTAGCGGTATCGCCACCTGCGCCAACTGTATCTGTAAATACACCCTCAAAAGGTATCTCAAAAGAATAGGTTGTCGGTTTGCGTCTGGTCACTCCAGGATCGCATTTAGTTACTGTCTCAGCAAAATCCCATGATTCGCTGATGCCGTTTGAAGTTAAACATGCTACTGGCTTCCATGCGCCACCTGTGCGTATGTAGAGCATGAATAGACTTCCTGCATAAAATTGTTCTGCTGCCATTTTAAGTTCTATTTAATTTGTGTTGAAAAGTTAAAATATATTGAAATATGTTTTCTGTTTCTGTTTCTAAAATTACCTCATTTGTTAATAGTTGTAAGGTTTCAACATTTATAAAGTTAGACAAAGTTAAGTTAGTAACTTGTATTCTGTTTTGTATCTCTTCGCTTATTACCATTGCAAAACTTAAATCGCCATTACCATTAGGGTATTTAGTGACTATCTGCACATTTATAGTACAAAGATAGTAATATCCGCACTTTGTCTGTTCTTGCAATCTTGTTTGGCTAGATAAAATTACATATTTTGCCGGAACATTCTTTAAAGGCGCTGATTTGCTATATACTGGAATAGTAACACCACCGACTATTAAATTGGCTAGTGTACTTTTGTATGCATTCAGTATTGATAAATTAGCATCTTTCATTTCTCAAATGTAATTATTTTTTTGCATTATATTTTCGTGTTTCAACTTCCAATACTTTTCTTAAAGTTTTAGGATATTGTTGGATGCCCTCTAGGTAGCTAGGAA
>JBIKII010000073.1:0-13513 GCA_044361705.1 Caulobacter sp.
CGTCAGCAGCCCTTCGGCGCGACGTCCGGTGCGCACCTGCACCTCTTCGACGATGTCGCCAATCATCGACGACGCCAGAATGTAGCCGGCGATCGCGCACACCGTCTGAACGAAGGTGAAGCTTGCCAGAACCCAGAGCAGGGCGGCCGTTCCGTTGAGCTCCAGGACGCCGATCAGCTTCAGGAACATCGGCGTGTGCCCGAAGATGACGCTCGTCAGGAACATGGCCATGGCGGATTTTCGCTTGCCGAAGCGCCGCGCGAGACGGGGTGCGATGATCGCGCCGAAGATTGGTCCGGGGATGCTCAGCAGCGCCAGGATGAGGATATCCTGCGCCTTCAGTTCCCAAAGGTAGGTCTGGAAGTAGAGCGTAAGGCCCAGGGTGATGCCGAAGGCCAGGCCCGCGATGCTTTGGGCCGACAACGCGACAAGGAAGTTGCGGTTTGTGAGGGTGACCAGAGCGTCGCGCCAGTCGTCGCGAAAGGTCCGTTCAACTTCGATCGGGCGCTGATGGAATCCGGCCGCCTGTTTGCGGGTGCCGAGGGCCATGGTCAGGCCACAGATGAGGAAGACCGCGATAATCGCCACCGATAGCGGCCCGTATCCGTCGGCGTTCAATTGTCCAACCGGATACTCCGGGGTCTTTCGCAGGAAGACGCCATAGATCAGGACCGAGGCCAGGGCGGTTCCGAGGGCGGCCAGCATCCAGCGATAGCCAAGCAGGACCGTCCTGTCGTGGTAGCCGGGCGCCAGTTCCGGCGCCATCGCCCCGGAAGGAATCTCGTAGAGGCTCCAGGCCAGGTTCACAAACAGGCCGGTACAGAGAATGTACCAGAACATGGCCGACACATCCCACTCGGGCGGATGCCAGCGAAGGAAGAGCGCCAGGGGGTAGAGGATGAGCGCCAGGTAGATGAACGGATGCCGCCGGCCAAATCGGGAGCGGAACTGGTCCGAGCCATGGCCGATCAAGGGGTCCCAGAAGCCATCAATGAAGATGACCGCCGAGATCGCCAGGCTGGCGATATGTGGCGGGACGCCGATCACCTGACTGTAGAAAAACATGGCGAGCCCGGCCAGGGCGGAGTTCGCTCCGTTCGGGGCTGCCCCGATGCCGTAGAAGGCCTTGGTTCTGAACGTCAGTCGCCCGTCGGCCGGCGCATTCTGCGCAACAGGGCTCATGTTCTGGTCGGTCATCGAGCCCTCATCTGAGCCATGTTAGCGAGCGGGGGCAACCCGCGCCAGAGCCGGGCGAAGGCGAACGCGCCTGTCCTTCCGTATGTTCGTCCTTGAGCGGCGCGGTGCTCAGGGGGCGGCCAGCGCCGGCCCGGCGACCAGCCCGCCCGCTACCGCGAGAACCCCGCCTCGGCGAAGTCCAGCATCCGCCCCAGCAGGGCGTCGACCTCGCCCTCGCGGGTCAGGCCCTCGGACAGGACATGCAGTCGGTCCAGCTCCATGAAGCGGTTCTGGTGGATCATGCCGAGCACGAAGTGCAGTCGCCAGTAGACCTCCTCCGGCGCCAGGTCGGACCGGGCGGACAGGAGGGCGTCGGCGAAGCGCTTGAGGTGGGACACGTCGCTGCCCAGCACATCCCGGATCTCGGCGGTGCCCTCGCTGCGGGCGCGGATCAGGAACTGCAGCGAGATACGGCGGTCGTTGGACGGGTCGAGCCAGCGCAGGGGCGGGGCGAAGAGGGCGGTCAGGATCTCGCGGACCGGCGGCTTGCCGGCATTGCGGTCGCTTGCCTCGTGCAGCATCCGCGCCCGCTCGCGGTTCAGCTCCTGGGTGCGGCGGCGGAAGATCTCGAACAGCAGCGAGTCCTTGGACCCGAAGTGGTAGTTGACGCTGGCCAGGTTGACCCCCGCCTCGGCGGTGATGTCGCGCACCGAGACGTTCTGGAAGCCGTGAAGGGCGAACAGCCGCTCGGCCGCGTTGAACACCAGCTGCTTGGTGGCGGCCTCGGCCTCCGGAGTCTGGGACTCCGCGCCGGGATCGTCGGTGTGACTCAAGATACTGCCCTTCCGTTCCGTGAAGGGGAGCTTTACGGCCGTTCAATCTGTACGCAAGCGTCAATAAACGCCTGTTCGAACAGCCGCGGCCGATGCTGCATTGCAGTGCGATTTTCAGTCCGGATGCCAGTCGGCGATCGACGGCCGGACCCAGGGCGGGAAAAGGTCGACCATCGGTTCGTACTTCTCGCGCGCCGCCTTGTGACGGGCCTTGAGGTCGTCGACCACGTCCGGGTGCAGGGAGGCGACGCTGTAGTTCTCTCCCGGGTCCCGGACGATATCGAACAGCAGCGGATAGTTGAAACGGCCCAGGTTCACATGCCAGGCGCGGGTGTGGACGCGGGTGACCAGCTTCCAGGCCTGGGTGCGGATCGCCGCGACCTTGGTGTTGTCGAACAGCAGGATCTGCGCGTGCGGCGTCGCGGCGCCGTCGTGGATCACCGCCCCGATGTCCTTGCCGTCCAGCTCCAGGTCCGCCGGCAGATCCACGCCCGCAAGGGCCGCGAAGGTCGGCAGCAGGTCCAGATTGCTGGCGATGGCATTGGTGACGACCCCGGCCGGCACGGTCCCGGGCTGGCGCAGGATGAAGGGCACGCGATAGCCGCCGTCGAAGCCCGACTGGCCCTTGCGTTCGCGGAACGGCCCCGACGAGCCCTCGAACCACGGACCGTTGTCGGAGGTGAAGATGACCAGGGTGTCGTCCTCGAGCCCCATCGTCTTCAGCTGGTCGAGCAGCAGGCCGACGTTGCGATCGATCTCCTCGACGACATCGCCGTACGCCCCCGCCGGCGAGTCCCAGGCCGCGTCGTCGTTGCGGACCAGCGGCACATGCGGCGCGGTCAGGGCCAGCAGCACGAAGAACGGCCGGTCGCGGTTCGCTTCGGCGAAGGCCGCCGTCTCGCGGAAGAAGGTCTGCGTCAGCTTCGGAAAGTCGACCGGGCTCTCGGTCAGCGGCGCGTCGCCGTCCTTCTCGTAGTAGGCCAGCGGCTGCATGTCGTGGCTGTAGGGCAGGCCCTTGAACACGTCGAAGCCGTGGACGTTCGGCGGCCAGTACTGGCCCCGGTGGCCCAGGTGCCACTTGCCGATCAGGGCGCTGGCGTAGCCGGCGGGCTTCAGCGCCTTGGGGATGGTCAGCTCGGAGAGCGGCAGGCCCCGGTCCTCCGGCGACTGGATCACCTCGTGCGCCAGGTTCATCCGCACCGGGTAGCGGCCGGTCAGCAGGCCCGCGCGCGAGGGCGTGCAGAGGTTGGCGCTGGCGTAGAAGTCGGTGAACCGCGTCCCCTCCGCCGCCATGCGGTCCAGGTTGGGCGTGCGGATGATCGTCCCGCCGTCGCAGCCGAGGTCGCCGTAGCCGAGGTCGTCGGCCATGATGACGATGATGTTCGGCTTGCGGGGCATGGGGCGCGGCCTTCTAGGCGTTGGCGGTGACGATCCAGACGGCGGCGGGCAGCATGACGCCGTCGTGGCCGGCGTGCGGGGCCAGGGCCTCGCGGACGGCGGCGATGATGACCTCGCGCTTGTCGGGGTTCTCCCGCAGCAGCATGCCCAGCGGTCCGACCTTCATGGACAGGGCCACGGCCTCGTCCAGCGGATGGCCGCCGACGAAGGTGTCGTAGGGCGCGATGTCGACGCCTGTGAACCCGGCGCCGGCCAGGATGGTGCGCACCCGCTCCGGATCGCTGAAGGCGAAGGGGCCGGGCGCATGCGGGTCGGCGGGCGGGGGCAGGGGCGGCACATGGGCCAGGGCTGCGGCCATCGGCACGCGCATCCAGTCGTTGAAGCCCAGCGGCCGCCAGCAGACGAAGGCCAGCCGTCCGCCCGGCTTGAGCGCCCTGCGGATATTGGCGAAGGCCGCCGTCGGATCGGCGAAGAACATGACACCGAAGCGGGAGAAGACGCCGTCCGCGGCGCCGGCCTCGAAGGCGTGGGTCTGGGCGTCGGCCTCAAGAAACGCGACGTTGGCCATGCCCTCGGCGCGGCGGCCGGCGACCTCAAGCATCGGCCGGGAGATGTCGACGCCGAGCACAGAGCCTGTAGGGCCGACCTCGCCGGCCAGCTCCAGCGTCGTCTGTCCGCAGCCGCAACCGATGTCGATCAGCCGCTCGCCCGGGCGCGGCGCCAGGGCGTCGATGGCGGCGTGGCCCAGCGGGGCGATCTGGCGGTCGAGTTTGTCCTGCTGCGCCGCCCAGGTCTCGCCAGCCTGGGCGTTCCAGTAGGCGATCTGGTCGGCGTTGCCGGCTTCAGTGGCCACGCACGAGCTCGCGCATGGCCTTGTCGAGGCCGTCGATGGTCAGCGGGTACATGCGGTCGCCCATCAGCTGCTTCATCACCTGGATCGACTGGGTGTAGTCCCAGTGACGCTCGGCGGTGGGGTTGAGCCAGACGGCGCTGTGATAGATCTGGGTCACCCGGTCCATCCAGATGGCGCCCGGCTCCTCGTTCCAGTGCTCCACGCTGCCGCCCGGATAGGTGATCTCGTAGGGGCTCATGGTGGCGTCGCCGACGAAGATCACCTTGTAGTCGGCCGGGAATTTGTGGAGCACGTCCCAGGTGTTCTGCTTCTCGGTCTGGCGGCGGCGGTTGTCCTTCCACACGCTCTCGTAGAGGCAGTTGTGGAAGTAGAAGAACTCGAGGTTCTTGAACTCGGTCCGTGCGGCGCTGAACAGCTCCTCGCAGAGCTTGATGTGGCTGTCCATCGAGCCGCCGATGTCGAAGAAGATCAGAACCTTGATCTTGTTGCGGCGCTCGGCGCGCATCTGGATGTCGAGGTAGCCCTTCTGCGACGTGCCCTTGATGGTGCCGTCGAGGTCCAGCTCGTCCGGCGCGCCTTCGCGGGCGAACTTGCGCAGCCGGCGCAGGGCGACCTTGATGTTGCGGGTGCCCAGTTCGACGCTGTCGTCGAGGTTCTTGTACTCGCGCTTGTCCCAGACCTTCACGGCCTTGCCATGGCGGCCCTTGTCCTGGCCGATACGCACGCCTTCGGGATTGTAGCCGTTGGCGCCGTAGGGGCTGGTGCCGCCGGTGCCGACCATCTTGTTGCCGCCCTCGTGGCGCTTCTTCTGCTCGGCGAGCCGCTCCTGCAGCGTCTTCATCAGCTCGTCGAAGCCGCCCATGGCCTCGATCGCCGCCTTCTCCTCGTCGGTCAGGAACTTCTCGGTCAGCAGCTTCAGCCACTCGGCCGGAATCTCGCTGGTGACGTCCTCGCCCAGCGACTCAAGGCCCTTGAAGACGTGGCCGAACACGCGGTCGAACTTGTCGAGGTTCTTCTCGTCCTTCACCAGCGCCGCGCGCGACAGGAAGTAGAAGTCCTCCACCGACCGATCGATGACGTCGTTGTCGAGCGCCTCCATCAGCATGAGGTACTCCTTCAGCGACACGGGCACCTTGGCCTCGCGGAGCTCTGTGAAGAAGCGCATGAACATGGGCGGTCTCTGTGTCGAACGGTTGTTTGACAGAGGATGGGGGGAGAGGCGCGGCTTGTCCAGCATGCACGGCCTCACCCCCGCCGCAGGATGAACTCCCGGTCTCGGGTTTCGCCGACGATGAAGTCGTATTCGCCGACCTTCTCGAAGCCCAGCCGGCCGTAGAGCCGCTGGGCGCCGTAATTCTCCGACCAGACTCCGATCCACAGCCTGCGCGGGCCGTCGCGCTCCAGCCAGGCCAGGGTTTCGGCCAGCAGTCGTGATCCCGTGCCGCCGCCCTGGAAAGCCTTCAGCACATAGAGGCGCTTCAGCTCGCCGCAGGCCGGAGTGACCTCATCGTGCGGCAGGTCGCAGGGACCGGCCAGGGCATGACCGACCACGGCGCCGTCCGCTTCGACCAGCCAGACGGCCTTGTCCGGGTCCTCGAGATCGCGGCGCGACTTCTCCACGGCGTAGGCCGTCTCCAGGAAGGCGGCCAGATCCTGCGGCGGATACATGTGGCCGAAGGTCTCGGAGAAGGTCTCCGCCCCGATACGGCTCAGGGCCTCGGCGTCGGCGGTCGTGGCGCGGCGGATGGTGGGCAGACTCATGGAGGCTGATTTACTTCAAACCGTATTCCCGGCGAAGGCCGGGATCCACGCGGCAAGCGCCGGAGCCCTGGTCATGGACCCCGGCGGGTCGACGGGGACACGGAGTTGGGTAGAGTGAGCTCATGACCATCGCCCTTTACACCCACCAGGCCATGTTCGATCACCGCCCGGGCGCCTCGCACGCCGAGCGGCCCGAGCGGCTGGGCGCCGTGATCGACGCGCTGAACGATACGACCAACCTCGACCTGGAGTCCCGTGAGGCGCCGCTGGCCCAGCACGGCGACCTGCTGCGGGTGCACCCCGAAGCCTTCCTGCAGTCGATCTATGACGCCGGCCGGGCGCCGGGCGTCGTGCAGCTGGACCCGGACACCTTCGTCGGGCCGGGCAGCCTGCAGGCGGCGCTGCGCGCGGCCGGCGCGGTGACGCAGGCCGTGCGTGACGTGGCGGCCGGCGGGATCGACCGGGCCTTCTGCGCCGTGCGTCCGCCCGGCCACCACGCTGAGCCCGAGGCAGCCATGGGCTTCTGCATGTTCAGCAACGTCGCCGTCGCCGCCCGGGCCGCCCAGGCGGCGGGGCTGGCCCGCATCGCCGTGGTCGATTTCGACGTCCACCACGGCAACGGCACCCAGGCGGTGTTCGAGACCGACCCGACCCTGTTCCTGGCCTCGATCCACCAGCGCCCGCTCTATCCGGGTAGCGGCGCTCCGTCCGAGACCGGCGTGGGCAACATCGTCAACGGCGTCGTCGGGCCCAACTCGCCGCGCGAGAGGTGGCGCAAGGTCTTCGACCGGCTGATGGAGAGCGTCGACGCCTTCGCGCCGGACCTGATCATCATCTCCGCCGGCTTCGACGCCCATGCCCGCGATCCGTTGGCCAGCCAGCAGCTGGAGGCTGAGGACTTCGCCTGGGCCACCCGCGCCATCGTCTCGGTGGCCGAGCATCGCTGCCGGGGCCGGGTTGTTTCCTCGCTCGAGGGTGGCTACGACCTCGAGGCGCTCGGCCAGTCGGCCCGGGCGCATGTGCAGGCGTTGCAGGGACTGTGACGAGGCGCCATCTGGCGGCGCGTTGCTGATCCTGTCCGGGGGAACATGACCGAGGCGATCTCCACTGCCGTGGCCGAAGCATTTGCCGCCGGCGCCCGCATGGGCCGGGTGACGCTCGTGCGGCATGGCGAGCCTGATATCTGCCGAAAGGTGCGGCTGTCGGCGCGCGAATACGTCGACTGGTGGGCCCGCTACGAGACGCGCGGCCTGCTGCCCGGGCAGTCGCCGCCGGCGTGCCTGTTGGCCAGCGCGCGCGAGGCCGGCGTGATGATCTCTTCAATCCGGCCGCGCGCCATCGAAACGGCCGGCGCGGTCTGTGACGGCCGGGCCTACGCCCGCGACCCGCTGTTCGTCGAGGCGCCGCTGCCGCCGCCGCGCTGGCCGGGCTGGATCCGCCTGTCGCCCCGCGCCTGGGGGTTCATTTCACGGCTCTGGTGGTGGTTCTTCAATCACCATGAGGGTCAGGAAACCCGGGCACAGGCGGAGCAGCGCGCCGACCAGGCCGCGGCCATGCTCGTCGACCTGGCGCGCGACGGCCACGACGTGCTGCTGGTCGCCCACGGCTTCTTCAACGGCATGATCGGCGAGGCGCTGAAGCGCCAGGGCTGGCGTTGCACGCTGGACCAGGGGTTCCACTACTGGAAGGCCCGGCGGTTCGAGCGGCCTTAACCGTGAGCGAGAATCCCCTGATTGCTCACTTCGGGCCGCGCGCATAGGGTGGCCGCTGCTCTCCTGGAACACGAAATGACCGACGCGTCCGCACCCAATCCGGCCCTTGCCGCGCTGAGCTTCGAGGAAGCCCTCGCGGAGCTGGAGAAGATCGTCCAGCGGCTGGAGTCCGGCTCGGCCCCGCTTGAGGAATCGATCTCGATCTACGAGCGCGGCGCGGCGCTGAAGGCCCACTGCGAGGCGCGGCTGGAGCAGGCGCGGCTCCGCGTCGAGAAGGTCGTGCTCAGCCAGGGCGCCGGTGTCGGCGTCGAGCCCGCCGAGTTCACGTGACCGGAGCGGCGCGAGAGCAGATCGCGTTCGAGGATTTCGAGCGGGTGGACATCCGGGTCGGGACCGTGCTCAAGGCCGAGCCGTTCCCCGAAGCCCGCAAGCCCGCCTTGCGGCTGACCGTCGATTTCGGTCCGGACATCGGCGTGAAACGCTCCTCGGCCCAGATCACCAAACACTACAACTTCGAGGACCTGCCGGGTCGCAGGGTCGCGGCGGTGGTCAACTTCCCGCCCCGTCAGATCGGACCCATGATGTCGGAAGTGCTTTGCCTGGGCTTTCCCGACGAGGAGGGCGGCGTGGTGCTGGTCGGGGTCGACCGTGATGTGCCCAACGGAGGCAAGCTGTTCTGATGCCGCTCGCCCGACAGATCGCTGAAGCCGCCGATATCGTCACCGTGGCGCTGGATGCCCTGCTGCCGCGCGGAGAGGGGCCCGAGAGCCGGCTGACCGAGGCCATGCGCTATGCCGCGCTGGGCCCGGGCAAGCGCCTGCGCCCGTTCTTCGCCATCGAGACCGGCAAGATGTTCGACCTCCCGGAGCGCCCGGTGCTGCGGGCCGCCTGCGCGCTGGAGTGCATTCATGCCTACAGCCTGGTCCACGACGACCTGCCGGCCATGGACGACGACGACATGCGACGCGGACGGCCGACCGTCCACAGGCAGTACGACGAGGCGACCGCCATCCTGGCCGGAGATGCGCTGCAGTCGGCGGCCTTCGAGATTCTCGCTCATCCGGACACCCATCCCGACGCCAATGTCCGCACCGAGCTGATCCGCAAGCTGGCCATCGCTTCGGGCGCCCAGGGCATGTGCGGCGGCCAGATGATCGACCTGCTGGGCGTGCGCGACGACCTGGGCGCCGTGGCCCGCATGCAGCGGCTCAAGACCGGAGCCCTGATCGCCCATGCCTTCGAGATCTCGCTGACCATGGCCCATGCCCAGGAAGGCGAGCGTCACGCGCTGATGGCGTTCGCCCAGGACCTCGGGCTGGCCTACCAGATCGTCGACGATCTCCTCGACGCCGAGGGCGACGCCGAGGAGTTGGGCAAGGCCGCGGGCAAGGACGAGGCGCGGGGCAAGGCCAATTACGTCACCCTCCTGGGCATCGATGCGGCGCGTGAACGGGTCGGTCTGCTGGCGGATCAAACCCGCTCTCACCTGGATCCATTCGGAAAACGCGCTGAAACCTTACGGCTTTCGGTCGATTTCGTACTGGACCGGCGCTCGTAACCGCGCTGTTGTCGCGGAATTAGTGAATCTACGGAAATTTCATGCCCGACCCTACGCCGTTGCTCGACAAGGTTTTGTCGCCCGCCGACACCCGCGGCTTTTCCCTGCCCGAGTTGAAGCAGTTGGCGCAGGAGGTGCGGGCCGAGACCATCGAGTCGGTTTCCGTCACCGGAGGGCATCTGGGCGCGGGCCTCGGCGTGGTCGAACTGACCGTCGCGCTGCACCATGTCTTCGAGACGCCGCGCGACATCCTGATCTGGGACGTCGGCCACCAGGCCTATCCGCACAAGATCCTCACCGGCCGTCGCGACCGCATGAAGACGCTGCGCCAGGGCGGCGGCCTGTCGGGCTTCACCAAGCGGGCCGAGAGCGAGTACGACCCGTTCGGCGCCGCCCACGCGGCCACCTCGATTTCGGCCGCCCTCGGCTTCGCGGCCGCGCGCAACGCCAAGGGGGACAACAACAAGGTCATCGCCGTCATCGGCGACGGCTCGATGAGCGCCGGCATGGCCTACGAGGCCATGAACAACGCCGAAGCCCATCAGCAGCTGATCGTGGTCCTCAACGACAACGACATGTCGATCGCCCCGCCGGTCGGCAGCATGAGCGCCTATCTCGCCCGCGTGGTGTCCGGCGGCGGCTACCAGTCCCTGCGCAACCTCGGCAAGAAGGTCGCCCACGCCCTGCCCAAGCCGCTGCAGGAAGCGGCCCGCAAGGCCGAGGAATACACCCGCGGCATGGTCACCGGCGGCACATTCTTCGAGGAGCTGGGCTTCCACTACATCGGCCCGATCGACGGCCATGACCTGGACGCGCTGGTGCCGGTGCTGAAGAACGCGCGCGAGATCAACCGCCCTGTGCTGGTTCACGTCGTGACCCAGAAGGGCAAGGGCTACGCCCCGGCCGAGAACGCCGCCGACAAGTACCACGGCGTGGTCAAGTTCAACGTCGTCACCGGCGAGCAGGCCAAGGCCGCCGCCGGTCCGCCCAGCTACACCAAGGTCTTCGCCCAGGCGCTCGTCAAGGAAGCCGAGAAGGACGACCGCATCATGGCGGTCACCGCCGCGATGCCCTCCGGCACCGGTCTCGACATCTTCGAGAAGGCCTTCCCGCAGCGGACCTTCGACGTCGGCATCGCCGAGCAGCACGCCGTGACCTTCGCCGCCGGCATGGCCGCCGACGGCATGAAGCCGTTCTGCGCCATCTACTCGACCTTCCTGCAACGCGGCTACGACCAGGTCGTGCACGACGTGGCCATCCAGCGCCTGCCGGTCCGCTTCGCGATGGACCGCGCCGGCCTCGTCGGCGCCGATGGCCCGACCCACGCCGGCAGCTTCGACGTCGGCTTCATGGGCGCGCTGCCCGGCATGATCCTGATGGCCGCCGCCGACGAGGTCGAGTTGGCCCGCATGGTCGCCACCGCGGCGGCCATCGACGACCGCCCCAGCGCCTTCCGCTATCCGCGCGGCGAGGGGCGCGGTCTTGAAATGCCGGCCGTCAACGAACCGCTGGAGATCGGCAAGGGCCGTATCGTCCGCGAGGGGACCAGCGTCGCCATCATCTCGTTCGGCACCCGCCTGGGCGAAAGCCTCAAGGCCGCCGACCTGCTCGCGGCGCGCGGCCTGTCGGCCACCGTCGCCGACGCCCGCTTCGCCAAACCGCTCGACATCGACCTGATCCTGCGCCTGGCGCGGGAGCACGAGGCGGTCGTCACGGTGGAGGAGGGGGCGATGGGCGGCTTCGGCGCCTTCGTGCTCCAGGCCCTGGCCGAGCATGGTGCGCTGGACCGTGGCCTGAAGATCCGCACGCTCGTGCTGCCGGACGTCTTCCAGGACCAGGACAAGCCGGACGTCATGTACGCCCAGGCCGGCCTCGACGCCGACGGCATCGTCGCCGGGGCCCTGTCGGCGCTCGGGCTGGACAACGTCTCGACAGCCGGTAGGAGAGCCTAGGCGGTCCGCTGCCCGCAGGCCTTGAAGAAGCGCTTTACGTCGGCCCGTTCGCTGCCTTCGGCGTCGATCCGGACAGAACGGCCGCGATCAACCAGCGTCAGGTCGCCGGTGCGCTGAAAGCGGGCGAGGGGCTTCGCGTCGAGCGGCGCGGTGGTCTCGATGAGATGCCCGGCCCCAGGGGAGGCGACCGCCTCTCCACCGAAGCGCGTGGACTCGCGGCCCGAGGCCAGCACCAGGCCCGCTTCCGGCGATCCGCCCGGCAGAGACAGCCGCGTGCGGCCTTCGCCGGCATCGCAGGTCATCATCAGCACAACGTTGTCGGACATCGGGGCGCCGTAGGCCAGCTTGGGCCCCTCGCCAGGGTGGTTCTGGTAGGACCAGGCGAGCCCGTCATTCAGCGTGGCGCGCTGACTGACGCAGCTTCCGAGCGCGACGGCACCGACGATCCCAACAACGGCAAGAATACGAGACATGGCGCGCTCCCTTCGGTGGGGGAACGCGCCATGCCGCGTTAAGGTTCAGAACAGGATCGGAATAGAGGTCAGAAGGGCGAGAAGGCCTCGACCAGACCCTGGCCGGCCGGGGTCTTCTGGACCCGGCTGATGTCACCCCGGCCGCCGTAGGCGATGCGGGCTTCGGCGATCTGGGTATGGCGGATGGTGTTGGCGGCCGAGATGTCCTCCGGACGCACGATGCCCGACACGGTCAGCCGGCGAAGCTCGCCGTTGGTCATGACCTCCTGGGTGCCCTGGATGATCATGTTGCCGTTGGGCAGCACGCCGGTGACCACCGCCGCGATGGTCAGGCTGATCTTCTCCGACCGCGTCACGGCGCCGGCCCCGGCCTTGTTGCTGGTCGAGCCCGTCTCGATGGCCGCCGAAGGATCGAAGCCGCCGGGCAGGATCTTGCCGAGCGAGCTCTCCAGGCCGAACAGGTGCGGGAAGCCCAGCGTCTGGCCGGACGTCCGTGAGGTGGTGGTCGAGTTCTGGGTGCGGGCCGAGTCGTCGATGTCGATCTGAACCGTCAGGATGTCGCCGACGCGCGCGGCGCGCTGGTCGCCGAAGAAGGTCCGGGCGCCGACCTTCCACAGGGAATTGGCGTTGGCCGGTTGCGGCGGCTGGGCCATCGGCAGGATCACCTGCTCCTGCGGGATCAGGGCCGCCGGATAGCCGACAGGCGCGAGCTGCGGTCCGCGCACCGTCTCCTGGACGGTCGAGCAGGCGGCGAGCGGGGCGAAGGCGAGGACGGCGAGGGCGACGAAACGCATGGGGACGATCCTTTAGCGGGCTGCGTACTGGGCAGATCCGGCGGCTTTCAGCCGCTGCGCCTCGGGGCCGGTGACGGCCTGTCCGGGCGCGGTCGCGACCGCCTCGATGAGTTTCTTCGAGACGGGATTCTGGACGTTGAAGGTCTGGCCGACAGCGGCTGCCGACATGGCCTTGCCCTGCAGCGACAAGGTGATACCGCCGCTGGACCAGGTGATCTGCACCATCTCGCCGGCCTTGATGACCTGCTGGGCGGTGACGTCGCGCAGTGAGACGGTCGCGCCTTCGCGCAGCGGCCGGCGGGCGGCCATGCCGATGATGGCGTCGGCGTCTCGCGGCGCGTCGGAGGGCGCGCCGGCGGCCTTCCCCCACACCATGTCCTGAGGCTGGACGATCTCGCCGGCGTTCAGGCTGCGGGCCCAGGCCAGGACTTCGACATTGCCGCGGCCGGCCGGAGCGCTGGCCGCCGCGCCGCCGCGGACCACGATCCGGCGCAGGCCATTGGGGTTGCTCCAGTCGAGCCCGGCGCGTCGGGCCATGGCCTGGACGGCGCCGGCGTCGAGCACCACGGTCGGCCCGGTGCGGCTGGCGATCAGCACTTCTGCCGCGCCGCCGGCTCCGTCGAACAGGTCGCCCAGGGTCACGCGCCCGTCGGAGTCGGCGACGTCTGCCTTCAGGCTCACCGGCCCGGCGAGGGCCGGCGAGGCGGCGAGCGCGGCGCAGAACGCCAGGAGGAGGGCGGTCCGCATCAGCCTATGCCTTCACCTGGTTGGCGGCCTGCAGCATTTCGTCGGCGGTGCTGATCACCTTGGAGTTCATCTCGTAGGCCCGCTGGGCGACGATCAGGGCGGTGATCTCGCTGACGGCGTCGACGTTCGAGGCTTCGATGTAGCCCTGCATGATCTGGCCAAAGCCGACCGAGCCCGGCGTTCCGGTGGTGGCGGGGCCCGAGGCGCCGCTTTCCATGTAAAGGTTGTCGCCGATGGCTTCGAGCCCGGCCTCGTT
>JBIKII010000074.1:0-13463 GCA_044361705.1 Caulobacter sp.
CGGTCTCCCCGCCTCGGCCAGCGCCTGGCCCCCTGTGTCGAACACGATGGCCCGGGTGCTTGTCGTTCCCTGGTCAAGCGCCACGATCACCGGATCGCCCATGCGTTTCGACTCCCCACTGTGCTTTGGTGTGGTTTAAGCATGTTTTCACGGGGATGGCGCAGGCTGATGCTGCGCCCTATCCGGGGAAGCCGGGGACGTTCCTTGACCACCGCCATCGATCCTCACAGCCTGCTCATGCTCGCCCAGAGCCGCCACCCGGCGGATCGCGAGCGGCTGCTCGAGGACATGGTCGACTACTGCGGCCAGGCCGAGCTGAACGATCTGAACGCCCCGGCCATGCGCGAGATGATCGGCTCGGTGTTCATGACCCTGGTCGGCGAGGCCGAGCGCGACATCCGCCGCCGCCTGGCCGAGAAGATCGCGCCGGCCCCCTGGGCGCCCCAGGCGCTGATCAACGTTCTGGCCCTGGACGACATCGAGATCGCCGCGCCGGTCATTTCGGTCAGCCCGGTGCTGCAGGACCATGACCTGATCCGGCTCCTCGTTGAGTCGACGCTGGACCACCAGATCGCCATCGCCCGCCGCGGCCGGCTGAGCTCGCCGGTGATCGAGGCCATCCTCAAGCAGGAGGAGCCGGCGGTGCTGACCGCCCTGGCCGGCAACGACACCGCCGACATCTCCCGATCGGCGATGGAGAGGCTGGTCGACCATTCGCGCCGCGTGGCCGCCATGCGCTCGCCGCTGGCCCGCCATCCGCGCCTGTCCTCGGATCTGGCCCAGCGGCTCTACCTGTGGGTCGGCCAGTCGCTGCGGACCGCGCTGGTCGGTCGCTTCCGCCTCGACTCCGCCGCCCTCGACGCCGAACTGGCGCTGGCGGTGCGCGAGGCGCACGCCGCCGTCGACGGCCTGCCGCCGATCCAGGCGCGCCAGGACGCGGAACGTGAGTCCATGGAGGCCAAGCTGGTCGAGAAGCTGGCCGAAGGCGGTCAGCTGAAGCCCAGCTACCTGCTGCGCGCCCTGCGGGAACGCCGGCTCAGCCTGTTCGTGGCCGCCATCGCCCGCCTCGGCTGCTTCGAGCCCGACCACATCCGGCGGGCCATCAACAGCGAACATCCCGAGCTGCTGGCCCTCGCCTGCGCCGCCATCGGCGTGGACCGCGGAGTCTTCCCGACGATCCTGCAGGCCGTCCGCGACCTCAACAACGGTCGCCCCGGCGGGGGTGAAGAGGGAATTCGACGCGCCGGCGGCGCTTTCGGGCACTTCAAGGCCGATATCGCTGGCATGGCGTTCCGTCAGGCCGTCAAATCGGTCTGATGTTCAACGCAGAACCCTTTACCCGCCGCCTGACCTTCACGGCCAGCGACCGGCCCGAGGCCCAGCAGGCGCGCGAGCGCCTGACCGAGCGCTATGGCGACGCCGGCTCCGGCGCACAGGTCATCGTCGCCCTGGGCGGCGACGGCTTCATGCTGGAGACGCTTCACGCCACGCTCGGCGACCAGAAGCCCATCTACGGCATGAACCGCGGCTCGCTCGGCTTTCTGATGAATGAGTACAGCGAGGACGGCCTGCTGGAACGGATCGCCGCCGCCGAACGGGCGGTGATCCATCCGCTGGCCATGGTCGCGGTCGACAGCAAGCGGCGTAACCACCGCGCCCTGGCCATCAACGAGGTCTCGCTGCTGCGCCAGACGCGCCAGACCGCCAAGCTGCGCATCTCCATCGACGGCAAGGTGCGGATGGCGGAGCTGGTCTGCGACGGGGCCATGGTCGCCACCCCTGCCGGATCGACGGCCTACAATCTGTCGGCCCACGGCCCGATCATCCCGATCGACGCCAAGGTCCTGGCCCTGACCCCCATCAGCGCCTTCCGGCCCCGCCGCTGGCGCGGCGCGTTGCTGTCGCATACCGCCCGGGTGACCTTCGAGGTGCTCGAAGCGGACAAGCGTCCGGTCAGCGCCGTGGCCGACAACGTCGAGGTCCGCGACGTGGTCGAGGTCCATGTGTCCGAGGACCGCTCGATCAGCCTGGCCATGATGTTCGACGCGGGACGAAGCCTGGACGAGCGGGTCCTGACCGAGCAGTTCAGCGGTTGAGCCGCTACACGCGCAAGGTGAGAGAGCCGTGAAATGCCACGCGACTGCGACCTACGGTCGCAATAAGGAAAACTGCCGTCTCATTCGTTGTTAACAACAGGCCCGGTATTCTGTGGATGTAAACGCCACAGGAGGCGCGCGTGAGTGACAACCCGTCCGTTCAGGTGATCCAGACGCCGAACGTCCTGCGACTCAAGGTCGGGGGGCGGTTCGGCGGCATTGACGCCGCCGCGATCGCCAAGGCGGAAGCCGCACTGAAGAGCCTGTCGGGCAACTTCACGCAATGGCTGAACGAGGAGCTGGCCAAGCTCGAGGACGCCCGCGCCACGGTCCACTCCGACGGTCTGACGACCGCGACGGCCGAGGTGCTCTATCTGCGCGCCCACGACCTGAAGGGCCTGGGCGCCACCTACGAGTTCCCGATCGTCACCCGCATCGCCGGTTCGCTGTGCAAGCTGATCGATGACGATGCGAAGCGGCTGACTGCCCCGATGCTGCTGATCGATGCCCACATCGACGCCATCAAGGCCGCCGTCCGCGCCGACATCCGCGACGACAGCCACCCGGTCGGCCGAAAGCTGGCCGAGGAGCTGGAAGAGCGGGTCAGGGCCTTCGCGGCGTGACCGAACGGGCCAGGGTCGCCCCTCGCACTCGAGGGGCGACGCCGGCATTCTGACTCACGCGCAATGGCCACGGGCGCCCCGAAGCGGGCGTCGCCATACCACACCCCGCGAGCCCGAAACGGCGCCTGGACTGAACGTGCAACGCCCGCTTTAGAGACCGGCTCGCCGCACGCCATCAGCCGTCGATCGAACCCGCGGCTCCCTACGGGCCACCCACCCCAGGCTTCTCGTGGGTCCGCACCCAGGAATACAGCATGGAGCCTCCGATCAGGGCCAGGGTCGCCAACAGGGACCATTGCGGCTCCAGGTACGGCACCAGCGGCGCGCCGGTCGCGTCCTTCCAGGCTTTGTAAAGCCCGAAGTTCCAGACGATCTTCACCCCGATAAGCACCAGCACCATAGACAGCCCGTACTTCAGGTATTTGAAGCGAGCCACAGCCTCGGCGAGCATGAAATACATCGATCTCAGGCCCAGTATCGCGAAGATGTTGGAAGTGTAGACGATGAAGGGGTCCTTTGTGACCGCAAAGATCGCCGGCACGGAGTCGACCGCAAAGATCACGTCCACGACCTCGACCATAACGAGGGCCAGGAACAGCGGCGTCGCGAACAGCACCAGCCGACCTGACCCCTCGGGGTCAGGCTTCCGGACAAAGAAGTTGTGGTTTTCGATCGTGTCGGTGATCCGCATCCGCTTCCGAAGAAACTTCAGCACGGGATTCTGGTTCAGGTCCATCTCGCTTTCCCCGCCGAAGATCATCTTCCAGCCGGTGAAAATCAGGAAGGCCGCGAATATGAAAAGGACCCAGGTAAACTCGTTAACGATCGCCGCGCCCAGCGATATGAAGATGCCTCGAAACACTATTGCGCCCATAATGCCCCAGAACAGCACCCGATGTTGGTACTGGCGAGGCACGGCGAAGAAGGTAAATATCAGTCCGATGACAAAAATGTTGTCGAACGCGAGAGCTGTCTCGAGCAGATAGCCGGTGAAGTACTGCAGAACCGCTTGCTGATTAAGGTTATCAGCACTCATGTAGTATCGCGGATCGGGCTCATAGACGAAGTAGACGTAGGCGCCAAACGCGATAGCGATCGAGGCGAACGACGCCCACATCGCCGCGGACTTCTTTGCGGAGATAATGCCGTCCTTGTTGTTCACGACCCCAAGGTCGAGCCACAAGAGAAATCCTATGAACGCGAGAAATCCGATCCAGAGCCAGATCGGTTGGCCGACATAAGTCGCAGCAAGAAACGGAAGGGATTCAAGCATCCCGCACTCCCAGAGTTTTCATGATGGCGCTGCGTTGCGCCGATCCATGCGGGAGTCCGACATCGCAGCCAACGCCTCGGCTGCCAGAGGGGCCCGGACCCGTGGAGCCTGCTCCATTGACGACTGAACCCCGGTCCGTCAACAGGGCGGCGACGTCAGGGGCTGGAAAAATTCCGCATTACACGGCGCTGACAGGTTGAGCCGGAAAGTCCGCAGCCGGCCCCTGTCTTTTCCGCTTCAGACCGAAGGCCAGACGTGCAGGGCGCCTGGCGGGCAATGTCGCCCCCTGTCAGGCCTTCGCCCCACCCTACGCTCGGGACGCCAACGACGTCGCGCCGTGAGGTGCGCGCATCGTTTCGGTCATGAGGGCCCGCCCTAAGCCCTGATCGACGTCATAGGCTCTTCGATCGGCCCGTAGCCCGCGTCCGGGGGGATCACCAGCACGGCTCCGCTCTCGCGGCGCTCGACCACCGGCAGCACCGGCACCAGCGTCCGCGCGGCGGCCTGGGCTATGGCGTCGCTGGCGCTCTGCGCCTCGGCCAGCAGTTTCAGGTTCATGCGGGTCGGGAAGATGATCGTCCGCTCACCGACTTCCTCCAGCCTCAGGGCCTCGGACGGCGCGATCCACTCGGCCTCGACCGTTTCCCAGCCATCACAGACCGCCAGCTGCTCGCCAGTGGCCCGTACGACGTAGAACCAGGTGTCGAACCGCTTGGGCATCATGTCCGGAGTGATCCAGCGGGCGAAGGTCTCCAGCGCGCCGAGGTCAAGCTTGACCTCAAGCTCCCGGACCAGATCCAGGAACGGGCGCTCGTCCTTCGCCACCGCCTCGCGGGCGGCGGCGGCGCGGTCGTCGCCGCAGAACGGATTACCCTGCAGGTCAGCGGCGATGATGATCGCCGCCTCCTCGTAAGCCTCGCGGATGGCGGCGATGCGCAGCGGGCGCTCGTCAGGATGCACGCCCTCCCAGCCGGTGACGTGGTCGGCCCAGGCCTCGTCGTGGTCGCCGGCGTGGGTCTTGCCGCCCGGAAACACCAGGGCTCCGGAGGCGAAGTCGATCTGGTGGTGGCGCTTGACCATCAGGACCTCAAAGGTCGGGTCATCGCGGACCAGCAGGATGGTGGCGGCGGGGCGGATCTGGACGGCGTCGGAGCTCATGGAGTCAGGATCGGACTCAAACGAGCGTTCGGCAAGGCTCACGCAACGTCAGCGGCGCTCCGGCTCTGACGGGAGATGCGATCCATGCGGTCGAGCAGATAGTCGACGTCGTCGCGGGACGTGTTCTGCGGCTGGGTCAGGAACCGTTGCAGCATGCGCTCCTGGAAGCGCTCCTTGTCACGCAGACCGCCGTCGAACTCCATCGAGTGCCAGGTGTCGACGCCGGCCCTGAAGGCGGCGAACAGCCGTGTCGGCAGGCCGGCGCGTTCGTAGATGGCGCGCAGGCCCAGGGGGCCCGCGTCGTGGATCATCAGCCAGGTGCGGTGATGCGGCACCCCGGACAGTTCGGCCAGGCCGCACTCGAAGAAGGTCATGTGGCCGTGCGCCAGCACGCGCAGCAGCAACGACGGCGTCAGCCGTCCGGCCTTGTTCAGATGGCTGGCGAAGGCCTTGGGATCGGCGGCGCGACCGGCCTGGTCGACCAGGTCGACAGTGGCCCGCTCCTTGGCGCCGACGGCGATCTGCAGCGCCACCTCCGGCGACAGGGCATGGTGGCTTAGCAGATGCTCACGGACCTGCTCGCTGACCAGGTCGATCAGACGCTCGGTGACCGACAGCGGCAGGACGTTGCGATAGGCGACGGCGGCCAGAACCCGCTCGGACTTCTCGAACCGGGCGATGGCGCTCTGCAGACTGCGTTCGGAGAAGGCGGCGTTGTCATTGGCGCAGACGGCCTCGACAGCGCTCTCGCTGCCCAGCTCGACCAGGGCGCTGGTGACCTTCTCGGACAGCTGGGGGCGCTTGGCGATCGCCACCTGCCGCACCGGGCCGCCCAGCCGCACGATCTCGGTCAGGTCGTCGTCGGTGAACACCGGCGAGAAGTTGAGCACCGGCAGGGAGATGGACTCGACGTCCCGGGCCAGCCGCATGGCGACGTCGTGGGGCAGGACATCGGAATTCTTCAGCGTCACGGCCAGGGCGCGACGGACCAGTTCGGCGGCGTCGGCGGCCATGACCCGCAGAATCTCCTGGGCCTGAACGCGTTCCTCCTCGTCGAGGACGCCCTTGTCGATGATGCGGCAGAGCTTGTGCGCGGCCACCGCGCGCTCGTCCGCCGTCGCCCCCTTGAGCAGGGTGCGGAGATCTACGTCCGTCAATGCGGCCCGCGTAACGCTCATGCCCAACCAGCCCCTACCTGTAGCGACGCAGCTTCCATCATGAGTCGTTAGGCTTAACGAAGACTGACCGGCGGTTAACGCTTTCGCGTAACGGCCTGCAAACCCGGGCGCCCTACCCTTCGCGCGCCAACGAAGGGTTCCTGACAGTGTTCGCATTCCTCGCACCCGCCGCGCGTTCGAGCCGCGGCGGCGAGTCCGTCATATTCCAGTCGCTGGAGGCCCAGCGCGGCCTGCTGCCCTACGCCCTCGCCTTCTTCGCGGTCAGCCTGCCGATCTACGTCTGGGCCGGGTCGTTCGCGACGAACAGCGTCTGGATGACGGCGACCTTCGCGGTGTTCGCGATCAACTGGGGCGCCTTCTACTTCGTGGTCGACTGGTTGCGCAGCGACGCCGCCGCCGACGTGGCCCGGCGCCTGCGCGTGCAGGTGCTGTGTGGGCTGCTGTGGTCCGGGACCTGCGCCCAGATCGCCGCCTTCGCCGACGGGGCCGGCCCGGTGCGGGAAGCGCTGTTGATGATCGCGGTCGCCGGCGCTGTCGCCTGCTTCTTCTTCACGGCTCCGGTCCTGCCGGCGCTGCTGATCGTCGGTCCGGCGGCGGCGGCCGCCCCCCTGTTCGCCCTCTTCCGCAACGCTGACAGCCGCCCCGACGCGGCCCTGGCCTGGGGCGCGGTGGCGCTGACCATGGCGCTGTGCCTGATCCTCAACCGCCTGCTGCGCGGCCAGTTCGCGATGGCGGCCGAACGCGAGGCGCTGATCGCCGAGCGCGCGTCCTCGCTGGAGAAGGCCGAGAAGCTGGCGAGATCCAAGTCCGACATCGTCTCGACGCTGAGCCACGAAATCCGTAACGGCCTGACCGGCGTCACCCATGTGCTCGCCGCGGCCGTTGGCCAGGGCGGACGCGCCGCGCCGTCGCGCGAGCAGCTGGCCGCGGCGCTGGACGCGGCCAACGACCTTGTCTCGGTGCTCAACGCCACGCTCGACTCGGAAACGGCCGATGCCGGTCGCCTCAACCTGGAGCGCGAGCCCTTCGATCCAGTCCGCCTGACCCGCGACCTGGTCCTGTTGAACCGCCCGCACGCGGCGGTGAAGGGCGTGGAGCTGGTCGTCCACGTCGATCCGGCGCTGGAGTCCTCCCGACGCGGCGCGGTCGTGGCCGATGTCACCCGGGCCCGGCAGGTCCTGTCCAACCTCATCGGCAACGCGGTCAAGTACACCCTGCGGGGCCGGATCGAGGCGCGGATCGAGCTGCGCGACGGCGACCGCATCGCCATCGCCGTGGCCGACACCGGGCCAGGGTTGTCGGTCGACGAACTTGAGCAAGCCTTCGAGCCGTTCCGCCGCATCGAGCGCACCGGCGCGGGCATCCCTGGCGCGGGGCTGGGCCTGTCGCTGGCCAGGCGGCTCGCCGTGCTGATGGACGGCACCCTGGTCGGGCAGAGCGCGCTGGGCGTCGGCAGTTGCTTCACGCTTGACCTCCCCTGGACGCCCGATGCGGAGGTCGGGTCCGGCGACGCGGCGGAAAACGCCATGCTCGCGCCCGCCTCGGCCGCCGCTCGCCCGCTGCGCGTGCTGGTGGCCGAGGACGACGCCCTGAACGCCGCGATGCTGCGCGCCATCCTCGAGCAACTCGGTCACCAGGTCGTGCATGCCCACAATGGCCGGCGGGCGCTGGAGCTGGCGCGGCTGGCGGACTTCGACCTGCTGATGCTGGACGGGCGCATGCCGCATATGGACGGGCCGCAGACCACCGCCGCCGTGCGGGCTCTGGACGGCCCGATCGCCGCCGCGCCGATCATCGCGGTGATCGGCGGCGACGCCGACGAAGCGCGCGAATGCCTGGACGCCGGCGCCGACACTGTCCTGCGCAAGCCGGTCACCGTGGCCGGCGTCGCCCGCGCCGTCGCCGACGCCGCCGCCAGGGTCCGGCCGGAGACCGCCGGCGCCCGTTCCGCCGCGTAAGGCCCTTTCGCGCTCCCGGTCACCCGGCCATGATGCCCGCAACGAAGAACGCGGGAGGGATCGGGCGTGCTGCAAGGCCTGAAAGTCGTCGAACTGGCCACCTACATCGCCGCCCCCGGGGCCGGCGGGATCATGGCCGACTGGGGCGCGGACGTGGTCAAGATCGAGCCGCCGCGCGGCGACCCGATGCGCAGGTTCTTCGACGGCATCACCGTGGGCGAGCACGGCAACCCGGTGTTCGAGCTCGACAATCGCGGCAAGCGCGGCGTGGTCTTCGACGTCGGCAATCCCGAGGGGCGTGAGGCGGCGCTGAAGCTGATCGCCGGGGCCGACGTTTTCCTGACCAACGTCCGACCGGGGGCCCTGAAGCGGGCCGGCCTGGACTGGGAGACGCTGCATGCGGCCAATCCCCGGCTCGTCTACTGCAGCCTTACCGGCTACGGCCTGCAGGGGCCGGACGCCGACCGGGCCGGCATGGACGTCGCCGCCTTCTGGTCACGGGCCGGGGTCGGCGCCCTGACCGCGCCCAAGGGCGTGGAGCCCTTCCCCATCCGGACGGCCATGGGTGATCACATCACTTCGCTGGCGACCGTCTCGGCCATCCTGGCGGCGGTCTACGAGCGCAATAGCACCGGGGTCGGGCGGCTGGTCGAAACCTCGCTGCTGCGGACCGGCGTCTATTCGATCAGCTCGGACATGGCGATCCAGCTGCGGTTCGGGAAGCTGGCCTCGACCCGGCCGCGCCACCAGGCCGTGCAGCCGCTGGCCAACTTCTTCAAGACCGCCGACGACCGTTGGATCTGCCTGCTGGTCCGCACCGGCGACACCGACTGGCCGCAGATCGCCGCCGCCGTCGGCCACCCGGAGATGGTCGAGGATCCACGGTTCGCCACCGGCCGGGCCCGCCGCCAGAACACCGAGGCGCTGGTCTCCATCATGGACGAGGCCTTCGCCGCAATGACCTATGACGAGGCCGCCGCCCGGCTGGACGCGGAGGACGTGACCTGGGCGCCCTACCAGCTGCCGCGCGACCTGGTGGACGATCCCCAGGCCGAGGCGGCGGGCTGTTTCGTTGACACGCCGGACGGCGCCGGCGGCAGCCGCCGCGCGCCCGCCTCGCCGGCCCGGTTCGAAGGTTTCGACGACACGCCCAGGGGCCCGGCGCCGGACCTGGGCCAGCATACGGCGCAGGTGCTGGCCGAACTCGGCTACAACGAAGTGGCCATCGCGGCCCTGACGGCGTCCGGCGCCGTCCGGTGAACGTCGGGGCTAGCGACCGTCCTTGCGGGCGTCCGACAGGACCCGAAGCATCTCGGCGGTCAGCAGCGAGGAGCCCAGACCCCGCGAACCGGTAGAGCCGGAGCCCGCGCCAATTCCGGTATCGACGCCCTGCGGCCCGCGCAGGATGAACTCGACCAGGGCGTCCTGCTGCTCGCGGGCGCTCTTGTCGGCCCGCCGGGCCGAGGCGTACTCGACGAACCCGAGGTCCGGCGCCGGCGGCCGCGGCGTCACCGCGCCGCCGCCACCGGTGGTGCGGGTCAGGTTGTTGTAGACCTCCGCGACCGTCAGGCTGCGACCGTCGCGATAGAAGATCGAACGGTTGGCGCCAGCCGCCTCGGGAAAGTAGGCCGCCGCCGAGGCGCCGGGATTGGTCTGCACGGCCTGGATCAGGCGCGCGGCGCCCTGCGGTCCCAGGAAGTGGGCGGCGTATAGCTCCCCAGCTGTCGGCTGGCGGCCGATGCGGCCCGACAGGTAGGCGGCGTTGTCGGACGTCATCTCCCCGACCATCAGCGAGGCGGCGTGCGGATCGAACCGCAGATTCATCACCGCCTCGCGCGCCTCGGCCCCGTTGACGCGGTAGCGACCGTCGCGCCCCTGGACGATCAGGTCGGAGTAACGGGCGTAGCCGTACTTGGCGCCATGCTTCTTCAGCGTGGCCAGCCAGGTCTGCTCGACGAACTGGAAGAGGCCGGCGGCGGACGAGGTCTGGGCCTTGGCGCGCGGGTTGTAGCCGCTCTCGCGGTTGGCGGTGCGCATCAGGAACGAGAAATCCACGCCCGTCGCCTGCGACGCGCGCTGGATGGCCGCTTCGACGACCCCACGGATTCCTTCAACCGCCATGCCTGTAGGTCGCCCTTTATGGTTAAGGGGCGATTAACCATGCCCGGCAGCGAAACGAACGTTCGATGTAATTGCCTCGCAAATACAGAATGTCCGTTGCCGGTTTGCCGGATCGGGAGGACGCTCAGGACAGTTACAACAAGACCCAAGGGAGGGTCGCCATGGTTGCTCACGTCGCCTCGTCACCATTCGATGGAGGGCGTCGTCGTCGACCGCTCTCCCCCGCCACGGCCATCGCGCTGGGGCTTTCGGTCGCCGTCCATGTCTCGATCGGCGCCTACCTCGCCTACAAGCAGTTCAACCCCGTCGTCGAACTCCCGCAGTTCGGACCGACCATCGAAGGCGAGATCTGGACCCCGCCGCCGGTCAAGCCCGATCCGGTCAAGCCCGAGGTGGCGCGGACGAAGAGCGCGACGGTGAAGGTCCATGTGCCGACACAGACCTACCCGGTGAACGTCGAGTCGCTGGTGGCCACCCAGTCCGATCCGGTCAAGGGCGACCCTGTCGGTCCTGTGACGACGCTGATCGATCCCGGGCCGATCACCACCAGGGGCATCGAGATCCCGGCCGTTCCGGTGGTGACCCGCCCCGACTGGATCAGGATGCCCGGCGCCAGGGAGTTCGAGCGCTACTTCCCGGCGCGAGCCTCCACCCTGGGCGTCAGCGGATCGGCGACCCTGGCCTGCCTGGTGGCCGCCAACGGCATGGTCGGCAGCTGTGAGGTCATCAAGGAAGACCCGGGCAACATGGGCTTCGGCAAGGCGGCGCTCAAACTCGCGCCCTTCTTCCGCATGAAGCCGCAACTGGTCGACGGCAAGCCGGTGGACGGCGCGGTGGTGAAGATCCCCATCCGCTTCGAGGCGGCCGACAGCGCCGGGTAGCACCGGCCGGGGGCACGCACATCAGTGCGTGTCCCCTCGCCGGCTTCAGTAGCTCTTCGGCAGGCCCAGGACCTTCTCGCCGATGAAGTTGAGGATCATCTCGCGGCTGACCGGGGCGATGCGGGCGATCATGGCTTCGCGCAGGTAGCGCTCGACGTCGTACTCCTTGGCGTAGCCCATGCCGCCGTGGGCCAGGACGGCGGACTCGCAGGCCCGGAAGCCGGCCTCGCCGCCCAGGTATTTGGCGGCGTTGGCCTCGGCCCCGCACTCGCGGCCGGCGTCGAACAGGGCGGCGGCCTTGAAGCCCAGCAGATTGGCGGCCTCGAGCTCGGCCCAGGCCTTGGCGAGCGGATGCTGGACGCCCTGGTTCTGGCCGATGGGACGGCCGAACACGACCCGTTCGTTGGCGTAGGCGGCCGCCTTGCGCAGCGCCGCCCGGCCCAGACCCACGGCCTCGAGGCCGAACAAGGTCCGCTCAGGGTTCAGACCGGCGAGCAGGTAGTGGAAGCCCTTGCCTTCCTCGCCGACGAGGTCCTCTGCCGGAACCTGCAGGTCCTCGATGAAAAGCATATTACATTCAACGGCCTTGCGGCCCATCTTCGGGATCGGCTTGGCGTCGATCCGGGCGCGGTCGAAGTCGGTGTAGAACAGGGAGAGGCCCTGCATCGGCTTGGCGACCTGGTCCTTGGGCGTCGTGCGGGCGATGATCAGGATCTTGTTGGCCCGCTGGGCCATGGTCGTCCAGATCTTGCGGCCCGTGATGCGGTAGCCGTTGCCATGCTTCTCGGCCCGGGTCTCAAGGCTGGAGGTGTCCAGCCCGCTGTTGGGCTCGGTGACCGCGAAACAGGCCTTGTCCTCGCCGGTGATGATGCGCGGCAGGTGGCGCTGCTTCTGCTCTTCGGTTCCGAACTTCACCACCGGCATCAGGCCGAAGATGTTCAGGTGGATGGCGCTGGCGCCGGAGAAGCCGGCTCCGGACTCGGCCACCACCTGCATCACGTGGCAGGCCTCGGTCAGGCCCAGGCCCGCGCCGCCGAATTCCTCGGGCATGGCCACGCCCAGCCACCCGCCGGCCGCCATGGCGGCGGCGAAGGCCTCGGGGAAGTCGCCGGTCTCGTCGGTCTTGCGCCAGTACTCGTCGTCGAAGTCGGCGCAGATGCGGCCGACGGCCTCGCGGATGGCTTCCTGTTCTTCGGTCGGCCAGAAGCTGCTCATCGCCTATCCCCGTTTGGTGTTGTCGAACCGTCGCGGGTCGAGCCGCGCGGCGAAGGGTCCCGGATCGTCGCTCGCGACATAGGCCGCGACGACCTGCGCGACAAGCGGCGCCAGCAGCCAGCCGTTGCGCCGGGCGCCCACCGCCAGCAGCACGCCCGGCGTCACGCCTGGCCCCACCATCGGCAGACCGTCGGGGGTGGCGGCGCGGACGCCGGTCTCGGCCCGGGCGTCGAGCTCGGCCAGCTCAGGCAGCAGAGCCTCGGCGGCCTGTCGAAGCGCCGCGACCCTGCCCGCGTCGACGGCCTGATCGTCCACGCCGCGCTCCATCGTGGCCCCGACCACGGCGCCGGCCGGATCAGGACAGATGTAGACCCCGTCGCCGCGGATCACCGGCCCGACGTCCGGACCGCCTGACAGGCGCAGGATGTGGCCCTTGATCGGCTCCAGCAGAGCCAGTTCCGGCGCGAGGCCCCGCCGCTCCGCCCCGGTGGCCAGAACGAGAAGCCGGCCATCGCGGGGCGCCTCGGCGACCGCCTGTTCGAACCGCGCGCCGGCCGCCTCAGCCGCGGAGCGCAGAGCCGCCAGCGCGAGGCGCGGCGACAGACGCCAGTCCTCCCGCGTGTAGACCCTGTCGCCATAGACCCCGGCGGCCACCCCCAGCGCCTTCAGGCGCGCCGCGACGGCGCCGATGTGCTCGCCGTAGTAGGCGGCGCCGGAGCGGTCGAGTGCGATGTCCAGGCGATCCGCCAGCGCGGGCCAGAGGTCCCGGGCGGCCAGCAGCAACTCGAAATGCCCAGCGCTGACAGCGTCCAGTGCGGTCTCGAAGGCCGGAGCCAGCATTCCGGCGGCGACGCCGGACGCGTTGTCGCCCGGCGCGGCCGGGTCACAAACCGTCACCTCGGCGCCGTTGCTCGCAAGCTCCAGCGCGATGCAAAGGCCCAGCGCCCCCGCGCCCGCCAC
>JBIKII010000075.1:0-13449 GCA_044361705.1 Caulobacter sp.
CCCGGCCGAGGCCGGTGATAATGCCGGCGCCGGGGATATCGTCCTTGCCGTAGACCTCATGGGCGGCCAGCTGGCCGATCTCGAGGAAGGGCGAGCCCGGGTCCAGCAGCCGCTCGACCCGCTCGCGCGGCAGCAGCTTGCCCCGGGCCGTGTGGCGCTCGCGGGACCGCTCGTCGCCGCCCAGGGCGGCGCGGGCGACGTGCTGGTGAAGCTCTTCGGCGAGGGCCGTGTTGACCGCAAGATTCTTGCGGAAGGCCTCCGAGTTGGTGTCGACGGTCGTGCTCAGCTTCGGCATGGATGTGGAATAGCCTGTTCTCCACAACCTCGCCAATCCTCCCCCGCTCTCGGCGCAGCAGAGGCTGTTAGAAACGACTCACCACCCACGCTAGCCTGCCCTCTGTGGGGCCCGATGATCGACCGTGAGAACGACACCGCGCTTGAAAGGCTGTTCGCCGTTGAGCGGCTGAGCGGCGCCGCGCGCTGGTTCTCACTGCCCGGCGGGGCGCACCTCTATGCGGCCGGCGAACCCTCGAACGAACTCTATCTGCTCAAGGCCGGTCGGCTGGGCGCGTTCCGCAAGGAAGAGGGCCAGGAGCGCCAGTTCCTCGGCGTGATCCGGCCCGGCGAGCCGGCCGGCGAGATGGCGTTGATCGCCGGGGCCCCGCACTCAGGCCAGGTCGTGGCGTTGCGCGACTCCGAGATCCTGGCCCTGTCGCGCGAGGACTTCTTCGCCGCCGCCGAGGCCGATCCGGCGGTGATGACCGAGCTGGCGAAACTGATGATCCTGCGCATGCGGCAGGCGACCGGCGCGGCGGCCAGCCACGGCGATCCGACGGTGTTCGGCTTCATCCCGGCCGACAGCGGTCGCAAGATCCGGCCGCTGGTCGAGAAGATCGCGCTGTGCATCGCCCGGCTGGGCTATTCGGTCACCGTCGTCGGGGCCGAGGCGACCCACGCCCCGACCGAATGGTTCTCCAACGTCGAGGCCGACTACGACTACGTCCTCTACGCCGCCGAGTTCGGCGAGACGGCGTGGAAGCCGCTGGTCGGCCGCCAGGTGGACCGGCTGTTCCGCGTCGGGCGCGGCGACCGGCCGCCGCCGGCGGTGTTAGAGAGCCACGCCTCCGAGCCGCTGCAAGAGCAGCAGCTGGTCGACCTGATCCTGGTCCAGAAGGCCGATTGCCGGCGACCGACCGGCTCGGCGGCCTGGCTGACCGCGACCGGCGCGGCGCGACTGTTCCACATCAAGGACGGCCGGCAGTCCGACCTGGAGCGGCTGGCGCGGGTGCTGACGGGCCGGTCGGTGGGGCTGGTGCTGTCGGGCGGCGGCGCGCGGGCCTACGCCCATATCGGCGCCATCAAGGCGCTGCGCGAGCGCAACGTGCCGATCGACTTCGTCGGCGGCGCCTCGATGGGTGCGGTGATCGCCGCCGGCGTGGCCATGGGATGGGAAGAGGCGGAGATGGACGCCCGCATCCGCGCCGCCTTTGTCGACTCCAGCCCGCTGGACGACATCGCCTTCCCGCTGATCGCCATGACCCTCGGCGAGAAGGTCCGCCACCGGCTGCGCGACCACTTCGACGAGGTGGATATCGCCGACCTGTGGCTGCCCTTCTTCTGCGTCTCGTCGAACCTGACGACCGGCGCCTATCACCTGCACCGCGTCGGGGTGCTGCGCACGGCGCTGCGGGCGACCATCGCCCTGCCCGGCGTCATGCCGCCGGCCATAGACGGCAACGACGTACTCGTCGACGGGGCGGTCATGAAGAACTTCCCGACCGACGTGATGCGGTCCATGCACCTGGGCCCCGTGGTCGGGGTGGACGTCACCCGGGGCCGCAGCATCAGCGCCGACGACGTGGCCCGCCCCTCGTCCGTCTGGCGCTGGATCCTGTCGGGCGACTGGCGCAAGGGCCCGCCAATCGTGGCCCTGCTGATGCGCACGGCCACCGTCTCCACAGGCCGCGAGATCACCGCCTCGCGTCAGGCCACGGACCTGTTGATCCTGCCCAACGTCGAGGGCGTCGATCTGCGCGACTGGAAGGCCTACGACCCCACGATCGCCATGGGCCACACGGCCGCGATAGCGGCGCTGGACGCGCTCAAGCATCCGGTGACGGAACTGCGCCGACGGCGCTAGAGCATTTTCCGACCCAGGCGGATCGGTGAAATGCTCCCGCTCTTTGTTTTGGCGCGTTTTCTGGCGGCGAACCGGTCTCCACTTCGCCGGAAAACGCTCTATCGCCGTGTGGCGACCATGAACAGCCGCGGGAACGGGAACAGGGTCATGCCGTCCTCGCCCGCCGGAAACGCCTGCGCAATGCTGTCCCGGAAGGCGTCGAGGAAGGCCTCGCGCAACGCCGGATCGGTCAGGACGTCGAGATAGGGTCTCAGCGCCGTGCCGGCCATCCACTCGACCACCGGATCGTCCCCCTCCAGGGCGTGCAGGTAGGTGGTGGTCCAGAGGTCGACCTCGCCGCATAGCGGCGCCAGCCAGCCGTAGTAGTCATCCATCGACGGCGTGGGCCGAATCAGACGCGCCGAGGCGGTCAGCGACGCCCAGGGCCCCTGCTCCGCCGTCTCACGCAGGACGCGGTGATGCTGCGTCTCGAACGCCATCGGCATCTGGCAGGCCAGCACGCCGCCGCTCGCCAGCGCGGCGGCCAGGCGCGGAAACAGCGCCCCGTGGTCGGGCAGCCACTGCAGGGCGGCGTTGCTGAAGATCAGGTCCGGCGCGATATCCGGGGTCCAGGACTCGATCCCGCCCGACACCCAGTCGACGTCGGCGGCGCGGCGGCGGGCGGCGGCCAGCATCTCGGGACTGGAATCGAGGCCGTGAACGCTGGCGCCGGGATGCCGGGCCGCCAGCAGCGCGGCATGCTCGCCGGTCCCGCAGCCCAGATCCCAGACATCGTTGAAGTCACGGGACGGGATCTGGACCATCAGGTCCAGGGCGGGACGGTCGCGGTAGGTCTTGTACCGCTCGTAGACGTCGGGATCCCAACTCGGCATGACTGTCGCCTACACCTGTTCGCAACGGCCGGTCATCGTGCATTCATGCGCCGTCGGTCAAAAGACAGACACGCTTTTCACGCAAGACAGGCCCATGAAGACGATCCGCATCCTCGCCTCGCTCGCCGCCGCCGGCCTCCTCGCCGCTCCCGCGGTGGCCCAGGAGTCGTCCACGATCCAGCCCGGATGGTGGGAAAGCACCAACACGCTCAACTTCGTGATCAAGGACGTGGACCGCGAGCGCCGCTGCATCACGCCCGAGGACGTCGACAAGGTGATGTCGGGACGGATCAACCGCCACTACACCTGCACCTATCCTGAGAAGCGGGTCGAGGGCGGCCAGATGTTCTTCAAGGGAACCTGCGTCGACAAGCGCGGGCGCAAGGTCAATGTGACCGCCACCGGAACCTACTCGGCGACGGCCTTCACCCTGAACGCGCGCCTCTCGGGCAAGGTGGCCGGCGTGCAGGTCTCGGCCACGGCCAACACCACGGCAAAGCGCCTGGGCGACACCTGTCCGATGAAGGTCCAGAAGCTCAAGTGACATGAAAACCGCACCTGTCGGCAAGTTGTCGCAGCCCGGCGAATCCGGGGTTTGCGACTCGAAAAACCGGACCCATAGTGGAGGTCCTGTTCAACAGCTGAAAGGAGGTGACCACGTGTCTCATCGTATGAGCCCTCGGTCGCAACGCATGACCTGGTCTTCCGCCACGGCGGAGGTCAGCGCCTGATCAGCGCATAGCGTTACTGCCGCGACCGCGGCAAGACGATGGAACGGCCGCCGGGGCGCCCCGGCGGCCGTTCGCATGTCAGGAGGCTTCTAGAACCCGACGCAGGCCTGACGCTGGACCAGCATCACGGACTCCTGCCGGAAGCGAGCCTTGTAGGCGTCGCGGATGGCGTCCAGCCTGGCGTACTCGCCCTCCTCGCCGGAAAGCACGACCATGACCGCCTTTGAAGGCTCGCGGATGATGGTCCCGTTTCCGCCCTTCCACTGGCCGGCGACGTCGCTGACCGACAGGCCGTTCGGGAAGCGCGGGGTGATTTCCTCGTCCACGAACGTCGCCCAGTCGGCGTCGGATACGCCGGTCGAAGCGCCGATGTTGCGTCCGAAATAGAGGTCGGCGGTCGTCTTCGGCTCCAGCCCGGAGCGGCAGATCGTCGTCTCACCGTCGATATCGACGCTGACGCAGCCGGCCAGCAGCAGGGCTACGGCAAGACCGCCGAGCGCCCTCACCCGCCCACCAGCTCCCGTCCGATGAGGAACCGGCGGATCTCGTTGGTGCCCGCGCCGATGTCGTAGAGCTTGGCGTCGCGCAGGTAGCGCTCGACCGGCCATTCCCTGGTGTAGCCGGCCCCGCCCAGCGCCTGGATAGCTTCGTTGGCGACCTTCATGGCGTTCTCGCTGGCCAGCAGGATGGCGCCGGCGGCGTCGAAGCGGGTGGTCTTGCCGGCGTCGCAGGCCCGGGCGACGGCGTAGACGTAGGCGCGGGCCGAGTTCAGGGCGACGTACATGTCCGCCACCTTGCCCTGCATCAGCTGGAAGCTGCCGATGGCCTTGCCGAACTGCTTGCGGTCGCGGACGGAGGGCAGGACCACGTCGAGGCAGGCCTGCATGATGCCCAGCGGCCCGGCGCTGAGCACGGCGCGCTCGTAGTCCAGCCCGCTCATCAGCACGCCGACGCCGCCGTTCTCGGGGCCCATGATGTTCTCCTCCGGGACTTCGCAGTCCTCGAACACCAGCTCGGCGGTGTCGGACCCGCGCATGCCCATCTTGTCGAGCTTCTTCGAAACGCTGAAGCCCTTCATCCCCTTCTCGATCAGGAAGGCGGTGATGCCGCGGCTGCCCTCGTCCGGGCTGGTCTTGGCGTAGACCACGAGGGTGTCGGCGTGCGGGGCGTTGGTGATCCAGAACTTGGTCCCGTTCAGCACGAAGCGGTCGCCCCGACGGTCGGCGCGCAGCTTCATGGACACCACGTCCGAGCCGGAGCCGGCCTCGCTCATGGCCAGCGAGCCGACGTGCTCGCCGCTGATCAGCTTGGGCAGATAGCGGCGCTTCTGCTCAGGATTGGCCCAGCGGCGGATCTGGTTGATGCACAGGTTGGAGTGGGCGCCGTAGCTGAGTCCGATCGAGGCCGAGGCCCGGCTGATCTCCTCCATGGCGATGACATGCTCGAGGTAGCCGAGGCCCAGCCCCCCGAATTCTTCCTCGACGGTGATGCCGTGCAGACCCAGCTCGCCCATCTCGGGCCACAGCTCGCGCGGGAAGTGGTTGTCCCTGTCGATGTCGGCCGCCATCGGGGCGATGCGATCGGCGGCGAAGCGCGCGGTGGTGTCGCGAATGGCGTCGGCGGTCTCGCCGAGGCCGAAATCCATGGAAGGTCCGGTCATGAGGGGGGAATTAGCACGCTCAAACCGGGTCGGCACGCACGATCATTGCGATGCCTGGACGCAAAAGCGCCCCGCGGACCGCCCGATCCGCGGGGCGCGCCGGCTCCCCCAAGCCGGCTGCACTGACGTCAGGCCTGCGCCCGTTCGTCGGTCTCGATGTTGTCTTCGTCCTCATCGTCGAACGGCGCGTCGAAGAGGTTCTTCAGCAGGCGCCAGGCGGCGAAGCCGGCCATGCCGATGCCGGTCAGGCCCACGCCCCAGCTGATCACCAGCGGGTTCAGCAGGCCTTCGCCGCCGTTGGCGTTCAGCCCCCAGGCGACGCCGCCGGCGAACAGCGCCATGCCGCCGAGGCCCAGACCGATCAGCGGCAGCCCGTGGAAGCGGGCCGGCTCGGTCGGCGCCTCAAAGGCGAAGTCGGCGCCCAGCTCGGCCATTTCGTCCTCGCGGACGAGACGACGGATGTAGTCTTCGTTGACCAGCGGCCGGGTGGCGCCGCCCTGGTGCACGGGCTCGGCGAAGGTCACGTCGAACAGGCCCGGGGCCGATTCGTTGGCCGGTTCGGGCAGGTCGATGCGGAAGGCGTCATCGGACGCGGTCTGGACGGAGACTTCCGGAGCCGGCGTCAGGGTGAAGCCGATGTCGCCGTTGACGACCGCCAGCACCGGACCGGGCGACGGCGTCGGGTCCGGCTGAGACTGCGGTTGCGGCAGCTCGACGACCGTCATTACCGGCGGCGTGACGACTTCGGGTTCCGGCTCCGGCTCGACCATCGTGTCGGCGACGGTGACGATCTCGACCCCGTCGTCGGCGACCGGCGCATCGAGCGCGTCTTCCGCGATGACCGGCGGCGGAGCCGGCTCCAGGTCATGGACATCATAGGCGGAGGCCAGCTCCACAGGCTCCGGCTCGACCGCCGCCGGCGGCGCAACGGCCTCCGGCGCGGGATCGGGCATGAGCTGTTCAAGAGCGGCGCCCACACCGGCCGCGGCGATTTCGGTCGCCAGCGGCGCGGCGTGCGGTTCGACGGGAGGAGCCGTCGGCCGCGGCGCGTTGGTGTCGTCACGCTCGACGACGACCCTGTCGTCGACGGTCGAGGTCTTGAGGGCGGTCGGCGTCTCTCGCGGGCTGGCGGCGACCACGTCGTAGTCGACGCGGGGGCGCAGCACCGGCGACGGCGCGGGGATCCAGCCGTGGGCCGGGGTGAGGAACAGGGTCTTCTCGGCGGAGCGGCGGCGGACCAGGGCGTCGATGACGATCCGCTCGCCCTCGAAGTCGGCCTTGCGCCACATCTCCATGGCGCAGGCGGCCTGCAGCAGCTGGCCCTCATTGACCCGGCGCAGCACCGACGAACGGCGGAAGTTGTCCACGCCGATGTTGAAGGCGAAGCAGCACAGGGCGTCGAACTGGTTCTGCGTCAGCGGCGTGTAGCTGTGCTCGTTCACCGCGTGGGCGACGTTGATCAGATCGTACATCAGCAGGGCTTCGGCGTCGGCTTCCGACACCTCGGCGCCCTCGCGGGCGGTCAGGGTGTGGCCGTAGCCGATCGTCCAGCGACCATCGGGAAGCTGGGCAGCCTTGCGACGGTAGCCTTCGAACGACTTGATCAGTTCGATGGCGGCGCGTGAGACCTGGTGGCGGGATTTCATCGGCCTGTTGATCCGAAATGAGACAGAGGTGGTTGCGTTCCACCTCACTCCCGCAAGAGGGATGCCGAACCCGGGCTGAACTCCCGCTGAACGGGAATGCCGCCGCGATCAGGGCCGAAGTTCGGCGATCAGAGCAGGATCAGGGCGGCCAGGCCGAGGAACGACAGGAAGCCCATGAAATCGGTCACGAAGGTGACGAAGATCGGCGAGGACACCGCCGGGTCGCGGTCGAGCTTGTCGAGGGTCAGTGGGACTAGGATCCCGGCCAGGGCCGCCATGAACAGGTTGATCACCAGCGCCAGCCCGATGGTCAGGCACAGCATGGGGTCCCGGAAGAAGACGTAGGTCGCGACGCCCATGATCAGCGCCAGCACGCCGCCGTTGACCAGTCCGACCGCCATCTCCCGCAGGATGATGCGCACGGCGTTGGAGGCGTTCAGCTCGCGGCTGGCCAGGGCGCGCACCGCCACGGCCAGGGTCTGGGTGCCGGCGTTGCCGCCCAGCGACGCCACCACGGGCATGAGAATGGCGAGCGTGACCAGCTTGGCGATCTCGGCCTGGAAGACGCCGATGACGCTGGCCGCCAGCGCGGCGGTCAGGGTGTTGATGACCAGCCAGGGCAGGCGGGAGCGGGCGACGTCCCAGACGCCGGCGTCGCGGCCAGCATCGGACACGCCGGCCAGGGCCAGGATGTCTTCCTCGCCCTCGTCCTGGATGACGCCGACGATGTCGTCGACGGTGATCTGGCCGACCAGCCGGCCGCCGGCGTCGACGACCGGGGCGCTGATCAGGTGGTATTTGTTGAAGGTGTAGCCGACCTCCTCCTGGTCCATGTCGACGGTGATCTCGGTCACCGGCTCCATGATCTCGGCCAGGCTGGTCTCGCGCTGCGCCCGCAGCAGCTGGCTGATCGCGGCCGCGCCGATCGGGCGGTAGGCCGGGTCGACGATATAGACGTCGAAGAACAGCTCCGGCAGGTCGTCGCCGGCGGTGCGGACATGGTCGATGGTCTGGCCGACGGTCCAGAACTGCGGCGCGGCCAGCACCTCCCGCTGCATCAGGCGACCGGCGGTCTCGTCCTCATAGGCCAGCGTCTGCTCGATGGCCGCCCGGTCGGTCTCGTCCATGGCGGCGAGCACCTGGGCCCGCTTCTCGCCCTCAAGGTCATCGACGACGTCGGCGGCGTCGTCCGAATCAAGTTCCTCGAGCGCCCGGGCGAGCGCCGTGGGCGTGACCGTCTCGAGCACTTCCTCGCGCAGGTTCTCGTCCAGCTCGGACAGCACCTCGGCGAGGGTCTCGGAATCCAGGCAGGGGATGATCTCCTCGCGGTAGTCCGCGTTGAGGAAGCCCATCAGGTCGGCGACGTCCTCGGACCGCAGCGCCCCGACCAGCTCGCGCAGCCGCTCGGCGTCGCCGCGATCGGCGGCGTCGATGACCATGTCGACGTATTCGGGATTGAGGGCGTAGTCGTCGCCGAGGGCGAGGTCTTCGAGGTCCTCCGGGCGCTCGCTGTTTTCAGCGAAGCGCCCGTGGGATTTGCCCCTCTCGTTCAGGTCGGCGTCTTCCCGGGACATGTCGGGGCCTCCTGTACGAACGGGTTGGTCCTAGAAGACTAGGTCCATTGATTCATTGGCGTGGTCGAGAGGCGGTGAGGACCCGCCCTGCTACGCCAAGGCTCCGCAGGGCATCCTGCTTCGCCTGGTCACCTACGTCTGTCCTGCGAAGCTTCCTGCTTCGCCGAGGCTACGCAGGATAAACCCCCAAAGGACTTGTCCTGCGAAGCTCCGAAGGAGCGAAGCAGGATGGTGCGGTCGAGAAGACTCGAACTTCCACTCCGGTTAAGGAACAGCGACCTCAACGCTGCGCGTCTACCAATTCCGCCACGACCGCCCGTGGTGAGGCGCGGGGGTTAGCAAAAGCCGGACGCGATGGGAAGGGCCGTGTTGCACGGCGTGTGCGGACCGGGCCATTCGTCGCGCTCGAACAAGACAGGTTGGCGGAATCTTCCCGCTCCCCTAGAAGAACGGCTCATGACGACATTGGCTCCGGGTATCGACGAGGTCCGCGCACGGACCTTCCCCTTTCCGCGCCGCCATTTCCTTTCCGCGCTGGATCTGAACGTCGTCGAGGCGGGCGCCCTGCTCGACCTGGCCGACACCTTCGTCGACCTCAACCGCCAGACCACCAAGAAGCTGGACCTGCTCAAGGGCCGCACCCTGGTGAACATGTTCTTCGAGAACTCCACCCGCACCCAGGCCAGCTTCGAGCTGGCCGGCAAGCGGCTGGGCGCCGACACCATGAACATGAGCGTCAAGACCTCGTCGGTGGCCAAGGGCGAGACCCTGATCGACACGGCCGTGACGCTGAACGCCATGCGGCCGGATCTGCTGGTCGTGCGCCACGCCTCCTCCGGCGCCGCCGCGCTGCTGGCCCAGAAGGTCGGCTGCAGCGTCATCAACGCCGGCGACGGCCAGCACGAGCATCCGACCCAGGCGCTGCTGGACGCCCTTTCCATGCGCCGGGCGTTCGGCAGCCTCGCCGGCCTGACCGTGGCCATCTGCGGCGACGTGATGCACAGCCGGGTGGCGCGCTCGAACGTCAATCTGCTCGGCGTGCTGGGGGCGGAGGTGCGGCTGGTCGGCCCGCCGACCCTGATGCCGGCCGGGGCCGACCGTTGGGGCGCCACGGTGTTCCATGACCTCGAGAAGGGCATCGCCGGGGCCGACGTGGTCATGATGCTGCGCCTGCAGATGGAGCGGATGCAGGGGGCGCTGGTCCCCTCGACCCGCGAGTACTTCCGCTACTGGGGCCTGGACCGCGAAAAGCTGAAGGCCGCCGCCGACGGCGTGAAGGTCATGCATCCCGGCCCGATGAACCGGGGCGTCGAGATCGATTCGGACGTCGCCGACGATCCCGCGATCAGCCTCATCCAGGACCAGGTCGAGATGGGCGTCGCCGCCCGGATGGCCGTGCTGGCCTCCCTCTCCGCGCGACTGGACAACGACCGATGAGCCGCGCCCTCCCCTTCGCCTTCAACAACGCCCGGCTCGTTGATCCGGAGACCGGCTACGACGGCCCGGGCGCGGTGGTCGTGTCCGGCGGGGTGATCGCCGACATCGCCCGGGGCCGGGACTTCACCGACCTGTCGTCGGACGTGCGGGTCATCGACTGCAACGGCGGCATGCTGGCCCCTGGCCTCGTCGACCTTCGGGTGAAGACCGGCGAGCCGGGCGCCGAGACCCGGGAGACCCTGCGCTCGGCCGCCCAGGCGGCGGCGGCCGGGGGCGTGACCTCCATCGTCGTTCAACCCGACACCAACCCGGCCGTGGACGATCCCTCGGTTGTCGACTTCATCCTGCGCCGGGCCCAGGACATCGAGAGCTGCCACATCCACGCCGCCGGGGCCGCCACCAAGGGCCTGCGCGGCGAGCAGATGGCCGAGATCGGCCTGATGCGCGAGGCCGGCTGCCGCTATGTGACCGACGTCGACCGGCCGATCGTCGACTCCAAGGTCATGCGGCGCATCCTCTCCTATGCCGCCACGTTCGGGATGGCGCTGGCCCACCGGCCGCAGGATCCCTGGCTCAGCAAGGGCGCGGCCGCCACGGAGGGTGAATTCGCCTCGCGCCTGGGCCTGCCCTCGGCGCCGGCGGCGTCCGAGCGCATCGGGCTGGAGCGCGACCTGGCGCTGGCGGAGCTCTCGGGCGGGCGGCTGCTGGTCGACCAGATCACCTGCGGCGCGGCGCTGGAGGCGCTGGCCCGGGCCAAGGGTCGGGGCGTCAACGCCGTGGCCACCGCCTCGATCAACCACCTGAGCTTCAACGAGCTCGACATCGGCGACTATCGCACCTTCGCCCGCATGGACCCGCCGCTGCGGGCCGAGGACGACCGCCAGGCGCTGATCGAGGCGCTGGCCAGCGGCCTGGTCGACATCGTCGTCTCCGCACACGCCCCCGCGCCGGCCGAGGACAAGCGGCTGCCGTTCGACGAGGCCGCGCCCGGCGGCGTCGGGCTGGAGACCCTGCTGCCGGCCCTGCTGTCGCTGTATCACGAGGGCCGCCTGCCGCTGGTCGACCTGATGCGGACCGTGACCCTGGCCCCGGCCCAGTTCCTCGGCCTGCCCACCGGCCGCCTGGCCTCCGGCGCCCCGGCGGACCTGGTGCTGTGCGACCTCGACGCGCCGGTGATCATCGACGCCGACAAGCTGGTCTCCAAGTCCAAGAACTCGCCCTTCGACGGCCGCCGCCTGCAGGGCCAGGTCATCATGACCGTCTGCGGCGGCGTGATCGTCCACAGGCTCTCGGAATAGTCGACGCGCCCCCGTCAATTTGCGCCCGGCGCGCGCGCCAGCGATGATCACCCGAGTCAACGCCTCCCGGCGTTGAGCGAGTTCCACAAGAACAACTTTTGCGATATCAGGGGCGGACATGGAAGATCTGGCGCAAACCGTCTGGCTGACGCTCGGGCTGATCGTCGTGGGAGGCTACCTCCTCGGCTCGATCCCGTTCGGCATGATCGCCACCCGCCTCGGCGGCGCGGGGGACATCCGCAAGATCGGCTCGGGCAACATCGGGGCGACCAACGTCCTGCGTTCGGGTCGCAAGGACCTGGCCGCCATCACCCTGATCGGCGACGCCGGCAAGGGCGTGGTCGCGGTGCTACTGGCGCGCTGGCTGACCAACGACAACGCCGCCGCCGTCGCGCTGGCGGGCGGCGCGGCCTTTGTCGGCCACCTGTTCCCGGTCTGGCTGAAGTTCAACGGCGGCAAGGGCGTGGCCACCTTCTACGGCGTGCTGCTGGCCGCCGCCTGGCCGGTGGGCGTGCTCGCCGCCCTGACCTGGCTGGCGATGGCGGCCCTGTTCCGCATCTCCTCGCTGGCCGCGCTGACCGCCGCCGTGCTGGCGCCGCTGTTCGCCTTCGCGACGGACCAGCCCTATCCGATGGTCCTGCTGTCGGCCTTCATGGCCGTGCTGATCTACATCCGTCACCACCAGAACATCTCCCGCCTGCTGAAGGGCCAGGAGCCGAAGATCGGGGCGAAGAAGGACGCCGCCCCCTCACCCGAGGCGCCGTGACGGCCGCGCCGCCGACCGACGAAGAGCGTCTCGCCTGGCTGAGGCTGGCCCGGACGCCCAACGTCGGACCGGTGGCGTTCGATCATCTGCTGGACCGCTTCGGCTCGGCCCAGGCGGCGCTGGACGCACTGCCCCGGCTGGTCCAGCGCGGCGCGGTCCCGCAGCCGCCCTCCGCCGACGAGGCCCGGCGTGAGCTTGAGGCCGGTGACCGCCTCGGCGCCCGCCTCATCCTCGCCTGCGAGCCCGCCTTCCCGCCCCTGCTGGCCGCCGTCGATCCCCCGCCCCCGCTGATCTGGGTGCTGGGCGACGCCGAGGTGCTGTCGCGCCCCGCCGTCGGCGTGGTCGGGGCCCGCGTCGCCTCGGCCGCGGGACAGCGCTTCGCCCGGACCCTGGCCGTCGATCTCGGCAAGGCCGGACTGGTCGTGGTGTCCGGTCTGGCGCGCGGCATCGACGGCGCGGCGCACGAGGGCGCGCTGGAGACCGGCACGGTCGCGGTGCTGGGCGGCGGCGTGGGCGACATCTACCCGCCGGAACACGCGGACCTTCACGCTCGCATCGCCGCGCGGGGCGCCATCGTCTCCGAAAGCCCGCCCGACCACCGCGCCCAGGCCCGCGACTTCCCCCGCCGCAACCGCCTGATCAGCGGCCTGTCGCGCGCCGTTGTCGTCGTCGAGGCCGAGCTGAAGTCCGGCTCCCTGATCACCGCCCGCCTGGCCGCTGAACAGGGACGCGAGGTGCTGGCCGTGCCCGGCTCGCCGTTGGACCCCCGGGCGCGCGGGACCAACGACCTGCTGCGCCAGGGTGCGGCGGTCTGCGAGGGCGTGGAGGACGTGCTGCGGGTGCTGGAGGGGCTGGGCGGCCTGCGTGAGCCGGAGCGCCGGAGCTGGCGCGGCCCGGTGGCCGCCGAGCCGGACGAAGCGCTGCGGGACCGGCTGGCCGATCTGCTCTCGCCCACGCCGGTCTCGCCCGACGATCTGGTTCGGGCGGCGGGCGCACCGGCCCCGGCCGTGTTCGCTGCCCTGGTCGAGCTGTCGCTCGCCGGCCGTGCGGTGTTCGGCGCTGACGGCCTGGTCTCGAGGGGCTGAACAGCAAAAAGGCGACCCTTTCGGATCGCCTTTCGCCGCTTCAACTAAACCGCGCAGGTCCCTACCGGGATCCTGGAAGCACCGCGGGGCCCCACGCCCTGACGTGCCGTTTCCGGACCGTCGTCGAGGAGCAGTATCGGGCCCGGACTATTGGCGCGCAACGCGCCAGAACGTTTCCGCCGCATTTCCGCCGCCCCTGTGTTCCGCAAACCACGATCTTCCGCGCCGCTGAATGGTCAC
>JBIKII010000076.1:0-13446 GCA_044361705.1 Caulobacter sp.
CATCGAACTGATGGTGGTCATCGGCGAGGTCAACCAGGTCCAGCTTGGCCAGCAGGGCCTCCGGTCCAGTCCGCTGGACCTGTTCTCCCAGCGCTATGCCGGCATGAATATCCTGGCCGATATCCTGCTGGCGGGCGATCCGGCGGACCCGCTCGCCGCGGGTCGCCGGCTGTCGCTGTCGGCGTCGGACATCGCGCGCAACTGCGGAACGTCGCGGATGCAGGTGGCTGCCGTGCTGAAGACCGCCAGGACGGCCGGTCTGCTGGTCGCCCGGCCCGAGGGGGGCGAGCAGGCGAGTGAGCTTCTGCTGTCCGAGATCAAGGCCTTGCTGTCGGGAACGACGGAGCTCCTCGCGGGCGCCTGCAGGATCGTGATGCGCGAGCCCCCGCTGCGCGCCTGACGGCGCCGATCAGGCGGCGGCAGGAGACTGCAGCTGCTGCTTCACGCGCTCGGCAAGGGTCTTGATGTCGAGCGGCTTGGGCAGGAACGACACGCCGGTCTCGCCTTCGAGCAGATCGGAGAATTCCGCCTCCGCATAGCCGCTGATGAACATCACCGGTGCGTCGCCCAGGTGATGGCGCGCCTTCTTGAGCAGGGTCGGTCCGTCCATGCCGGGCATCATGACGTCGCTGATCAAGAGGTCGATCTTGCCGGCGTACTGCTCGCAGAGGACCAGCGCCTCCTCGCCATCACCAGCCTCAAGCACCTCGTAGCCGCGTTTGCGCAGCAGGCTGGCGGCGATGCCGCGCACGGACTCCTCGTCCTCGACGAACAGGATGCGGCCCACGCCGGAGAGGTCACGCGCGGCGCGGGGCCGGGCCAGAGTCGCCACAGGCGCGACGGGCGCACGCACGGCCGAGGCCGCCTGGACCGGCAGGAAGATGCGGAAGGTGGCGCCTTCGCCCGGCGGGCTCTCGACGTGGATCCAGCCGTCCGACTGCTTGACGATGCCGTAGACCTGCGCGAGGCCAAGGCCCGTCCCCTCGCCCACAGGCTTGGTCGTGAAGAAGGGGTCGAAGATCTTGCTCAGCACGGCGGCCGGGATACCGGGCCCATCGTCGCGGACCTCGATCATCGCCATGTCGCCCACCGGCGGGCCGGCATAGCCCAGCGCCGCCGTGTCCGCCGCTGCGATCCGGGCCGTGCGGAGCTTGATCTTCCCGCCGCCCTTGGCCGCGATCAGGGCGTCCTGCGCGTTGAGCGTCAGGTTCATGACCGCGATCTCGAGCTGCCCCTTGTCGACCTTCACCAGCGGCAGATTGCGGCCGTAGTCCGTCTCCAGCTTGACGTTCTCGCGAACCAGCCGGCGGAGCAGGACCTCGAAATCGCTGATCGTCTCGCCCAGGTCGAGGATCTCGCGCTGCAGGGTCTCCTGGCGGCTGTAGGTCTTGAGCTTGCGGACCAGATCGGCGGCGCGCGCGGCTGTGCCCTTGATCGACGACAGGTCGCCGTAGCTCGGGTCGCCCAGAGGATGACGCTCCAGCAGCTCGTCCAGGCGCAGCTGGATCGCGGTCAGCAGATTGTTGAAGTCGTGGGCGATGCCGGCGGCGAGCTGGCCGATGGCCTGCATCTTCTGGCTCTGGGCCAGTTGCAGCTCGATCTGCTTCTGCTCGGTGACGTCAACCAGATAGGCGGTGAGACGGTCGTTGACGCGCGCCAGGTACAGGTGGGCGATACGCGAGGGGTCATGGGCCAGTCGAACCTCGATCGGTCCGGACCGCCCCTCCGCTGCGCCGAGGCCGGCGTCGATGCGCGACGCCGGGTCGATCAGATCGCCGAAGGTCGCCCCGGCGACAGCCTTGTCCGAGGTCATCTCGGCCAGGGCGGGATTGGCCTCGACGATGCGGGCGCCGAACACCTCCTCGCCCTCCAGCATGGCCGCGCCGAACGGCGAGGCGGCGGCCAGCGGATCGAGACCCATCGGGCCGCGGGAGCGCTGCGGCGCCGCCGCCGCCGCCGCCGCCGGGATGGCGAGCGAGGCCTCGGCGGTCAGGCGCAGCGGTTCGTGGCCGGCCCTGTCGAGCCTGAGCAAAAAGCGTCCCGAGCCCATAGGCGTGACCGTCACCGGCCATTCCTCGAGCGCCACCTTCATGGAGGCGCGGGCGACCTCGCCCTTGCGCGCCCTGGCCAGGGCAGCGAACAGGCCGGGAGCGGCGTGGCTGTTGCGCGGCAGGCGGCGCATGCCCGTGAAGGCCGCCCGCCACGGCGCGTTCGCCGCGATCACCCGTCCATCAGCCCCCGCGACAGCGGCGGCTTCCGGCAGGGCTGCGATGAAGGACTCGGCGCCCTCTTCCTCGATCTCGACCGGCGCGACTGCGCCGCGGAACGCCATCAGGCCCAGCAGAGCGACGCCGGCGAGACCGACGAGCAGCAGCAGTCCGGCCAGGGTGTCGGGTCCGGCGCGCCAGGCCGGCGCGCTGCCAAAGGCGATGGCGAGCAGAAACAGTACTCCCGCCGCCCAGACAAGCGGGTCGAAACGCCGCTCGGGCGGCTCGGTCGGCGCAGGTTCCGCCATCAGCTCAGCCGGGGTTCCGGACGAATCACGCATTGATGGTACTCGCTAAAGCGGTCTGGCGCGCGGGGCGCCCGCACGGCGCTGGGCCGCGCTCATGACAAAGCCGATGATCTTGGCCACCGCCTCGAAATGGGCCTCGGGAATCTGCTGGTCGACATCGACGGCCGCGTAGAGGGCGCGCGCCAGCGGCGGGTCCTCGATCACGGCCACGCCGCTCTCCTCGGCCAGGGCGCGGATGCGCAGGGCGAGGTCGTCCATGCCCTTGGCGACACACTCCGGCGCGGCGGTCTGGCCGGCCTCGTAGCGCAGGGCCACGGCGTAGTGGGTCGGGTTCATGATCACGACGGTGGCGTTGGGCACGTTCTGCATCATCCGCCGGCGCGACCGTTCGGCGCGGATCTGCCGCTGCTTCGCCTTCACATGCGGGTCGCCGTCCGACTGCTTGAACTCTTCCTTCAGCTCCTCGCGGGACATCCGCATGCGCGCCGTAAAGCGCTGGCGCTGCCAGAACCAGTCAATGCCCGACGTCACGACCAGGAAGGCAAGGACGGCGAAGAACAGCGCGCGGGACAGATCGGCGGTGAGCGGCAGCATGGAGATCGGCTCCATGCTGGCGAGCGCTGTGAGTTCGGCGGCCCGGGGATTGAGCACCACCCAGGCGACCCAGCCGGTGACCAGGATCTTCAGCACTGACTTTACGAACTGAAACAGACCCTCGGCGCCGAAGATGCGCTTGAAGCCCTCGAGCGGCGAAATCTTCTTGGCCTCGGGCTTGAGCTTCTCGCCGGTCAGCATGAAGCCGGTCTGCGCCAGATAGCCGATGCCGCCGGCCACGCCTGCCGCGGCCAGGACCGTGATGGTCAGCGGCGCGGCGGCCATGCCGGCCTGGGCGGCGACCTGCATGGCGCCCTGTCCGGACAGCTCGATTTCGTCGGGATGGGCCACGAAGGGCAACAGCTGCATGGCCATGTCACGCAGGAACCATCCGCCGCCGATGGCCATCACCCCGAAGGCGCCGGCCAGCGAGGCCAGCTGCGGAATGTCCATCGACTTGGCGACGTCACCCTTCTTGCGGGCGTCGTCCAGCTTCTTGGGTGTCGGTTCTTCTGTCTTGGCGGCGGATTCGTCGGCCATCTAGCTGAACGCCCCCAGGACTTCGCGGAAGCGGTCGGTCCAGACCATGCCGATGGTCCCGAGACTGAGGGCGAAGATCGACAGGCCGAAGATCACCGCCAGCGGCGAGGCGACGAAGAAGATCTGGAACTGCGGCATGACCCGACCGACCAGGCCGGTAGCGATGTTGAACACGATCGAGAAGACGACGACCGGCGCCGCCAGCTGCAACCCCAGGGCGAAGGAGCCGGCGAAGGTCTGGACGGCCAGGGCGGCGGCGTCGCCGATCGGCGGCGTCCGGCTGAACGGAAACAGGTCGAACGAGTTGACCATGGCCGCGAAGAACAGGTGATGCAGATCGGTGGTCATCACCAGGGTGACGCCGATCAGGTTCAGGAAGGTCGACAGCGTCGCGCTCGGCTGCGCCTGGCTGGGGCTGGCGGTCTGGGCGAAGCCCAGGGTGGTCTGGATGGCGATGATCTCGCCGGCGACGGTCAGCGCGCTGAGCGTCATGCGCAGGACGGCGCCGATCATCAGGCCGATAAGGGTTTCGCGGATCACCTCGGCGGCGACGCCGCTGACGGCGGCGGGGATGACCACCTGGGGCGCGACAAGCGGCGTCAGGATCAGCGACATCAGCAGCGCGAACGACAGCCGGATGCGCGGCGGCACGCTGGCGTCGCCGAGGCCCGGCACCAGCATGACCATGGCCCCGACCCGCGCGAACACAAGGCCGGCGGCATAGACCTCGGATGCAGTGGCGTAGGCCTCCACCCTGCCCTCACATCGCCGAGATGCGGGCGACGATCTGGTTCATGAAGCCGCCCATGAGGGCGCCCATGAGGGGCAGGAAGACCAGCAGGGCGATGAAGATCGCGACGATCTTCGGGGCGTAGACGAGCGTGGCTTCCTGGATCTGGGTCAGCGCCTGGACCAGGCCGATGCCGACGCCGACGATCAGGCCGACAATCAGGACCGGGGCCGACAACTGAAGGGTCAGCCAGATGGCGTCCCGGCTGATGTCGAGCACTTCGGCGCCGTTCATGGGAAAGCCTCGGGGGGAATCGCGGAGAACACCCTCCTAAGTCGCCCGAACATGGTTAATGCCGGTTTACGAACCGCCCGACGGAGGCAAGTCTGGCGCATGATCGACCCCGCCCTGCTCACCCTGATCGACACGCTCGCGGCAGACCGCCAGGGACCGCTGCTGATCGGGATCGCCGGGGCGCAGGGGTCGGGTAAAACCACGCTCGCACGGGCGGCCGCGGCGCGCCTGGCCGGCGTCACGCTATCCCTTGACGATTTGTACCTGACGCGGGCGGAACGGGTCGCGCTGGCGGGCTCTATCCATCCCCTGCTGGCGGTCAGGGGACCGCCCGGGACCCACGACCTGGACCTTGCCCACGCGGTCATCGACGATCTGCTGGCCGGGCGGCCCGCCCTTTTGCCGCGGTTCGACAAGCTGGCCGACGATCGCTCTGAACCCCAGGCTTTCGCAGGGGATGCGCGGGTGGTGCTGATCGACGGCTGGTGCCTGGGCGCGACGGCGCAGGACGATCATGCCCTGGCGACGCCAGTCAACGCGCTGGAGCGGGAGCGCGATCGCGACGGGATCTGGCGACATTGGACCAACGCCGCCCTGGCGGGCCCCTACCAGCGGTTCTTCGGGCGGTTCGACGCCATCATCCACCTGGCGGCGCCCGGCTTTGGCGCCGTGCTGGACTGGCGTTGCGAACAGGAGGCCGGCCTGATGGGGCTGGCGCCCCGCGATCTGCCGCCGGAGCGCCGGGAGGCCATCGCCGGCTTCATCCAGCACTTCGAGCGGGTCACCCGGCACATGCTGGCCGGCGGGGCGGCGGCGACCGCAACCGTGCGACTGGACGTCCACCGCCGGGTGGTCTCCGTCGCCACGACATAAAGACGGGGACGGCTTGCGCCGCCCCCGCCACAGTCGATGAGGATGCGAGCGACCTAGTAGCGGCGGTCGCCGTAGCCGTAGCCGTAGCGCTGGTCGTCGCGCATCTCGGCCCGCATGCGGCGCTCGAGGCGGTCGAGGCGGACGTCGAGGATGGCGACTTCCCGCGGATTCAGGCCATGCGACGCGCGGAAGAGGCGTTCAAGCCGGCTGATCTCGCGAAGTTCGAAGCGCAGCGACTCGGCTTCACGGCGGGTCAGACGACCCCTCTCGATGCCGCGGTCGAGGCGGTGGCGAAGCGCTTGCTGGCGGTCGTTGATGTCGCGCGCGTCGGTCCGATGGTCGTAGCGGTCGTAGCGGTCGTACCCGCTGGTGCTGTAGCCGACTTCGTAGCCGCCCCGCGGGCCGCCGTAGGGCTGCGCGGCAGCCGCGCCGGCGCCCGCGAGAGTGGCGAGAGCGATGGTCGCAACGATGAACTTTTTCATGGTCTTCACTCCTTCGGGGCCGTCCCTGTCCGGGGAATTCCGGAGGAGCGGGGCCGTGGAGGTGAAGATGCGTCGGCCCGGCTGAGCCAATCCTGAGCGCGCCGTTGTCCGGCGTTCAGGTTTCTCGTGATCAGGGCGACCGCGACTAGATCGGCATCCTCATGATCTCCTGGTAGGCGGAGATCACCTGGTCGCGGACGGCCATCACCGTCTCGAGGCTGGCCTCGGCAGAGGAAATGGCCGTGACGACGTCGATCAGTTCGGCCTTGCCGGCCACCTGGTTGGCGATCTGGACCTCGGCGGTCTTGGAAGCCTGCATGGCGTCGGACATCACCGACTTGAGCAGGTCGCCGAAATCCTGAGCCCCGGACGGCGCGGCGGCGCCCAGTCCGGCGGTGGCGCCGCCCTGGGTGGCGGCATAGGCCTTGGCGGCGGCAAGCGGCGTCATCATGGCGGCCAGGACCTATCGCTTGAGCAGTTCGAGGGTGCGCATCTCCATGGAGCGCGCGGTCTCGATGACGTTGAGGTTGGCTTCGTAGGCGCGTTGCGCCTCCTTCATGTCGAGCGCCTCGATCAGCGAATCGACGTTGGGCAACGACACATAGCCCTCGGCGTTGGCCGCCGGGTGCCCCGGGTCGTAGGTCGTGCGGAAGGCCTTACGGTCCGGCTCGACGCGGGTCATGCTCACGCCCTCGCCCCCGCCCACGGCCTTGGGTTCGAAGATCGGCACCTGGCGACGATAGGGATCGCCGCCGGCCACGCGGGAGGTCGAATTGGCGTTGGCCAGGTTCTCGGCGATGATCCGCATCCGCGCCTGCTGGGCGCGCATTCCGGACGCCGCGACCATCATGGCGGTGTCGGCCTGGGACTTGATCTCGGCCATTCAGAGCTCTCCTACCGGCCCGGGGGCCGCGCGGCCATGCGGAGCAGGGCCATGGATTTCTGGTAGAAGCCGATGGCGGCGTCGTACTGCATGCGCGCCTCCGACATCTTGATCATCTGGTCCTCGAGGACCACCGAGTTGCCGTCCAGCGTGGTTTCGCTGTCCACGCCCTTCACGGCCCTGAACGCGCCGGCGGACATGCCTGCGCGCTTGGCGCCGCCGCCGGGCATGTGGCCCGCGCTGGTCTGGGCCGGCTGCATGGTCACGCCGAGTTGCTGCGTCTGGAGCTGGGCGGCGAACTTGAACGCCTTCAGGTCACGGGGCGCATAGCCGGGCGTATCGGCGTTGGCCACGTTCTGGGCGATGACACGCTGGCGCTCGCCCAGATAGCCGAGCCGCTGGCGAAGCATCGCGAACAGGGGAATCTGGGACGTGTCCATCACCGATCATGGTGAACAAACAGGGTTAATCACGCCTTAAGGGTTGCGGGGCGAGAAGCGTCGGGATCGTTTTTCCGGTGCGCTTTCCATGGACCTCGCCGCAGGCGCCTTTCGCGCCGTCTTCGCCCTGCTGGTCACGCTAGGTCTGATCGGGCTGGCGGCCGTGGCGCTGCGGCGGTTCGGGCCCGACGCCCTGGCCCGCTTCCAGCCGGCCCGCAAGCAACGCCGGCTGGTCCTGGTCGAAAGCCTGATGCTGGACCCCGCCCGTCGGCTGGTCCTTGTCAGCCTGGACGGCGAGGAGAAGCTGGTGCTGCTCGGCGAAGGCCGACTGCTGGACACCCTGAAGAAGACCCCTGCCCCGCGTCGCAAGACCCCGGAGATCGCCGCCTGATGCGCGCCGCCGCCAAACTCTGGACCAGCCTCTTCGACGTCCGCCGTGAGGACCTGAAGAAGGCGCTGCTCATCTCGCTGGTCGCCTTCGTGGCCAGCATGATCATCCCGGCCGTCGCCCTGGCGCAGGCCGTCAACATCGACCTGGGCACCGGCGCCGGCCTGACCGAGCGGGTGGTGCAGCTCATCGGGCTGCTGACCGTCCTGTCGCTGGCGCCGTCCATCGTCATCATGACCACCAGCTTCGTGCGGATCGTCGTGGTGCTGAGCCTGCTGCGCACGGCGCTCGGCCTCCAGCAGAGCCCGCCCAACGCGGTGATCATCAGCCTGTCGCTGTTCCTGACCGCCATCGTCATGGGCCCGACGCTGCAGCGCTCCTACGACGAGGGCGTCAAGCCGCTTCTGGACCAGCAGGTCGAGCTGACCGAGGCGTTCGAGGCGGCCGGCGATCCGGTGAAGGCCTTCATGCTGAGCCAGGTCGACCGGGAAGACCTCGCCCTGTTCGTGCGGCTGTCGAAGATCGAGCGGCCGGCGACGATCCAGGACACGCCGATCCGCATCGTGACCCCCGCCTTCATGATCAGCGAACTGAAGCGCGCCTTCGAGATCGGCTTCCTGCTGTTCGTCCCCTTCCTGGTCATCGACCTTGTCGTGGCCAGCGTACTGATGAGCATGGGTATGATGATGCTGCCGCCGGTGGTGGTCAGCCTGCCGTTCAAGCTGATCTTCTTCGTGCTGGTCGACGGCTGGAGGCTGGTGGCGGGGAGCCTGGTCGAGAGCTTCCAGCGCGGCGGAGGGTAGCCGCTGGGGCATGGCTCGTCGCGCGCCCCGCTCGGGCAGGCTGCGAAGGCCCTGCGGGCTTCGAGACGCGCTCTTCGAGCGCTGCCTGGCATGACTGTGGTGGGTAGCCTTCGTTTCCGGTCACCCTGAGCAGCCGCGCAGCGGCGTGTCGAAGGACGCAAGGCGACCGCCGCGCGCATGGAGGGCTCGGACAAGCAGGCCACAAGGTTAGATCGAAAGACAGATATGCGCTCAGCCAGCGCCTCAGCCCGTCGGCGACGCCGAAGCCCCGGCCGTTCGCACCGGCGCCGGTCCCGTCGGCGACGGGCTGTCGCGGAACTTCTGCTTCATGCGCGCCACCCAGCCGGCGAAGCCCTCGTTGTCGGCGACGGCGCGGCTGAAGTCGTTGGCGGTCAGGCTTCCGCCGTCGGCGGCCGCGAAGGCCACCCGCAGGGCTTCGGGATTGCGGCTCTGTTCGACGAAGCCGTCGAAGCGTTCGCGCAGGCGACCGAGGGCCGCCTCATCGCCGGCCAGGCTGTAGGCCACGCCGGCGCGCAGCAGCCGCCCTTCCTCGTCAGGACGCAGCGGCAGCGGCGACTTCCATCGATCGCCCAGGCCCGCCTCGAACAGCGCCCCGGCCACGGCCCAGTTTCGACCCTTCCAGGCGATCTCGGCCTTCACTTCGCGGGACTCGGGCGTGTTGTCCTGCTCGAGGATCTCCTCCGCCGCGTCCAGCCGGCCGAGCGCCATCAGCGACCGGGCGGTGATCACCCGGCGCTCGACGTTCAGGGCCAGCGGCAGCGTGGTGATGCGCGAGTTGTTGATCGCCGCCAGCGCCTGCTCGGGCTTGCGGTCCATGAGCTGGATCAGCGCCAGGTCCGTGGCCACCTGCGCGCGCGGCACGCCGTCGAGGCGGTTGTCGACCTGCCACTGCAGCAGGCGGGCGGCATTGCTGAGCAAGTCGACGTCCACCAGGCGGCGGGCCATCTTGCGCACCATCAGGTCGCCGTCGGCGCCGATCGGGGTCAACTCCTGGAAGTCCTGGAACAGCGCCAGCGCCTGGATCGGCTCCAGGCCGTCCGCGAGCCCATCGAGGAAGAGCGAACGGAACGCCGAGGCCAGGTCTTCCTGCAGGGCCACGGCCTGGGGCAGGTCGGGGAGCCGCGTGCCCGCCGAGCGCAGGGCTTCGAGCGCTTCGCGATAGCGGCCCTGAGCGAGATAGAGCTGGCCGAGCGTGCGGATGGTCTCCAGCTCCGTGGCCCCGCCGCGCCAGCGATAGCGAAGGCCGTCATAGGCGGCCGCGGCCTGCACCGGCGTGATCTGGCCGAGCTCGAGCTTGAGCGCCGTGGCGCGCAGCAGCGCCGGCGTGGCCAGCTGGTCGAGCGGCGCCGTGCCGATGGCGGTGTAGAGCCCCAGGGCGCGTTTCGGGGAGCCTTGCTTCTCGAACAGCTTCGCCTGAACCAGCCGGATCGCCAGCTGTTCGGCCGACGGCAGCGTCTCCTTCAGCGCCTCGTCAATGCGGCGCTGGCCGGCGGCGAGGTCGCCGAGTTCGATGGCCGCCTCGGCGTCGGCGCGCAGGAACCGCGCCTTCCACACCGGCGAGAACTGTCCGATGGCGATGGCGCCCTGCTGGAACTTGGCGCGAGCGTCCGACCACTGACCGTTCCTGGCGGCGAGGTATCCGCGCCAGACCGCGATCGAGGGATCATCGCCCAGCACCGGGCTGGCGAAATCGGTTTCGGCTTCCTTGTCGCGCCCGGCCATGACGCGGGCGATGCCGCGCAGGCCCCGGAACTCGGCCTCGCCGGCGATGGTGCCGCGCTCGCGGGCGGTGGCGTTCAGGACGCCGATGGCCTCGTGAGCGAGCTCGGCGCCGATCAGGAAGCGGGCCAGCGCCATGCGCGCCTCGGTCGAGGCATCCTTGCCCTTGGCCCCTTCTTCGGCCGCCGCTTCGGTCAGGGCCGCGTAGCGCGGCATGAAGCCGCCCGGGCCGGTCTTCGCCCAGGTGTCGTCGATGAGGCCGGGCATGCCGGCGGCCTTGGGCGCTCCGCTTTCGCCGGCGTCCGCGACGCGGGCGGTGACGGAGGCGGGCGAGAGGGCCAGGCCCGACGGCCGGCCGATGCGCACCAGATCGCCCTCGGCCAGCACCTGCAGGTCGGTGGCGTAGGGCTCGATGGCAAGGCCCTGGAAGGTCGGCAGCAGCGCCATCTCGACATAGTCGCGTCGCGCGGTCAGCCCCTTGGCGGGCGACAGGGCGGTGACGACGGCGATGCGATCGCCGACCGCCGGATCGTCCAGCCAGATGGGGGCGGTGGCGCCGGCGACCACGGCGGTCAGCGCCGCCTCCGCCGCCTCGCTGTCGCGCTGGACGGTGATCTTGCCCGGTTCGTCGCGGGGACCGGGACCGAGCCGCAGCGTCCAGCTGGCGCCTTCGCCGACCACGGCGACCGGCATCGAACGCGGCGCGACCAGTCTGACGGCCGAATAGTCCCGTCCTTTGAAGGTCTGGATCTTCGAGTACTGGGAAACGCCCTTCGGCGCCTTGGCGATATCCAGCGTCGCGGGCGCATCGAACACGATCCAGATCGCCTCGCCGCGGCGGAAGACGGCGGCGCCGGCGGGCTTCGCCCAGTCGAATCGCAGGCTCACCTGCGGTCCGGCGATCTCGGCGACAGCCCGGACGACGCCGCCGGCCGGGATGGGGTTGGCGCGCGGCGCGCGCGGGGCCGGCTCCGGCGCCGGCGCGGGGGCGGCCTCGGCGACCTTCGGGGCTGGCGGGGCTTCGGGCCGGGCGAACAGGTTGACGTAAATGGCCCCGTCAGCCGAGCCGACCTTGGCCTCGGCGTCATCGGCCAGCAGAAGGTCGATCTCCAGAGCCCCGCCGGCGCGACGGGCCTCCGCGCCCTTCAGCCACTTCGGCGGCATGATCCGCAGGGTGGACAGATCAGGCTTGGCGTCGCGGCTGAAGCGCAGGGTCAGCGTCTGGCCATCGCGGCGCTGGGAGACGCGCGCGCCGCCGGCCCACCGGAACTCGATGCGCGTAAAGGTCTTCGCCTGGGCGGTCCGCACCTCCAGCGGCGAGGCGGCCGCGAAGGCCAGCGTCGGCAGGGTCGCCGGCGCGGCGACCGAGACGATGCAGGCCGCCGCGACGCCGCTGCGCAGGATGGCGCGAAAGCTCGCCACCTACCCCGCCTTGGCCGCCGGTGCGGCCGCGGGCGGGGTGGGGGCGGGAGCCCGGGCAGGCGCCGGCGCGGCGGCCTGGGGACGCGGCCCGCCGGCAGGCGGCGCGGCGGCGGTCGCGGGCGCGGCCGGGGTCGCCGCCTCGGGAGCCACTGCGGCGCGGGCGCTGGCCAGGGTCTTGTTGCCGGTGAACCGCTTGGCGAGGTTCTCGGTCAGGGCCTTGGACTCGGCGGGCGACATCTGGGCCAGGATGGCGGCCAGGGTCCGCTCCTTCATCTTGGCGGCGATGGGCAGGCGCACCGACTCGTCGAGCTGGTTGAAGCGCGCGGCGGCGTCCTTGGCCTTCATGGCCGAGAACACGGCGACCAGGCGGCCGACCTCGGCCTCCTGCTGCGCGTCGGCCTGGCCGAGCAGCGCCTGCACATCGCCCTTGAGGGCGGCGAGCGCCTTGACCCGGGCGTCGAGCTTGGCCTCGGCGGCGGCGATCAGCTGCAACTGGGTGTCGATACCCTGCTCGCGCTCATCAAGCTGGCCGCGCCGTTCGCCGAGGTTCTGCAGGATGCGGAGCTCGGCGGGCGACAGGTTGGCTTGCCGCGCCAGTTCGGCGGCGGTCGGCGCGCAGACGGCGGCGGGCTTGGCGGCAGCGGCCTTGGCGGCCGGCGTCGGCTCCGGCTTGGCGCCCGCCAGTTCCTCGGCGAAGGCCTGGGCCCCGCTCATCATGTCCGGCAGCGTGCGGGCGCCCGACATGAAGTTGACGGCCAGAACGCCGACGACCGCGACGCCGGCCAGCGGCAGGATGCGGGGCATGTTCTTCATCGGCGGCCTCCGGAGATCGCGCGAAGCCGGCCGGCTTCGGGATCAGGATCGAACAGGTCATCGTCGACCCGCGCCTTCGAGCGCGGGGTGACTGCGGGTTCGGGTCGCGTAAACACCATCCGCTCGCGCACCGGCGCGGGCGCCGGCTGGACGACCCGCTCGACATCATCGGCGATACGGGTTGAGGAAGCGGTAACTCCCTGATCAAGGCGGTCGGCCAGGGCTCTGGCGGTCTCGATCCGGCCCGCAAGGCTGTCGGCGGCCTCGTCGGTGGCGGCGCGCAGGTCGGCCAGCCCCTGCTCGGCGCGGGCGGCGGCGGCGTCCAGGTCAGCGACCGCGCGGGCGAAGCCATCGTGGCTGTCCCGCAGCGCCTTGAGCCGGCGCTCCAGGCGCCAGCCGAACGCCAGCGCCGCGACAAGCAGCAGGACCAGCAGCAGGTTCAGTCCGATGACGGCGACGCTCATTTCAGCCTCTTCTGGACGGCCTTCTTCGCGGCGGGCGAAAGCGGGGCCTCACACCGGATGGCGATATTATGATTCCGCCGACCCATGCGGCCCCGGGTCAGCGGGATGGTGCCGGCGCGCAGCTCGACCAGGCTGTCGGGCGTGGCGTTCAGGGTGATGGTGTCGCCGACCTTCAGGTTCAGGACCTTGGACAGCCCGACCTGCTGCTCGTCGAGCACGGCCCGGACCTCCATCTGCGTGGTCCACAGCTCGGTGGCCAGGTGGCCTTCCCAGATGTTGTCGCGGCCGAACTTCTCGCCCATGAACTGCTGCAGCAGCATCTTCCGGATCGGCTCGAGCGTGGCGTAGGGCAGCAGCAGCTCGATGCGGCCGCCGCGGTCTTCCATGTCGATGCGCAGCTTGACCAGAATGGCCGCGTTGGCGGGACGGGCGATGGCGGCGAAGCGCGGGTTGGTCTCGAGACGG
>JBIKII010000077.1:0-13399 GCA_044361705.1 Caulobacter sp.
CGTCCATTGCCACGGCGCTGCACCTGGAACGCGGCGGGCCGCTGCAAACACTCAAACGACTTGACGCCAGAGAATGAGTTGCGTTTCAGCGCGCTCAGGTAGCGGACCCGCACATTTTTCGCCTGACGCGCTCGAAATGTTTGATTCTCGGCCACGATTCAGCGGTCAGCTTGTTCCGCCTGGACCCATCGTGCCCTAGGCTGCCGTACGTCATTCCGGTCGCCGCCAGTCAGCACCAGAGTGTTCTCCAATAATTGTATAGTATTCGAAACCGGTCACATTTCTCCCAAAATCAGCATGAATTGAGACATGCCGCGGTGAACAAATACGACGAAGTCGAATATCCAAATTCACCAAGAATCCAGACTCATCCGTTGCGGCTTGGCGCACTGGCTCATCTCTTTGGCCGCCCATGGGCGCAGTTCAATGGCGCCCGCATCCTTGAGGTCGCCTGCGGAGACGGCGGCAACATCATCAATCTGGCGCAGACCGCTCCGGACGCGGAGGTGGTCGGGTTTGACCTGGCCAGCGGCCCCATCGAGAAGGGTCGCGCCACCATCGCAGCACTGGGACTGAGAAACATACGTCTCGAAGTTCTCGATATTCTTGATGCGCAGAGCCAGCTTGGCGAGTTCGACTACATCATCGCTCATGGCTTCTACGCATGGGTCCCTGAGCGGGTGCGCGACGCACTGTGGCGTCTCTGCGCCAGAAGCCTCTCGCCAGTTGGTCTCGCCTTCATCAGCTACAACGCGCTACCCGGCTGTCATTTGCGCCAGATTTTGCGCGACCTTCTGGAACAGCAGGTCCCCAGAACGCTGGCGCCCGCAGAACGGCTTTCGCTCGCGACGCGCGTACTTGAGACCTACATAAAGCATTGGGCCGAAGGGGCGCCCCTGCAGCGCGCCCTCGCGGAGGACGCACGACTGATGCTCGATCGACCGGCCGAGGTGTTCTTCCATGACGAACTCGGTCCCGAATGGCATCCGCGCTACCTGACGGAGGTGGTCGACGAAGGACGGGCGCACGGTCTGGAGTATCTCTGTGACGCCCTGCCGTGGCCCGGAGAGCTTTTGGCCGGCGATTCCCGTCCGAGGGTCGGCGGAGAAATGGGGCTCAATCCGCTCCTGGAGCACGACTTTTTTGTGCAGCGGAGATTTCGCCAGTCGATCTTCCATCGAGTTGGCCCTCACCCTTCAAAGGCGGACCCCCTGCGATTGCTGGACCTCTTCGCGGAAACAGGTCTCAAGCCGGCGCCCCCTCAGGAGCCCGGTGTCTTCAGATTTGTCTCCGGCGATGACGAAATCAGTACGACAGACGCCGCCTTCGCCAGAGCCATCGCCACGATCGCCGAGAGCCACCCGAATGCCTGCTCTCTCGCTACGGTGGGCCTCGCGAAACAGGGCTGTGAGGCCCTGCTGAAACTGGTCGAGAAAAAGCTTGTCACCCTGCATACCGCGCCCTTTCCAATGGCCGGGACACCTCCGAAAAGGCCCCGGGTCAGCGGCCTTGCGCGATGGCAGTTGAGTCAGGGCTTGCAGGAGCTCACAGCCCTGCACCATCGCCCCATCCGGATCAGCAGTCCCGAACTGCGCAAATTCCTTCAGCGGCTGGACGGCAATGCCTCTGTCGGGGATCTGCCGCGCCTGCTGAAAGCTGACCTCGGCCAACAGCTTGCACCGCAACAGGTCGAAGAGACCGTTCGGCAGGCCTGCGCCTACGGCCTGGTGGAAGGGTAAGACTGGAGACTTGTGCTTCCGGGGCAACCCGGTCGAAGACGTCGCACGCACCAAGGCGGCGAAAACCTGGAAGGCCGGGCGGGCGAAGCAAGGCCGGCCTTGAGCAACCGCCTCCCGTACTTGCCTTTCCGGCGGTTCTCGCGTACTAGCGCGCCTCTTCACGGAAGGCGGTCTGTCGCGGAACCTTGAATGGGTCGGGAAACTCCCGTCCGCCGCGACCAGAGCCATCGTGACCGGGGACTCTTCCCTTCCCGGCCGCGCCGCCTTCCAAACCGGAAGAAGGAAACCTATGGCGCTCTACGAGCACGTGGTCATCGCGCGGCAGGATATCTCGCCGCAGCAGGCCGAAGCCCTCAACGAGGAAATGAAGGCAATCATCGAAGGTCTGGGCGGTCACATCGCCAAGATCGAGTATTGGGGCCTCCGCAACCTCACCTACCGCATCAAGAAGAACCGCAAGGGTCACTACTCCCTGCTGGCGATCGACGCTCCGTCGGACGCCGTCAAGGAGATGGAGCGCCAGCTGTCGATCAACGAAGACGTGCTGCGCTACATGACCATCCGCATGGAAGAGCTCGACCTCGAGCTGTCCCCGGTTCTGGCCCGTCGCGACCGTGACCGCGAACGTTCGGATCGTCCCGAGCGTCCCCGCGAAGACTTCGCGGCGTAAGGGAGACAGAGGATCATGACCGACACCACCGCTCCCGAAGCAACCTCGGCCCCGGCCGCGAGCGGCGCCCGCCGCCCGTTCTACCGCCGCCGCAAGGTCTGCCCGTTCTCCGGCGCCAACGCCCCGAAGATCGACTACAAGGACGTGAAGCTGCTGCAGCGCTACGTCTCCGAACGCGGCAAGATCGTGCCGTCGCGCATCACCGCGGTCTCGGCCAAGAAGCAACGCGAACTGGCCAAGGCCATCAAGCGCGCCCGCTTCCTGGCCCTGCTGCCCTACGTCGTGAAGTAGGAGAACGACCATGAAAGTCATTCTGCTCGAACGCGTCGAGGGCCGCGGCGCCCTTGGCGATGTCGTCACCGTCAAGGACGGCTTCGCCCGCAACTATCTCCTTCCCCGCTCCAAGGCGCTCCGCGCCACGGCTGCGAACCTGAAGGTCTTCGACGCCCAGCGCGCCGAGATCGAAGCTCGCAACGCCAAGGCCAAGGAAGCCGCGGCCACCGCCGGTGAATCGCTGGACGGCACCTCCTACATCCTGATCCGTCAGGCCGGCGAAAGCGGGCAGCTGTACGGTTCGGTCGCGGGTCGTGACGTCGCCGATATCATCAACGGCGCCGGCGGCAAGGTCGATCGCTCGATGGTCGTCCTCGACAAGCCGATCAAGACGCTCGGCGTGCACGAAGTGAAGGTGAAGCTCCACTCGGAAGTCATCGTCACCGTCAGCATCAACATCGCCCGCAGCCAGGACGAAGCCGAGCGCCAGGCGCGCGGTGAAAACGTCATCGCCTCGCAGTTCGATGAAGACGCGGCCCTCGCGGCGGAAGCGGCGGCGGACATGCTTGAAGGCGGCGCCGGCAAGCAGGACGGTCTGGGCGACGAGTACTAGGCTCGTCTCTCATAGCCGATGAAATCGGGCGGTCCGGGCATCCGGGCCGCCCTTTTTCGTGCGGGCTCGCCGGCTTGTGCTTTGCGGCCGGCGACATCCCGATTGAACATACATGGAACTCCACAACTGAATCGGAGCTGTGGCCACTCGGTCGCAGTCAGCCGACAGCCGTCGCGTTAATCTAGGTAAATGGCCATAGTCCCCGCCCTCGACCTGCGTCCCGTCGACCATGATCCGCAGATCCACGCCGCGCCCTCGAACATCGAGGCCGAGCAGGCTCTGCTGGGCATCCTGATGTACGACAACGCCGCCTATGAGCGGCTGAGCGACCAGCTGCAGGGCCGGCACTTCTACGAGCCGTTCCACCAGCGGCTCTACAGCGCCATCGAGTCGCATATCCGCAAGGGCCAGCTGGCCGAGCCGATCCTGCTGGCCGAGGAGTTCAAGAAGGACGCCGCCTTCGAGGAGCTGGGCGGCATCCGCTACCTGGCCGACCTGTTCGAGCGCGCGCCGCCGGCCGCCAACGCCGCCGACTACGGCCGGGCCATCTATGACCTGGCGCTGCGCCGCGACCTGATCCGCATCGGCGGCGAGATCATGGTCGAGGCCCAGGGCGCAGATCCGGACATCACCGCCCGCGACCAGATCGAGCAGGCCGAGCAGAAGCTGTACGGCCTGGCCGAGAGCGGCACCTCGTCGGGCGGCTTCGTGCCCTTCTCCAGCGCCCTGACCGGCGCGGTGCAGATGGCCGCCGAGGCCTACAGCCGCGACGGCGGGCTGGCGGGCCTGTCGACCGGCCTGATGGACCTGGACCGCCAGCTCGGCGGCCTGCACCCCTCGGACCTTCTGATCCTCGCCGGCCGGCCCTCGATGGGCAAGACGGCGCTGGCCACCAACATCGCCTTCAACGTCGCCCGCAGCTACGCCTGGGAGCCGCAGCCGGACGGCTCGCGCAAGACGGCCAGCGGCGGGGTCGTGGCCTTCTTCTCGCTGGAAATGAGCGCAGAACAGCTGGCCATGCGGATCCTGGCCGACGCCTCGGGGGTGTCGGGCGACAAGCTGCGCAAGGGCGAGATCGACGCCAGCGAATTCGGACGTCTGCGCGACGCCGCCATCGAGATCCAGGAAGCGCCGCTCTACGTCGACGCCACCGGCGGCCTCTCCATCGCCAAGCTGACCGCCCGGGCCCGACGCCTGAAGCGCTCCGTGGGCCTGGACCTGATCGTCATCGACTACCTCCAGCTGGTCACGACCGACGGCGGCGGCCGCGACTCCAACCGCGTGCAGGAAGTCTCGGCCATCACCGGCGGTCTCAAGGCCCTGGCCAAGGAACTCAACGTCCCGGTGCTGGCGCTGTCGCAGCTCAGCCGTCAGGTCGAGAACCGCGAGGACAAGAAGCCCCAGCTCTCCGACCTTCGGGAGTCGGGCTCGATCGAGCAGGACGCCGACGCCGTCATGTTCGTCTATCGCGAGGCATACTACCTGGGCCGCACCGAGCCGCGCGAGGGCACGCCCGAGCACATGACCTGGCAGGAGGAGATGGACAAGATCGCCAACCTCGCCGAGGTCATCATCGGCAAGCAGCGCCACGGCCCGATCGGCACCGTGAAGCTGCACTTCAACTCCGACACCACCAAGTTCGGCAACCTCGCCCGCGAGGGCCGGTTCGACGTGCGGTAGCGCGGCGACGGGCGCCGTGGCAGGCTCCCCCGGCTTTGTGGGGGGTGTACATGAGACTGGCAGCGGCGGCGATCGCCACGGTGACGCTTCTGGCGGCGCAGACCGGCGCCGACGCCCGACAGATGGTCCCTCCCCCGCCCCTGATCGCGCCGGCTTCCGCCGAGGCCGACGCCGTCAACGAGGCGGCCGCCGCGGAGGCCCTGGCCAACGTCGCGAAGATCAAGACCAGGGCAAAATGGATCAGTGGCGGCGAGGTCGCGTTGCCGGAGGCTGAGCGCCTCGCCGGGCATCACGGCAAGGTGCTGGTCACCGGCGTCCTGGGCGTCGACGGCAGGCTTCGCTACGCCATGCTGAAATCGAGCAGCGGCTCGCCGGTGCTGGACAGGATCGCCGTGGCCGCGACCCTGTCGGCCGTCTTCGAGCCGGCGAAGGACGCCGACGGCAAGCCTCTGGCTGTTCCGATCACCATCCCGCAGGAGTTCTACGCCTACAAATCGTCAGAGCCGGGCGGCGGACTGGTCCGCTACTCCTGCAGGCAGTTCGCGGCTGACATGGACTGGTGGCGGGCGACCTTCCCCGACAGGAAGTGGAGCGACCATGAGCTCTACTCGATGATGGTCGGCATCGCTGTGCTGGCGAAGGGCAACCTGACGGCCGGCGGCGCGGCGGGGCTGAAGACAACGCTTTCCGACGTCGAGACCCGGTGGATCAAGTCCATCGAGACCTGCCGCGCAAAGCCGGAAAAGCGGTTCGCCGACGTCATGCAGCCGGAGGGCAAGGCCATCGACGCCCTCTCCAAAGCCTCACGCTAGACAAGGCATTCGCGCAGGTTATGGCCCTCGCACGCGGTCGTGCTTGACCGTGAGGGGTCCGCCCCTTAGCCGGGCCCCATGAGCGCGGCCCTCCTGACCATCGACCTCGACGCCCTGGCGCGGAACTTCCGGTTCCTGCGCGACATGGCTGGCGTGGAGGCGGCGCCGGCGGTGAAGGCTGACGGCTATGGTCTCGGCGCGCTCGAGGTGTCGCGCCGGCTGCTGGCCGAGGGGGCGCGGACCTTCTACGTGGCCCGGCTGGCCGAGGGCGAGGCCCTTCGCGCGGCGCTGGGCGGCGGGCCGGTGATCCAGGTTCTGGACGGCGCGACGGCCGGCTCGGTCGCCCGGCTCCTGGCCGCCGACCTGACCCCGGTGATCAATAGCCTGGAGCAGGCCGGCCGTTGGCGGACCGAGGGGCGCGGGCGTCCGGTCACCCTGCACGTCGACACCGGCATGAATCGCCTGGGCCTTACCCTGGCCGAGGCAAGGGGCCAGGCGGGCTGGAGCGGGGTCGAGCTGGTCATCAGCCACCTGGCCTGCAGCGCCCAGCCCGAGCACCCCATGAACGGTCGTCAGCTGGCCGTCTTCCGTGAAGCCCACGACCTGTTCCCGGCCGCACGGGCCGGCCTGGCGTCCTCCGGCGGCATCTTCCTGGGACCGGAGTATGCGTTCGACCAGGTCCGGCCCGGCGTCAGCCTGTTCGGCGGCGGTCCGCGCGACGTGCCGGACGAGCGCATCTTGCCGGTGGCGACCCTGGAAGCCCCGATCCTGCAGGTTCGCGACGTACCTGCCGGCGACACCATCGGCTACGGCGCGGCCTTCCAGGCCACATCGCCGACCCGCGTGGCCATCATCGCGGCCGGCTATGCCGACGGCGTTCCGCGCGGCAGCCATCCCGCCGGCGCGGTCTGGTTCGACGGCGCTGTGCGGCCGATGCTGGGCCGCGTCTCCATGGACATGATCGCCGTGGACGTCACCGGCTGCATGGCCGCCCGTCCAGGCGCCATGGTCGAGATCCTGGGCGCCAACCGCCCGGTGGATGACGCCGCCGCGGCGGCGGGGACGACCTCCTACGAGCTGCTCACCCGCCTGTCGCCCCGCGCCGAGCGGCGCTGGATCGGCTAGTTCAGCCCGCCGGCGAGCGCCGCTGCGCCGACCGCGCCCAATGCGCCCATGGCGATGATCGAGCCCACGATCATCCCGATGAGCACATAGACGCCCAGCATCACGATGACGACGACGACGGTGTAGCCCATGGCCTTGTCATCGGGAGCCTTCATCAGCTTCGGCAGACCCAGGTAGAGCAGATAGACGCTGTACAGCCCCAGGATGCCGAGGAAAGCCAGCATCGGTGCGAGACTGAAGATCCCCACGAGCCAGGCGGCTGTCCCGCTGTAGGCCGCGACCTTGAAGGCCTGCAGCTGATTCTTCTCTCCGCCGAAGCCGGGCGCAAGGCCGTCGATCACCAGGGCCATGACGTAGACGCCCGCCAGCGTAAGCCCGTAGCCGACCACGGCGGCGACAAGCGTCAACGGCGCGAACAGAAAACCGCCGAACAGCAGCGACCCCAGGAACTGGCAGACAGGCCCGATCGCCGCGAGGATCATGATGTAGCCGGTGAAAAGCCCCTTCACCGTCGCCGGTTCTGCCGCGATGACCTCCCAGGTCGGCTTGGGCCGCAACAGGATGTCCTGAACCCTCTGGACCAGTCCGGACGAGGATCCGCCGTCGACAATGCTCATCGGTCGCCTCCCAGGGCCGCAAAATGGCTTTCGCAGCGGAAGCCTACCGGAGTCGCCGCCTTTGGCGAGACACGGTTCCGAGAACGACGCCGTGAGGATTGGTCGGGCGGCGTTCCCGTTTTGTCGCTATGGTCAGGTCACCCTCGAATCAGGAGCGCGCATGGCCCGCGACGGCGCTGTCTATGTCTGCCAGTCCTGCGGCGCGGCGCAGTCGAAGTGGGCGGGCCAGTGCCCGGCCTGCAGCGCCTGGAACAGCCTGGTCGAGGAGGTCACCTCGCGGCCGCCGGGGGCCCTGGCGCCGACGAAGGCGAGCAAGACCCGCGGCCTGGCCTTCGAAGGCCTGGAAAGCGAAAATCCCGAACCGCCGCGCATCGTGACCGGCGTCGACGAGTTCGACCGGGTCTGCGGCGGCGGCGTCGTGCCCGGCAGCGCCATCCTGCTGGGCGGCGACCCCGGCGTGGGCAAGTCGACCCTGCTGCTGCAGGTGGTCGCCAACGCCGCCCTGCGCGGCGCCCGCTGCGCCTACATCTCCGGCGAGGAGGCCGTCGAGCAGATCCGCGGCCGCGCGGGCCGCATGGGTCTGGCCCAGGCGCCGGTTAAGCTGGCCGCCGAGACCGCCCTGCGCGACATCCTGGACGGCCTCAAGCGCGAACAGTTCGATCTGGTGGTCATAGATTCGATCCAGACCATGTGGAGCGACGCCCACGAGGCGGGCCCCGGTTCGGTCACCCAGGTGCGCAGCTGCGCCGCCGAACTGGTGCGGCTGGCCAAGAAGCGCGGCATCGCCATGATCCTGGTCGGGCACGTCACCAAGGACGGCCAGATCGCCGGCCCGCGCGTGGTCGAGCACATGGTCGACGCCGTCCTCGCCTTCGAGGGCGAGCGCGGCTACCCCTTCCGCATCCTGCGCGGGGCCAAGAACCGCTTCGGCGCCACCGACGAGATCGGCGTGTTCGAGATGGGCGACATCGGCCTCAGCGAAGTGCGCAATCCCTCGGCCCTGTTCCTGAACGAAGGCGGCGAGCGGGCGGCCGGTGCGGCGGTGTTCGCCGGCATCGAGGGCAGCCGGCCGGTGCTGGTCGAGTTCCAGGCCCTGGTCGCGCCCAGCGCCTATGGCACGCCCCGGCGCGCGGTCGTGGGTTGGGACAACGGGCGCCTCGCCATGGTGCTGGCGGTGCTGGAGTCGCGCTGCGGCCTCGGGCTGGGCAACCGCGATGTCTACCTGAACGTCGCCGGCGGCCTGCGGATCAGCGAGCCGGCTGCGGACCTGGCGGCGGCTGCGGCGCTGGCGTCCTCGGCGCTGGACGAGGCCCTGCCCCAGGACTGCGTGGTGTTCGGCGAGGTCAGCCTGTCGGGCGAGGTGCGCCCCGTCGGCCGGATGGAGTCCCGCCTCAAGGAAGCCGCGAAACTGGGGTTCAAGCGGGCGCTCGGCCCGGTCGGCGCCGGCGACGCGCTCGCCGTCACCGGCGTGTCCCGGCTGGCCGACGCGGTGAGACGGATCGGCGAGCAGTCGTGGAGTTGACCCAAGCATGACCCAGTTCGACTTCATCGCCGGTTCGCTGCTGATCGTCTCGGCCCTGATCGGTTTCAGCCGGGGTGCGACGAAGGAACTCATGACGGTCGTCGCCTTCCTCGTGGCGGCCATCACAGCTGTGTTCGCGCTGCGATTCACCGCCCCGATCGGCCGCTCGATCGTCGAGCCTGACTGGGCCGGCGTCGGGATTGCCCTGTTGTTTGTCTTTGGTCTGACCTATATCGCGCTGCGATTGCTCGGCGCGGGTCTCCAGCGGCGGGTGCACGAGACCCAGGCTCTCGGGATTCTCGATCGCGGCGTCGGCGCCGGGTTCGGATTTGTCAGGGCGATGGTGCTGCTCGGGGCGTTCGGCCTTCTGTTCCAGATGGCCAGCACGACCGAGAGCGCGCCGAAATGGGTGACGGGCGCCCTCACCTATCCGCTGGTGGATGCGTCCGGCCGGATCCTGAAGGCCTTCGCGCCGGAGGGCTTCGACGTAGTTCGCGCCGTCGCTCCGACCCTGGAACGGGCGGTCGAGGCGGGCGCCGCGGCGCCGAAGGACGACGAGACGGGCTACGGCGAAGGCGAGCGCGACGCCATGGACGACCTTGTGGAGAAGACGCGATGAGCCGCCTGGGCCAGACGACGGACACCTACTCCCATCTCGTCCAGCGCGACCCCGACGACGATACGTTGCGGCTCGAGTGCGGGGTCTTCGGCGTCTTCGGCGTGCGTGACGCCGCCGCCGTCGCCGCCCTTGGCCTCCACGCCCTGCAGCATCGCGGCCAGGAGGCCTGCGGCATCGCCGCCTTCGACGGCAGGAGCTTCCACACCGAACGCCACCTGGGCCACGTCGGAGACGCCTTCGGCGGCGATGACCTGATCGACCGCCTGCCGGGCAGCCATGCCATCGGCCATACCCGCTACGCCACGGCCGGCGGCAGCGGCATCCGCAACGTCCAGCCGATGTTCGCCGACCTCGAGGCCGGCGGCGTCGCCCTGGCCCACAACGGCAACCTGACCAACTTCCTGGCCCTGCGCGAGCGGCTGGTCAGCGAGGGCGCCATCTTCCAGTCGACCAGCGACAGCGAGGTGATCCTCCACCTGATCGCCCGTTCGCGGAAGGCTCGGGTCGTCGACCGCTTCATCGACGCCATCGGCCAGATCGAGGGGGGTTACGCCCTGGTCGCGCTGACCAACAAGAAGATGATCGGCGTCCGCGACCCGCTGGGTATCCGCCCGCTGGTGCTGGGCGACCTGAACGGCAACCCGGTGCTGGCGTCCGAAACCTGCGCGCTGGACATGATCGGCGCCCGCTTCGTGCGCGACATCGACAACGGCGAGATGGTGGTCATCGACGAGACCGGCGTCACCAGCCTCAAGCCCTTCCCGCCACAGCGGGCCCGGCCCTGCGTGTTCGAGTACGTCTACTTCGCCCGCCCCGACAGCGTCGTGAACGGCCGCTCGGTCTACGACGTGCGCAAGCGCATGGGCATGCGGCTGGCCGAGGAAACCCCCGCCGACGCCGACGTGGTCGTGCCGGTGCCCGACAGCGGCGTTCCGGCCGCGCTCGGCTACGCCCAGGCCAGCGGCGTGCCCTATGAGCTGGGCATCATCCGCAGCCACTTCGTGGGCCGCACCTTCATCCAGCCGACCCAGGGCGTTCGCGAGCTGGGCGTGCGCATGAAGCACAGCCCCAACCGCGCGGTGCTGGCCGGCAAGCGCGTGGTGCTGATCGACGATTCCGTCGTGCGCGGCACCACCAGCCGCAAGATCGTCCGCATGGTCCGCGAGGCCGGCGCCAAGGAAGTCCACCTGCGCTCGGCCAGTCCGCCGATCATGTGGCCGGACTTCTACGGCATCGACATGCCCGACCGGGACAAGCTGCTGGCCGCCCGCAAGTCGCTGGCCGAGATGACCCGCTTTCTCGAGGTCGACAGCCTGGGCTTCCTTTCGGTCGAAGGCCTCTACTGGGCGCTGGAGGCCGGTCCGCGTGATCCCGCCGCGCCACAGTTCACCGACCACTACTTCACCGGCGACTACCCGACCCGTCTGCTCGACCGCGAGATCGCCGAGGGCCAGGCCGACGGCGGCAAGCAGCTGTCCTTCCTGGTGAGCGCGTGAGTCAGCCGTCGGCGAAAGCCGGCTGGCTCAAGAGCCTCAAGCCCGACCCCTATATCATCGCCATCCTGCTGATGGTGGTGCTGGCCAGCCTGTTGCCGGTCAGCGGCCAGGGCGCAGTCTGGTTCGGCTGGCTGACCAAGGCGGCCATCGCGCTGCTGTTCTTCCTGCACGGCGCGCGGCTGCCGCGCGAGCAGGTCGTCGCCGGACTTGTCCACTGGCGACTGCACCTGACGGTGCTGGCCTTCACCTTCTTGCTCTTCCCGCTGCTGGGCCTGGGCCTCATCCAGCTTCCGGAATGGCTGCTGCCCGCGCCGCTGGCGGCCGGGGTGCTGTACCTTTGTCTGTTGCCCTCGACGGTGCAGTCCTCGATCGCCTTTACCTCCCAGGCGCGGGGCAACGTCGCCGCCGCTGTCGTCGCGGCCTCGGCCTCGAACCTGATCGGGGTCATCCTGACGCCGCTGCTGGTCGGGCTGTTCCTGCACACCACGACCGGCGGCCTGTCGCTGAAGGCCGTGCAGGACGTCGCGGTTCAGATCCTGCTGCCCTTCATTCTGGGCCAGCTGGCCCGCCCGTGGATCGCCGCCTGGGTGGCGCGCAACGCCAGGCTGGTCAGCTACACCGACCGGGGCTCGATCCTGCTGGTCGTCTATGGGGCCTTCAGCGCCGCCGTGGTCGGCGGCCTGTGGAATCAGGTCAGCGCGCTGGAACTGACGGTGCTTCTGGTGATCTGCACGGTGCTGCTGACCGTGGTGCTCACCGCCAGCCTGCTGGCCGCGCGGGCGCTGGGGTTCAACAAGGCCGACGAAATCGTCGTCGTCTTCTGCGCCAGCAAGAAGGGCCTGGCTACGGGCGTGCCGATGGCCAGCATCCTGTTCCCGGCCGCGACCGTCGGCTTCATCGTCCTGCCGATCATGCTGTTCCACCAACTCCAGCTGATGGCCTGCGCCGTAATCGCCCAGCGGTACGGGACGCGCGCCGACTAGCCACGCCTTGCGCTGGATCAAGGCGGGCGGCGCGCCGCGCTCTAGGCTCCTCACCGACGCTGAGGAGTTGATCCATGCAAGCCAGAGCCCCGCTGAGTCGCGTGCTGTTCGCCACCGACCTTTCCCATGACGGCGATCTCGCCTTCGTCCACGCGCTGAAGATCGCCCTGGCCGGCAAGGGCGAGCTGGCGATCGTTCACGCCGCGTCCCGCGAGGTCATCGGCAAGGAGTGGGAGCAGTTCCCTCGCGTCCGGAACAGCCTCGCCGGCTGGGGCCTGCTGCCGTTCGGCGCGCCGACCTCTGCGGTGGAGGAGGAGCTGGACCTGCGGGTCCGCAAGATCGACGTGCCCGATCCGGACCCGCTTCACGGGGTGAAGGAGCTCATGGAGCGTCGTCCCTGCGACCTGGTCGTGCTGGCGAGCCAGGCGCGGCAGGGCATCGACCGCTGGCTGCATCCGTCCCTCGCCGAGCCGATCGCCCGCGAGGCGCACGCGCCGAGCCTGACGCTGCCGCCGTCAGCGAAGGGCTTCGTCGATCCGGCCACCGGCGCGGTGAGCCTGCGCAACATCCTGGTCGCCGTCGACCATCACCCGAGCGCCGCCCGCGCCCTGGCCACGGCCGCCGACCTCGCGACGATGCTCGGCGCGGCTGGAGCCGTGTTCCATCTGCTTCACCTGGGAGACCGGTTCCCCGAGACACCGGTTCCGGAGTCCATCGCCGCACGCGTTCGCATCCGGCAGGAGGCCGGCGCCGTTGTGGCGGGGATCATCGATACGGCCGACGAGCTCGAGGCCGATCTCATCGTCATGGCCACCCGCGGTCATGACAGCCTGCTCGACGCCTTGCGCGGCAGCACGACCGAGCAGGTGCTTCGCAATTCGGGGCGCGCCGTGCTGGCCGTTCCGGCTTGATCGTCGCGTCGGGAGAGGACAAGCCGCGCGAGCGTCGCTAAAGGGAGGCGCATGGATTCCCGACCTCTCCACAACCGCATCGCCCTCGTCACCGGCGCCACGCGCGGCATCGGCCAGGCCGCAGCGCTGGGCCTCGCCCGGGCCGGCGCCCATGTCATCGCGCTGGGCCGCACCCAGGGCGGCCTTGAAGCGCTGGACGACCAGATCTTCGCCGACACCGGGACCCACGCCACGCTCGTGCCGATCGACCTGCGGCAGCCCGAGGGGCTGGACGCCCTGGGCGCCACGATCCACGAGCGCTGGGGCAAGCTGGACGTCCTGGTCCACGCCGCCGCCGTG
>JBIKII010000227.1:0-3920 GCA_044361705.1 Caulobacter sp.
CTTGTCGAAGAACTCGACGAGGCCCGCGCCCGACTGGCCGGTGCGCTCCAGAAAGCCGACGGCGGCCTGGTCGGCGCGACTTTCCTGTTCGCGGCTGTATCCCAGCGCGCCCAGCGTGCCCATCTGGCCCGAGCTGGCCAGAACCATCGCCCCGGCGTCGGGCGCGCCGGCCATCATGGCCAGCAGGCCCAATCCCATGGTCAGCAGCATCGGACGCAGTCCGGCGCGAGTCAGCTCGCCGGACCGGATCGGGTGGCCGCCGGCGATGTGGCCGGTCTCATGGGCGATGACGCCCTTGAGCTCGTTGGGCGTCGCGGCCTCGAGGATAAGGCCGGTGTTGAGCCCCATCTGCTGGCCCTGGGTGGCGAAGGCGTTCAGGCTGCCGTCGCCGACCAGCAGGATGCGGACATCCTTCGGGTTCAGGCCGGCCGCCGCGAAGATCGGGTCGGACTGCCTGTGCAGTATTTCCTCGATCTCCGTGTCCCGCAGCAGGGTCGGCCCACGCCCCGATTGCGCCCATGACTGGGCGATCGGGGCGAGGGTCATCGACGCAAGCGCAAGAGCTCCGACGATGGCGCGGAACGGCCGCAGACTGGTCCGGCTGGAGGTCATGCCTCGGTACTCTCCGGTTCGCGCCCCCGCGCTTGAGCCTAAAGTGTAGTCATCGATCAGCCGCGGCGCCACCAGCCACGCTTGGGCTTTTCAGGCGGGGCGCTGATTTGTGCCGGATCGGGCGCCGGGGCGACCGGTTCCGGAGCCGCCTGGGCGACGGGCTCGACGACGGGTTCGACGACCGGTTCGGGCGCGGGCTCCGGCTCGATGGCCACGGGTTCGGGGGCAGGGGCAGGGGCGACGTCGACGGCGGCGGTGTCGGCTACAGCCTCGACCTCCACCCCGGCTTCGCCTTCGCTGGCCTTCGCGCCCTTGGGCTTACGGGGCCGGCGCGGCTTCTTGGCCGGCGCCTCGTCGGTCGCGGGGAGTTCGACCCAGATGTCGTCGGCGGACGTCGCGGGGGCGGCCTCCGGCTCGGCGACGGTCACGGGGCCTTCATCGGCCTCGACGCTGTCGGCGACGATGATCTCGACGTCCGTCGCGTCCTCGGCGGCGGGCGCGTCAGCGCGCGGACCGCGATCCCGGCCGCGTCCACGGCCTCGTCCGCGACCACGACCGCGTTCGCCGCGCTCCTCCTCGGCCACGACGCCGGTCGGCGCCGATTCGGCCTGCTCGGCGCGTTCGGCGCGCGCCGGACGCTCGGGGCGTTCGCCCCGCTCGGGACGCGGCGCCTGGCCGCCGCCTTCGGCGAGCACCGCCGGATCGTGCCAGACGAACGGATCATCGCCGAACGGCACGCGGGGGCGGGTCCAGGAGAAGCCGTCCTGCGGCCGCGATTCGTCGCGCATGCGGCGACCGCCGCGACGACCGCGACGGCGGCGGCGCTGATTGGCCTCTTCCTCGGTCTCGACCTCGCCCTCGGCCAGCTCGCGTTCCGGCAGGTCGGCCGCGGTATCGAGTTCGCCTTCGTCGCGCCGCACGCCGCGACGGCGACGGTTGCGACGACCGCGACCGCGACGGTCGGCGTCGTCGCGGGATTCGGCGGCCTCGCCGTTCCCGGAGGCCGGCGCGTCCTCATCCTCGTCCTCGTCGTCGGCTTCGGCGCTGTCGTCCTCGTCTTCTTCCTCTTCGTCTTCCTCGATCTCGTCGACGAAGTCGTCGTCTTCCGGCGCATAGGCGACGGCCGGCGTCACGTAGAGTTCGGGCGCGTGCAGCGAGTGCTCGCCGCTGGCGGTCCGCTCGATCTCGTGGTCGGCCTGGCCCAGGGTCTGGTCGATCAGCACCGTGACGAACAGGTGATGGGTCTGGTGCACCCGCGTCAGGTAGGCGCGCTTTTCGTTGAGGATGTAGAGGCCGACGGCCGGCGACACCTTCAGCGTCACCTCGCCGCCGCCCTGCAGCGCCTCAAGCTCGACCGCGCGCAGCGCCGCAAGCGCGGCCGACTCGGTCGACCGGACGCGGCCCGTGCCCTGGCAGTGTTCGCAGACGTGGGTGGTGCCTTCCAGCACGCCGGAGCGGCGACGCTGGCGGCTGATTTCCATCAGGCCAAAGCCGCTGATCTTGCCCATCTGGATGCGGGCGCGGTCGTCCTTGAGGGCGTCCTTCAGCTTCTTCTCGACGGCCCGGTTGTTCTTCGACTCATCCATATCGATGAAGTCGATGACGATCAGGCCGGCCAGGTCGCGCAGGCGCAGCTGGCGGGGGGCCTCCTCGGCCGCCTCCATGTTGGTGTTGTGCGGCGTGGCCTCGACGTTGCGCTCCTTGGTCGACTTGCCGGAGTTGACGTCGATGGCGACAAGCGCCTCGGTCTGGTTGATGACCAGGTAGCCGCCGGACTTCAGCGGTACGGTCGGGGTGTAGATCTGCGACAGATGCCCCTCGACCTTGTGGGCGACGAACAGCGGCGTCGCCTCGCGGTAGGCCTGCACCTTCTTGGCCTGGGCCGGCATCAACATGCGCATGAAGTCGCGCGCGTCGCGGTAGCCGCGTTCGCCCTCGACCCAGACCGCATCGATGTCCTTGTCGAACAGGTCGCGGATCGTCCGTTTGACGAGGTCCTCCTCCTCATAGATCAGCGCCGGCGCGATCGAATGGAGGGTGGTCTCGCGGATGTTTTCCCAGGCGCGCAGCAGATAGTCGTAGTCGCGCTTGATCTCGGTCTTGGTGCGCTTGGCGCCCGCCGTGCGGACGATCAGGCCCATGCCCTTGGGCACGTCCAGGCTCTGGACGATGGTCTTGAGCTTCTTGCGGTCGGTCGCCGTGGTGATCTTGCGGCTGATGCCGCCGCCCCGGGCGGTGTTGGGCATCAGGACGCCGTAGCGGCCGGCCAGCGACAGGTAGGTGGTCAGGGCCGCGCCCTTGTTGCCGCGCTCTTCCTTGACGACCTGGACCAGCATGATCTGCCGGCGACGGATGACGTCCTGGATCTTGTAGGTCTTCATCAGCCGGCGGCGGCGACGGGCCAGTTCTTCCTCGACGACGTCATCCTCGTCGTCCGAACCGCCGGCGCTGTCGTCCTCGTCCTCGTCGCCTTCCGATGTCGGGGCGGCGCTGCGCGAACGGCCGCGGGAAACCGGCTCGTCATCCTCCTCGGCCTGGGCGCGCAGCAGGGCTTCGCGGTCGGCGAGCGGGATCTGGTAGTAGTCCGGGTGGATTTCGTTGAAGGCCAGGAAGCCGTGGCGGTTGCCGCCATACTCGATGAACGCGGCCTGGAGGCTGGGCTCCACCCGGGTCACCTTGGCCAGATAGATGTTTCCGCGAAGCTGTTTCTTGGACTGGCTTTCGAAATCGAACTCTTCAATCCTGGTTCCGTCGACGACCACGACCCGGGTTTCTTCCGGGTGGGCCGCGTCGATAAGCATTTTCTTGGTCATTGAATCTGTCTCCCCGGCGCGCAACGGAGCCTTGGCCCGGTCGCCGGTCTGTGGTGGAGGCGCGCTCCGCGCGGCCGTCCGTCGCGTCGCAAGCGGCGATGCGAAGGGGCGAATGCCAGGCCGGGGCGTTTGCGCTGCCCATGAGGTTTTTCCCTGTCGCGCAATGGTCTGCGCGGGATCGGATGGTGCGTCTTCGCCAGAAGGCGGGAGCCGGACGCGCGGCCTCTAAAGTTCGTGCGCGGAGAATCCTCGTCATCGCGAGGTCGGCGCGCAGGGGCGACATTAGCCTCATCCCTCCGCAAAAGGAAAGCGCCGTGCGGCGTTTGAGAAGCCTTAACCAATTCGATACGCCGCGGCGGCGATACTGGAGCCCATATCGCGAAGCGGTGAGTTGGGGCTGTAGAATGCGGGCGTTCAGGGCCGGCGGATTTCTGGCGGGCTGGAAGGGCGTTGTCGCTCTGGCCGGTCTGACTCTGTCCGGATTCGGCGTCGCCG
>JBIKII010000381.1:0-13314 GCA_044361705.1 Caulobacter sp.
TTGAATAGGAACCATGCCCAGAAACCATAGCCCATCTTGTATCTGATGGCTAGTGTCATCTCATCGACATCGATTGGTGGGCCTACTTCATCGTTGGCCAGTTCAATGAACGCTTGTGAGATGCTGAGTGCCTTGACTGCACGCTTGGGTAGTTGCTTGGTTGTACGCAGCACGCTGGTGGATACGTACTTGGTTGCTGCTTTCCAGTTACCGGGTAACAGCTTGAAGTGATCCAGCATATCTGCTTCAAGGTGACATGCTTCCTGCATATTCATGGGAGTGTATCTCATGGCTGTTCCTACTTGAAGTTGATTTTTGTTCTTAACTTTGGAGTTGTTAGGGCTTCTTCTACGGACCACCCGTAGTATCTTAATCTTGCTTGAAGTCTTCCATACGGCATACCAAGACTCTCTGCCCATTCAGCCATACATTTGGTCTCGCCGTTAAACGTAATAAGTACGTTTTTTCTCAGATTTCTGCACTGCTGCTTCTGGGTAGCCCATCTACAATTATCTTTATAGTAGCCTTTGTTGTTGTTCTTTCGATCCAATGAAGTACTAGGTGGCTTTCGTCCCATGTCTTCTAAGAAGTTTTCGTAGACCTTCCACCTATCGCATATCTGTATGCCTCTGTCGAAGTACACATTTTTATTCTTAGAGAACGAACTGCATCTTTCGTGCATCTTCACCCACGCGACATACTCCTCTGATCTTTTTCTGTTCTTGGTCTCTCCATGTGTCGTGAAACGCCGAGATGCTGATTCGGCAATTCCACAACCACAAGACTTAGACTTACCTGACCGCAGTGAGTCTGTTAGCGTAACTACGGTGTTTCCGCAGGTACAGTTACATCTCCATGAAGAGTTTCTGTTTGGTACAAACTCTAATGCAGTTAGTTTACCAAACACCATACCAGTTAAGTCTAGTCTTGCAGACATACGTTCCCTTTACTTGAAATTTATTACAAGATTCGGAATCATGACCTCGGGCGTCACAACAGTAACAGTCTTGTAGTCAGGTGTAAAGCGGATCTCAGTGATTGATGCTGAGGCTGTGATACCAAACTTACGGACTGATGCTTTGATAGGTGGCTCGATGATGATGGACCTGCTGCTGAGCTTGATGACCTGATTACCGGGCCATGAGAGTAACAGACCCAGCGTATCATTCTTGTACTGCTTGTCCATCAGGAGTTTCTGAAGGATAGAAGGTACAGAGTCAGGCACGTTGAGATCGTACTCAAACCATCCACCGTAGAGTGGGTTGTCTGGTACAATGCTGGGTGCTGTAGTCCTATTGTGCTGGTCAGTTGCTGTCTGTTCAAGGTACGCTGTCAGCACAGTCAAGACGGATGCAGGTGAGGCTTCCAATCCTTCTGCTGTGGCCACCACAATTTCTGGCTGAGTAGTAATGACTGTGAACTCTGCTGGGATGGTACGTATGTTCTGGCCATGGACTTTGTTGGCTACGGTCCAGTCGATGACGTTGGTTGGTAGACCACCTGATGCAAGGAACTTGGCCTTGGCATCTGGACAATATCTACAGTTGTCACCGATGGCTAGGTAGCGGACAGATGATGGTGCTGACACTGGTTTGCTGAATGTGATGCCAGCTTTGGGTGCTGGCAAGGCAACAACCCCGATGTACGGGATGACCGCCAATTCCACTGTTTCTGGAATGACAGGTATTGGCTCATTGGCCTTCTTGAGACGCTCACGGGCCTGCTCCAGTGCGTCCTGTGCGGCAACAGTGTAGAGGGGCGTGATCAGTAGTAGGAAAAGACATAAGGATCTCATACGATCATTCCTTCTGGGTTGTCAGATGGTTCAGAGAATTGGATAGGGTTGTCTGGAATGAACACCAGTTCTTTGGACCAGTCAACCTTACGTGGTTCTGGAGTCTTGAGGTCTGAACAACCAATGGTCACAGTCCATCGGTCGTTGGCCTGACTGTCGATGAACGACTTGGACTGGTATGCAAAGCCATTATCACCATAGGTCTTGTAGTGGCTGTTGGCTTCTACGAGGAACACTTCACCGTCAATCGTGATCCAGTCGATGTATGCACGAGCATGACCACCGCCACCACCGACAAACTTACGAGCGATACCTCTGGAGTCTGGTTTCCAGTTACCCCATGGTCCGCCTACTTCAACAGCACCCTGACCTGCTTGCAGGAAGCGAAGGATCTGGTCAAAGCCTTTCAGTTCGATGCTGTAACCGATGGTCCAGTTGGCAGCGATCTCGTAGCACTCTCGTGGGAACTGGAATGAGTACTCCACTTTGTATGGGTACTCAGCCTTACCATCGTTGTCGATGTCCTCTGGGAGACAACCTACCTTCTTGGCTGCTGCTACAACACCGTCGATGGTGGCACCGTTGTCCCCACGGATGTTGGAGACTTCCTGTCCTCGACGATAAGACCACAGTGGATTGAACTGTCGCCATACATGTGTCTGGTTGTAATGGCAGACTTCTGCTGTGTTGGTCAGACCAAAGCCAGCACATGAGTTCATCTGATGTTGGTCGTCTCGTCGCATCAGGTCTTTGATACCTCGTGTGTCGGGGATGTCTCCAACGCACATGAGGGACATGATGTCAAACTTAATACATTGTGCAGACAGTGATGCACGGTTCTCTTTACGTGGATCGTATCCAGTGAATACTGCAGTCATTATAGGCTCCTGTTCTTGAAGTCATTAGCGAACTTGGCTGGGTCACCACCAGTGGCAGCTTCACCAGCAGCACGTTCGTTGATTGGTGCGTAGGATGCTTTGTACGCGTCTACCTGTCGTTTGTTGATGAAGTCCAGTGCTTCAACATCGGTCTTAAATGTAGGCTTCTTGACAGAGAAGTCAGTCCATGCGTCATACATTAGTTCTCGGTACACATCAGTGGCAGTGTCCAGTGCATCCTTCTGGACGACTGGAGTTGGTTCAGGACCGGGTGTTGGCACCTGTACTTGTGGCATTAGCAGCAGGGCTATGCTGACTGCCGGGATGACCAGTTGCTTGAATGAGAAGCCTGATGGTGTCGATGGTTTAAGTTTAGCCAGCAATGCCATGATGGTAGCCATGGATGGCTTTGGTAATGCGAACAGCACCACCAATGCCCCGATGATCATGGCTCTGGTTGTTGGGTCGTTGAAGTTCATCTATGGTCCCTTTAAGAGTTTCTGGAGTGATAGAAAATGAGGGTGTGGTTGGTTTGTTACTTGGTGGTCTTGGATTTCCATGACCAGATGACACCGAAGGCAGCAATGATACCTCCGCTGATGGCCAGTGCTGTCTCGCTGTCGATGTACCCCTTGGATACTGCCAGTCCTGCTGCGAATGTCAGGATGTGGCGTAGGATGCCTGATGCTTGGTCATTGGACATGGGATCTTCCTTCTCGTTCTGAAATGGTTTTCTTTAAGTGGCAGGGTAGGCAGAGTGTTTGCTTGTTGGCGTCAGTGTCAGGACCGTCCAGAGACATGGGAGTTATATGGTCTACTTCGAGGAATGTTTCTGGGTAGGGTTCATCGCACATGTTGCAGGTGTAGTTATCTCTTTGCAGGATTCGGTTTCTTGCTGCTGACCGGCCTGTTCGCTTTCTTAGCTGGACCTTGGACACTATCGGATTCTCGTGTCGTGTCGGGTCCGGAATCTTCACTGTAGGATACACTGACATGTTCTTCTACCATTCTGAAAGCGTCACGAATCCAGCCAGCACATTTGAGTGTGGGGATGGCACGACCTTGTGAGGGTCTGCGGTCAGTATCGTTGGGGATGAAGATACCCAGACTGATCAGGTCATCAATACGTCGACTGATCGTTTCCAGTGGGATGGCAGTCTGGAATGAGATGGCAGTCTTGGTCAGTCCACCTTGGGATAGTGCTACTGTCCGAATGATATTATGCTGGCGGCTGAATGCTGTGTCCAGTGCAACCTTGGTGAGAAGTACACGAATACGCTGAGTAATGCTGTCTACGCCCAGCACGTAGCACAGGCATAAGGCAAGACGACTAAGCTGTTTAACCACTCGTGTGGAGGCTTCTGGACGTGCGTCATATAGAAGTTCTGAGGTACCGAACTCTTTACTGCGAGGTGCTTGGGCACGACTACAGGCAATCATGTCTGCTAATGCTTGAATCAGGTCAACATCAGCGTCTGTGTACCCCGGACGAAGAATGTCCCCCGTGCGTACCTTGGTGTGCAGGTGTGATAGAAACCCGGCAGTGTATGCTTTCTGCTTAGGGAATGAACGAGAGTCCCCTACATCGTTACCTTCGAATGCTGTTCTGCCTGTGTGCTCAAAGATACCTCTGACTGCTTTTTGGTTACGGATTTTCTCAATGTCTCTGGTGGTCTCTAGACGGCAGTGCAGGAATCGCTCACCTAACGATGCCATGTTCAGTGAGTACACTCTTTCCGTAATTCCGATAATCATTCCGAAGGATACGTTGCTGAACTCTGCCGATACTCCATTTCTGAAATGCTTAACCAGTGAGCCGTCAAATATCGCACGTAACTCAGAGAACACGTTAGCTAACTGCAGTGGATTTGATTCGAGCAAAAGTGTGCCATCTTTGACAATTACGCACTTACCTTGCATCAGAGGTACAAGGTGCTTACCTTTCCTGTCTCCTGACACAATACCTGTCAGCGAGTCCATTGGCGTGGTGTGGATCTCGTCTGCTCCAAGCAAGTCGCAGATAGTTGATTTTCCGCCCGATGGTGGAGAAACCAAATACAGCCAGAGTAAATCCCCATCCAACGCCACAGCTATGTGCGTTGCCATACAGATGGCTATGCAGTCCTTGAAGCACGGTGTGATGACCATGTCTTGCTCGTAGATTGTCATTAGCTGTTCAAACGAACTGCAGGACTGTGGCTGAATTGTGACAACCTCATCCAGCTTTACTTCCTTTAACGCCGATCTGATCAGGTCAGTTATGTTCATGTCGTTTTTTCTTTGCAGGGGTGATAATATCTATTCCTGTTTTCCCGTTCCGTATACGCCATAAAATGGTCTGTACATGAATGTGGGTTACTTCGGCCCATTCAGAGGCACATCTGGTTTCTGAGCCAATTGTGACTAGATGGTTGCGTCTGGTGTTTCTACAGTTTTCTTTGCTTGTGGACCATTTAACATTGCCCGGTTGGTAGCCTTTGTTGTTATTCACGCGGTCGATCTGCATACCAGTCGGTCGCACACCTATCTCAGTCTCGATGTCTTCTACGAACTTTCGTACATCGTGCCACGCATCGCAAACAAAAATGCCACGACCACCGTAGTCCTCGTACTGCTCTGTAGTCGGTATGTGGCACCTGTGCATCATTCCCCGCCATACGCTGTAAAGCATGTGTTTCCGCAGTCCATGCCTGCGTAGTTTACATCCACAACTGGATACTTGACCTCGTTTCAGGTCAGATTGTCTAGCAGTGAATTGCTTACCACAAGAGCACAAACACAGGGACGCCTTCCTTCCGTATTTGACTACAGTAGAATCTAGTACGCTATACGTTGAGATCATTGTAAAGGTCCCTTAAATCGTATTTGTTAGGGATGACAGCATGTTGGGATACGGTAATCTGGCTCCAGTCCAGATACTGCAAAGACTTGATGTTGTGTCCTGATGACTTGACTCTGCGGGCTATGGATTTGACTCCTGACTGCCCGGCGTCGTCGTTATCAAACAGCAGTACTACATCTTTGTCTTCCAGCAAGTACAGGTACGAGCCAGAGAAGCCAGAGCCACAGGTACCCAACAGGTCTGGAGGGTCAGATGTTCGCGAGAGTATATGCCGCATGACCAGATAGTCAGCGTGACCTTCAGCGATCCACAGTTCATCTGACCCGGATAATCCGCTTATACCCAGCACCGAACAATTCCAAGGTTTGGGGGAAGCGTAGGTTATGTTGTCCGAGGGATTGTACTTGTGCAAAGCGATGATGTCCCTCTTGGCGTTCCTCACTGGAAACCAGAAGTACCCTCCATCGAACTTGATTCCTTCTGAGCGGAGTACAGATGGCGACACTCCTGGCTTGAGTTGGATGAACTGCTTGGCTTGTGGCATGGTCAGATCAGGAAGTTGTGCGTACCATTCACGCATGTAGGACAGGGCGTTGCCTGCCTGTTTACACTTCCAGCAGGAGAATACATGACCCTCGTCTTTCGACATGGACAGCTTGTCTTCTGACCCGCACCATAGACAGGTGGTTGTAATGTCTTTGTCTGATTCGTTGTATGGGACTTCGATGTGATCTAGGAGCTTCATAGTAGTATCTTGACTTCCTTATCCCAACGGGTGGTAATTAGACCGGCTTCGACAGGAGCAAGGATGCCGTAGTGTGATGCTGCGGATTCCATCAGGTCTGTAAGGTTGCGTACATGCTTCTTCGGTAATTTGACTGGTACCTCGAACACCAGTTCGTCGTGGACTTGAAGTGCTATTCTGCCTTCAGGATATTCTGAGATGAGATAGTCGTCGCACAGTTTCATAGCATGTTTTACGATGACTCCTTCCGCACCTTGGATAATGTAGTTCACACCTGCGTGGGCTGCTTTCTCTTCTCGTCCGGTCCACTTGTTAACATGAGATTTTAATTCAAGTGGGTACCCTCCTAGTGTTTCGACGTACCCAATCTGGTTGATGGATATCTTGGTCTCTTCAATGAAGGCATGGGCAGAAGGGAATAGTGAGAGTAACAGTTTATACATTCCGGGCTGTCCGGCAGTTGCGTCTATCTTTCTTTCTGATGCACCGAATAACACGCCGAACACACAGTTCTTAGCTATGCGTCTTTGTGCTTTGGATGGCACGTCTGGTCTTCGTACGCTGAATAGCTCTCTGGCCACTGTATCGTGAAAGTCATACCCAGCTTCTAACGACTCTATCAGCTTAGCCTCTTGCGTCATGTACGCAAAGATACGTAGCTGAAGCTGCGAGTAATCGCAACCGAGCCACCATCGTTCTGGAGGTGGACCGAAACAGGAACGCATGGAGGGGGAAGCACGCAGCCATTCAGCGATGTCTGGTGCGTCGTCTTCATAGGGGTTTCCAGCTTTGGTAATGTTTTGAGCATTAGGGTTCTTACTGCTGAAGCGTGTGGTCTTGGTGCCGACGATGTTGAATGATGGATGAGTGTAGCCGGAAGAACTTCTGGAAGCGTGATATGACTTTAGGGAACCCAGCTTCTTCTCATACTTCTTAAGGCTCAGGTAGCTGCCAAGGAAGTCATGTTGAACTGTACCGGGCACAGCGTCTTCATGCAATGCTAATAAGCACTTGGCGTCTACAGATGCTGCACCTGTCTTGGTTAGTCGTATAGGCTCAAGACCCCATTCCTCGAAGAACAGGGTACGTAGCTGTGCGTCTGTGATGTGGTCCAGTCCTGATAGGCGGGATGTGCGTTCCTTGAGAGTATCGATGTAATGATGGCAGGCTTCCTGTGCTGCTTCCAGTTCAGCAGGACGCACCCACAGACCAGTGATCTCCATCTTCCATGTGATGTGCTCCACTTGTTTGTTGATGTTCAGTAGTTCTTCAGTCTTGTTGTCGTGACGTTCCAGCAGTTGGTGGAAGTAGAACTCAGCCAGTTCAAAGGTGTTGACGCAGTCAGCCTTCAAGTATCTGAGCATTACAGATTCGAGGAGATCGTTGGAGAGCTTAGGACGTAGCTTCTCTGGGACATGTAGTCTAACCGCTGCAGGCAACCAGAAGTCCATCCTGTTCCATTTGGTCTGCTTTCCGTAGGCTTTAAATGAGGGGTGGCTTCCACTGGCTTCTGCGATGCACCAGTTGCCACAGATGTCCTGACAACGATTGGTTCTAACGAGGGTGCGACACTTGGTAACTGTGTCGATAAGGATGTCATCTTCGGGGTACTCTTTGCCTAAATATTTTCTGGTGAGAATATCAAGTGATAGTAAGTCGGTTGAACAGTGGAGGTGAGCTAAGATTGTGGTATCGACGACACGCTTCCAGAAGGACTCTTCATTGGGTTCGTTCCAATCATACAGTCCTGACTCGCATAGTGCCTTCATATCGAAGTGAGCATTATGGAATACGAGCAGGTCTGCTTCGTCGAAGGTCTTTCTTAGTTTGACATTATGTTCGCGAAGGCGGCAGCGGCGAACAGGATCAATGCCAGAAGTACTATGCTTAAAACTATTTCCATCGTATGCTCCTATCGAAAAACAGGTGTCACCGTTCTGTAGATACAAACCGCAAGTTTCTGTGTCCACTGCCAACATACATCAATCCAAGAAGAAAGCCCGCTGTGTTAGAGCGGGCTATGTGATGGTTCAGTGACAGTAACTAGACTATGGCAGGATGAGGTCTGTGAACTTGACGTTCTTGATCTTCTTGCCGTCACGTTCAAGGACTACTGTGCCTGCTTCGTCGTCAGCTTCCACAACTTTGAACTCAAGAGGTTTTGGTGACTTCGGAGATTTGTATTGAACATCGAATCCTACCCAGTCGCTCGGATTGAATTCAGCATCAGCATCTTCTTCGTCAGCAGCTTCTGGTTCTTCAGCCAGTTCTTCTGACCATTCTTCTTCAGCATCAGCTTCAGGGGCTTCCCCATCTTCTGCAGTGGAGTAGTCCTGATCTTCAGCATCAGCAGCCAGTCCACCGATGTAGAAGTTGTTGCCTTTACCGTCCTTACGTTTAACGACACGCATCAGGATGGACTTGCCAACGGTTGCCTTGACACCAGTGTCGATCTGGTCCAGTGTCAGGTCTTTAGTGTCGATCCCCATCAACTGGAAGTCGCACATCAGGTCGTCCAGACCCTGTTCGGCTGTACGGTACTGACTGTCCGTCAGACCACGAAGGATGCCGATACGATGACCGTTGTACTGTTCCTGACCAGCAACCGTACCGTCAACTTTGAAGTCGAGGATGTAGTACGTGTTACCATCTTTGGTGATGATGTTGTTGCGATTGAACTTAACAATGACTTCACCGGGAGGACCATTGTAATCCTGCTGAGGTGTAGTCTTCTTAGCTACTTCCACATGCTTCTTCAATCGAGCATTGGATTTCATGAGTGCTGCGAGGGAGGTTACTTCTTGGGCCATTTCAGTATCTTTCTTACTATGAAGGGGCAAACAAATACACGCTAACCAATCGAGTTACATACCCAGTGCTTCTTTAAGTTTTGACCATGTCTCCTTGGCTGATTCCCCACAGTCGATTTCAGTCACACCTTCAGGCGTACACCATGACTTGGCTGTGTAATAAGTCGTGGGTGACAGACCAATGAAACGACGATCTCCAACAGTGTTCTTCTTCTTGGTCTTCTGGTCGATGCTGACCATGATTTCCTGACCTAGAAAGAATACACCGTGAAGGTCCTTGGATGTGTACTTCCAGATGTTCTTATCAAGCTCTGGACGATACTGGTCATAGTCAGGACCGTTAGGATTGTTAACTGGCTTGAATGTCGAGTGAGCAATCAACACGACATTGTAGCCCTTGGCAACGATCTCCAGCATGGTGGCAAGAAGTTTAGAGGACCAGAAAGCCTCTGCTGCTTTAGTGTAGCCAGCGTAGTAAGCTGTGAAGTCCTTGCTGTCCATGTCACCGTCGTACAGTACTGAGGCACAGTGCTGGTAGCAGATGTCCTGCAGGCCAGAGGTGCTGTCAATGACCAGTGTCTCACGATCATGCTGACCATCACGAAAACGAGTCATGGCAGACATGCAGCGGTTGTAGCCGGGGTGGCCACTGGCAGCAGGAATGTCTTCATGAGCAAACAATGGTTCAAGCTGCACAATAGGAATGTCTGCTGGAACCAGATTACGTTCCTTGTACAGATAGATGCCCTGCTCACCACTGGTTGTAATGAACATTGGTTTGGGGAACTGTGCTGCCAGTGTTGTCTTCCCCATACCGGGAGGACTGTACAGCATCAGGAAGCGACCATGTTTAGGTTTGGCGTCGATTAAGTCCTCGAAGATGTTCTGAGAAGAAGCAACTACAGTAGGACGGGTTGGTGGTGATGGGGCACGTTTAGCAGGGACGGGACGGGTTGGGGTGTTCATCTATAATGTACCTTGGGGCGAAGACCTAATGTAGAACCAGTAAGACGAAAGTTACGGAAGCGTTCCTGAGTGCCTTCCATGAAAGGGTTGTAAAGACCGTAAGGAGTAGCCCAGTGAAACTTGTTGATCTCATCCTTACGCTGTGGATGAGTCATGTAGATGTACCAGTCTAAGAACGCTTCGAGCATCGGGTACAGACACCCGTGCATGAATCTTTCAAATCGTTCAGCGTCTGGACGCACCCAGTATCTGAAGAAGTGATAGTCTCGATCTGTGTCAATGGCTTCTGCGAGCCGTGTACGGTAATCAGTACGGGACTCTTTGGCTTTCTGTCTTGGTCCTCGGTATCCGAAACCGCATGGTCGACGAATGTGCTGGTACCATATCCTTTCTGGGAGGGAACCATAAGTAGCTTTATATAGAAGTTGGTACATATTGATCTGAAGGTTGCGATCAATCTCACGAGCAATGTCATCTTCATTCCATTCCCCCCTACACTTGTTTTCCATGATGACTCCATCGCCTTCTCCGTCGATGAAGCCGTTAAGTACGATAGGTCGTCCCGATGGGAGTATCAGTTCTATCTTGTGTTGGCATTCAGACTTGTCAACGTGGAACAGATCCAGATCAGCAGCATACAGACTTGTGAAGGTTGTGACCTGATGTTGGGCTAGTGTTGCCCACCAACTGATCTCGTCAATGTCGTCGTACTTGGCAACCTGTTTCTCGTACTCTGTCTGAATGAACTTGGCAGCACCACGAGGTTGGCGTGTCTTGATGTAGCCCTCAATGCCTGCTTGGATCAGGCTACCGTACATCATGTTCTTGTTCCAAGACTCTACCGCTTCAAGATCTCTGAGGTAAGAGACTTCGAAGGCTACTCTGTCCACCAACCACATTTCAAGTGCTGACAGGCTTAGTCCGTTTGCTACTGGGGACCATATTGCTTTCCACTGAACCATTCTTAACTGCCTCACAGAAGGGGTGTAAATCTCTGAGGTGAAGAACCACTAAGGAGTTGGCACGGTCTCCAGCTTCACCGATAACACAAATAGCAATCTTATTCTCAGCGTGTGCTTTCTCTCTTTCTTCGTCAACTAGGTCGCGCAAACCTTTGTTGTTGGACTGAGTGTACTTGCAACTTATGAATAGAGCAGGATGATGTGAGTCTGATCTTGTAACCTTACCATTGCCCCCGCTCAAAGCGGTTCTGACAGTAGAGAAGATTGAGGACACAAATCTTTCGTATTGTTTCCATTGAGACATCACATCATCCTTGACAGTAAAAGGAGGCAGGAATACGTCGATCGGAACGACATTTCTGATAGCGGAACCTGCTTATTGAGCACCCTCCATACTGGAGAGTCCAGCGACCAACGACTCAGAAACCACGTCATTGTTGGACCGCTAGATGGACACTAGGCTACCACTGTAGCTTTCTTGGCTTTACGCTTCGGGCGTGGACGGACTGAAGCAACTTCGGCTGGTGTGTCCACTTCCACGACTTCTTCTTGTTCAGTTTGAATATCTGGAGTTCCAGACTCCTGTACGTACTCCATGTCGTCCGTTCCGAGGCCAGTATCAGATCCTTGAGATAGTCGAGCTTTTGCAGCAGCAGCACGCTCGAAACACTCAGTATGGTACCCGTCAAACATAACAGGGAAATCGTTATATCCATCACGTTCTTTCTTGGTCAGTGCAATGTCGGATACTTTGAGGCCAGTCTTGCCTGCCAGTACCGCAGATGCTGCTTTGACGAATGGTCCTACCCAGTCACGGTCACGGTCTTTGCTGCCCGGTTCTGCTGTCAGTTTATTCCAGTAAGCAGCGAGTGCCCATGCAGGGTCGCCCTTCTCGTAGCCAGTGCCAACTGCCAGTTCGTTGATGAAGCCATCCAGCTTGTCGGCTGTGTCTTCGTCGATGCTACCATTGGGGTTCAAGCTGGCTACGTAGGTCAGAGCAGCCACGTACGGCAGGCTCATCTTGAGACCCTTGTTCCCAGCATCGGCATCATTGGCGTCAAGGATCATCGTGATAAACGTGCATAGCTCTGGGTGCTTGGTCTGAAGGAAATCCAGCATTTCTGAGATGAGGAACTTGGGTGCGGACGATACGATGGCGCCACCTTCGATCAACCATACCAGACGTGCAGCACCAGCCAGAGTCTTGGTCCATGTCTTACGACGTGAAATCTTGTCGTTCCAAGCTTCTGGAATGACAGTATCAATCCATGGATCACGGAACAGGACATCGCTGTGGGTGCGAGTCTTGCCAGTGTCAACTGTATCGGCAGTGTCGTGAGGTACACCGTACACGATCACAGCATCCCATTCAGTCTGGGCAGATGGCCACACTTCTTCTTTCTCAAGTGCCTGCTGGGCCAGTACTAGACCCTGAAGACGATGCTGGCCAGAGATCAGGTGCTCCATGTCGTTGTCGTCGATGGAGAAGATGATCGGTTCACCGTTACACTTCCACTGACCGCGTAGCATCTCGTTGGCGTACAGCTTGGCAACACCTTGAGACATTGGTCGGTTGCTGTTGTTGAAGTCCTTCAGGCAGGCCAGAGCGAACGCAGGAGTAATGCAGGCGACTTTGGTCTTGATGTTGGTGGCTTGAGGTTTGACAGCTTTAGAGAACAGAGTATCAAGTTTCATGGGGTTCTTTCGTTGGGAGTTGAACAGTACGTTACGGTGTGGAGTTTAGCGAGTTGTCAGATGTTGTCAACAGTTCCTTTCACAATTCTTTTGATGAGTGCCATTGTCAGTTCCCCGATGAGTAAAGCTTCTGGTGTCGTCATGGTTTCTGTGATTGGCAGGTAGAACACTTCAGGAGCAACTTTGTACGTGACAGTGTTCTTTGCACGATAGTACGGGTCGAAGTACTCCTGTTGAGACGACATGGGTTTGAAACCGTGGCGAGCAGCGATCTTCTTTGACTGCAGGGTACGGACGACTTCGTTCTGCTGCTGGTAGGTCATTCCGACAACACGGACTGGATAGACCCAATTACTTGTTGAGATGCAAGCACGCATACTTCCTGAGTTGACATCTGTTGTCATCTCTACACTATCCGCACAGAACACACGATCATAGTCCAGTGCAATGTCCAGTCTATGGTTGGAGTTGGTTTCAAGTTGGTAAAACGACTGCAGGATAGGAGCGGCGTGCAGGTTGCTCATTCTGGCGTTTACACCACGAGGAATGTGCGTGTAGTCGTGAGCATCTGTGAACCCAATAGACCGGAGCATACGAGCCAGCCGACCATGTTCTGGGTCA
>JBIKII010000228.1:0-3903 GCA_044361705.1 Caulobacter sp.
GGCTTCCAGCGGCAGCACGACGCGCTGCGGGATCTTCGGATCGTTGGCCTTGGCCGCCTGCCAGTAGGGCGCGAACGGCACGCGGCCCAGGCCATGGTCGGCCATCATGCTGCCGAGGCGCTCGGACGAGCCTTCCGACCAGGAGGCCAGCAGCACCCGGCGGCCGGCGGCGGTCATGGTCCTGGCGTGCTCGGCGGTGGCCTCGAAGAGGTTGACGCTGTCCTGGGCCCGCTCGGCGGCGAAGGAGCGGCCCAGCTTGGCGCCCATGTCGATGACGCCGGCGCCGTCACGCTGGAACGGCGTGAACCAGCGGTTGGGCCGCTCGGCGATCCGCATCGCGATCTCGTCGCCGGTCAGGTAGAGCGCCTCGGGGGCCAGCGGGCGATAGGCGGCCTTGCGGTCGGCGGTGGCCCGGGCGTCGTAGGCGTCGGCGATCATCGCCAGCCGCTCGGCCTCCGACTCCTGGACCAGGTGGTCGACCCCGACCAGCGCCTCGTCCGGCAGATAGTCGAACAGCGTCTCCATCCGCGCGTAGAACAGCGGCAGCCAGTGCTCCATGCCCGCCCGGCGTCCGCCCTCGCTGACGGCGGAGTACAACGCGTCCTCGCCGGGCGCGCCGAAGGCGGCGACGTAGCCCTTGCGGAAGCGGCTGATGGTCTCGGGATCGACCAGCGCCTCGCTGACCGGCAGCAGGTCTATCTCCTTCAGCTGCTTCGTCGAGCGCTGCGTCTCGGGATCAAAGCCGCGGATGCTCTCCAGCGTGTCGCCGAACAGGTCCAGCCGCACCGGCTCCTCGGCGGTCGGCGAGAAGACGTCTATCACTCCGCCCCGGATGGCGAACTCGCCGCGCTCGGACACCGTCGAGGCGCGGGAATAGCCGTTGACCGCGAAGTAGCGCTCCAGGTCGGCGATCTTCACCTCCTGGCCGGGCCGGGTGGTGTAGCCGGCGCGGGCCACGACCTCGCGCGGCGGCACCCGCTGCAGCGCCGCCGGGGCGGCGGTGACCAGCAGGGCCGGCTTCTTCGGGTCCAGCCCGCGCGCCAGTCGCGTCAGGGTCGCCATCCGGTGCGCGGCCACCGCCGCCGACGGCCCCACCCGGTCGTAGGGCAGGCAGTCCCAGGACGGCAGCTGCAGCACCTCGATCTCGGGCGCGAAGAAGCCCATCGCTTCCATGAAGGCGTTGGCCCGGGCCCCGTCGCGGGCGATGAACACCGTCAGCCCGCCGCGCGAACGGGCGATATCGGCCATCACCAGGGCGTCGAACCCCTCCGGCGCGCCGGTCAGGTCCAGCCGGCCGTCGTCGCGGGCGACCCGCTTCAGGTCGTTGTGGCTCGGCCCGCCGCCGTCAGCCGCCATCGCCCGGCGCTCCGGTGTGCGGATCAAAACCTTTCAGCAAGGCCATGATCTCGTTGTCGAATTCGGCGGGCGTAGGGCTTCGGCCCAGGTACCAGTCGTAGATGTCCTGGTCGGCCTCGTTCATCAGCGCCTCGAGCGCGTCGAGCTGATCGTCGCTGAACCGCGGGCAATAGTAGTCCGCGAACGGCCCCAGAAGGAGGTCCGCTTCCCGGAAGCCGCGACGCCAGGCCCGCAGCCTGATCTTCTTGAGCCGTGTATCGTCCATGAGGCGCCGCCATATAGGCCGCGCGGCGCGGGGGCGCCAGTGTGTTGCCGCGGACGGGGCGGCCCAAGGTTCCTTTCGATGAGCAGAAGTTTACCTTAAGGAAATACTCATTGGGCTCCACTCCTGAAAGCACCCGATCTGAGTATAACGTCGCATGGCAAGGCGAACGACAAGTGTTAGTCATTCAAGACGAAACAGAGGTCGGCGGTCATGTGTCACGCATGCGACGAGAAGTTCTCGAGTGTGATGCGGAGTCTGATAGGGCGGCGCGGTGTTCTTGCCGGACTTGGAGTCGGCTTGGCATCCGGCGCATTCCGCCCCCCGCTAGTCGCCGCGGCGGTCGATGAAGACATCGACCAGATATTCCTGGCTCGCCGCATCTACACAATGAACGCTCGCCGGCCGATCGCGGACGCTGTGGCAGTGCGGGGTGGTCGTATTGCTGCGGTTGGATCGCGCGACGCGGTTCTCGGTCTGAAGGCGCGGAACACGCAGATCATCGATTTCGGCGACGCTACGGTGCTGCCCGGGTTCGTGGATCCGCATATGCATTCGAACTTTAGCGGCCTGCGCCCATGGCTGGATGTCGGCCCCTTTACGACCCGGGACATGGACGCCGCGCGGTCGAAGATAAAGCTCGCGGCCGACTCGACGGCGGCCGGTGGTTGGGTTCAGGCAAAGATGCTCGATCCGTCGATCATGCCCGGCAAGCCTTTCTCGCGGGCAGATCTTGATGCGCTGGCTCCGGAGGTTCCGGTTTTCGTGCTCGAGTCCAATGGACATGTCGCCTACGTGAACTCTCGCGCCATTGCGCTGGCCGGCGTCACTCGCGACACCCCCGATCCACCCCAGGCGCGGTTCGGGCGGGGCCCGGACGGCGAACTGACAGGTCGCCTCGAGGAGCCGGGGGCGTTCCAGCCCTTCATTGCAAAACTGCCAAACCCGAGCATCGGCGAGCTGGCCGACTTCCTGCGCGCGGACCTTGATGATGCCGCCTCCAGGGGGTGCACGGCCGTGCACGATTGCGGGATCGGGGGGCTTTTCGCTGAGGAAGACCTGATCCTGATCGACCGCGTCATGGCGGATGATCCGGCAGTGCGGTATGCGGGCTTCCTTGTCTCGACCCATTTCGACAAGTGGAAAGCCCTCGGTCTCCGTCCCGGGCCACGCGGTGGTCGCTTCACCCTGAACGGCATCAAGGCCTGGGCTGATGGCTCAAACCAGGGCGGGACCGGTTTCCAAAGAAAGCCCTATCTCAACTCCGACAACCGCGGAGCATTGAACTACACGCCAGACGAGATCGAGCAGGTCATCCGGCAGGCTCATGAGGCCGGTTGGCAGATCGGCGTCCACGCCAACGGTGATGCCGCCATCGATACCGTCCTGGCGGCCTTTGAAACTGTTGTCGGGCCCGGCGGAGCCCGCGCCCTCCGCCATCGGATTGAACACTGCAGCATCCTTCACGACGATCAGATTGCAAAGATGGCGGCGCTCGGCCTGTCGCCATCCTTCCTGATTGGCCATGTCCACTTCTGGGGAAAGGCGTTCCGGGATCGAATCCTCGGCCCCGAGCGCGCCGACCGGCTGGATCCGTGCAAATCGGCGCTGAAGGGCGGCCTGCGGATATCCCTGCACTCCGACTACAACGTGACCCCCATTGATCCGCTGCGGTGCATCCAGAATGCCGTGCTGCGCGATATGGCGGAAGGCGGGGGCATTCTGAACCCCGATGAGCGGATCTCACCGATGCAGGCCATCAAGGCCATGACCATCGACGCTGCCTGGCAGTGCCATCTCGACAAGACCTGCGGCAGCCTTGAACGCGGGAAAGCCGCAGATTTCGTGGTCCTCGAAAAGGACCCGAACGGGGTCGTTCCGGATGAAATCCAGAAGATCGCGATCCATTCAACGTGGCTGGACGGCGAACGCAGATACGCCGCCTGAACCAAAAGTTTGCTCACTTACAGAAGGAAGTCATTCAATGATGACCAGTCGTATCGCGCTTGCTGTCGGCCTGTTTGCAGCGACAGTTCTGATCGCAAGCGAACCAGCAGCCCAATCCCGGCCTCCGATCTCCGGCGGCGGCTCAGGCCAGGGCGGGAGCGGTTCAGGCGGCCAGGGCGGGAGTCAGGGAGGATACAATCCCGGTAGCGGTCAGGGTGGCCAAGGTGGCCAGGGCGGCCAGGGCGGCGGTCAAGGTGGCGGATACAACCCCGGCGGCGGCCAAGGCGGCCAAGGCGGCAGCGGTTCCGGCGGCCAGGGCGGCGGCTACAACCCCGGTG
>JBIKII010000078.1:0-13313 GCA_044361705.1 Caulobacter sp.
ATCGACCAGGCCGGTGACCACCGGGTACTCGATCAGCGTCGCTTCGGGCATCGCCGCGCGGATCTCCAGGATCGACCGGGGCATGTGGTAGTCCGAAGTCACCACGATCAGTCGGGTGAAGCTCTTTCCCCGGGCCCACTCGGCGATCTCCTCGGCGTTGCCGACGGTGTCGGCCGCCGCGTAGCCCAGATCGACACAGCAGTCGTAGATCGGCTTCACCGCCCGACTGACCGCCAGGATGTCGTCGCGGCTGGCCTCGCGGTTGACGCCGGAGATCAGCAGGCGCTTGCCCTTGCCGCGCTCCAGCAGCCGGGCGGCGGCTTCGAGGCGAAGGTCGGAAGCGCCGGTCAGGGCGACCACGGCGTCGGCGACGGGCGGTTCGACAGGCGGCGTCGAACGCTCGACGCGCTGGGCGAAGGCCACCAGGCCGACCACCCAGATCAGCAGGACGACGAACAGGGCCGCGAGCGTCCTCACGCCATCTCTCCGATCAGCCCCCGTGCGGCGACGCGGGCGGCGACCGCGGCGACCAGCGCCGCGAGAAGCGGCGTCGGCGCGACAGCCAACAGATCCAGCCATGCGACCGGCAGGACCGGGGTCAGCCCCTGTCCTCCTCCGGCGAGTCTGGCCAGCGCGCCGATACTGGCCGCGCCGGCGGCGCCGAACAAGCCCGCGACCGCCGCAACGCGAGCGAACCGGCTCTGGAACAGCCTGACGACGAATTTCGCCTGTGCGCCGGACAGGTGCAGCACCTCGATGGTTTCGCGGTGGGCAGCCATGGCCGCGCGGGTGGCGAATCCGATCGCCGCCGCGGCCGCCGAGGCGATCAGCAGGAAGACGCCCAGGGCCGCCCAGCGGGCGATGGCCGCGCCCCGCTCGATGTCCGCGATCCACAGGCTGTGGTCATCCACCGTCGCGTCGACCCCGGCGGCCTTGAGCGCCCGGTCCAGCGCGATCGCGGTGGCCGGAGCCTTCGGATCGAGGTCGACCGTCACCAGGCGCGGGATCGGCAGGTCGTCCAGCAGCGCCTCGCGGCCCAGCCAGGGCTCAAGAAGCGCCTCGGCCTTCGCCTTTTCCAGCGCACGGGCCTCGGTCACGCCCTTGACGCCGGACAGGGCCTCGGCGGCCCGTCCGGCCGCCGTGTCGGGGGTCTCGCCGCCATTGGCGCGGACCACGACGGTGGCCGATCCGGTCAGCTGGCCGGACCAGCCGCGCGCCGCGCGGTCGGCGGCCAGCCCGCCGATGGCGGTCAGGCAGGCCAGGAAGCACAGCACCGCCACCACGAAGACCAGCGCGCCGTCGCGCGGGTCCTTGCGCGGCAGCAGCGGGGCCGGCTTCCAGCGGCGGAGATCGAAGATCTCGCTCATCCAGCCCGCTCCCCGACCCCTCGGCCGAACATGCGCAGGCGGCCGCGGTCCAGGTGCAGAACCGGCTGGCCGGAGCGGGCGACCAGGTCCTCGTCATGGCTGGCGATCAGCACCGTGGTGCCCAGGCGGTTGAGCTCGACGAACAGCTTCAGGATTCGGATGGCGTGGGCGTCGTCGACGTTGCCGGTTGGCTCGTCGGCCAGCAGGACGTCGGGCCGGTTGACCACCGCCCTGGCGATGGCCAGCCGCTGCTTCTCGCCGCCCGACAGGGTCGGGGGCAGGGCGTGCATACGGTCCTTCAGGCCCACCCAGGCCAGCAGTTCGGCCACATCGGCCCGATAGGACTCGGGCTTGCCGCCGGCGATGCGCAGCGGCAGGGCGACGTTGTCGAAGGCCGACAGGTGCTCCAGCAGCCGGAACTCCTGGAACACCACCCCGATGCGGCGGCGCAGGAACGGCCGGTCGGAGGCATGCACGGCGTCGACATCGCGGCCGAACAGTTCGATGGTCCCCCTCGAGGGACGTTCGGCGAGATAGATCAGCTTCAGAAGGCTGCTCTTGCCCGCCCCCGAAGCGCCGGTGAGGAAATGAAAACTGCCAGCGGCCAGCTCGAAAGAGACGTCCTTCAGGACCTCCTGCGCACGCCCGTAGCGCATGCCGACGCCGTCGAAGCGCAACACGGGCCCGGCGACCGCGTCGCCCTCGAATACGGCGTTCTGGTTTCTGGACATGGGAGCCGAAATCGGCGACCTCGGGAGGAGGAGCGGGGAGCGTCCGATTCGCCGGCATGATACTGACCTGTCCCGAGTGCGCCACCCGGTATTTCGTACCTGACGACAAGGTCGGTGCGGGCGGACGCACCGTGCGCTGCTCCGCCTGCGGCAATCGCTGGACCGCCGAAGGCCAGGCCGACCTCGAACTGTTCGTCGATCCCGAGGCCGGAGCCCTGGCCAAGGAGGGAGACAAGGCCGAGGAGACGCCGGTCAGCGACCTGCCCGGCGATGAGCTGCCGAAGGTCTTCCGCCAGAAAGCCACCCACGAGCGCCGCGTGCGCGAAGCCGCCACCGTCGGCGTGGTCTGGGCCGGCATGGCCGTCGCGGTCATGGCCCTGGCGCTGGGCGGCATCGTGTTCCGGGGTTCGGTGGTCGAGATGTGGCCGCGCACCGCCAGCGCCTTCGCCGCCGTCGGCCTGGACGTCAATCGCGTCGGGCTGGAGATCGAGGACGTCGCTGCCGAGGCCGCCTTGCAGGACGGCCATGCCGCCCTGGCGGTGTCGGGCGTCATGCGCAACGTCGAGGACCATCCGGTGACCGCCCCGCCGCTGCGCATCAGCCTGCTCAACAAGGCCGGCAAGGTGGTGGCCGTGAAGCTGGCCAGCCCGGCCGACCCGGTGATCCCGCCGGGCGAGACGCGTCACTTCGCGCTGGCCATGCTGGACCCGCCGACGACGGCGGCCACGCTGGAGGTCAGCTTCGAGCTGAAGAAGGGCGCCAAGGGCGAGACCCAGGCCCGGCCGGCGGCCAAGGGTGAAACCCAGCGGGTGACCCTGCGCGGCGAGGTGGGCGGTTCCGGCGCCGACCATGGACCGGCCGCGCCGGGACATGCCCCCGCCGGGGAGATGGTGCTCGAGGACGCCACGCCGGTCGTCGAGGACGCCGCCGCCGGATCGACGGAGAGCCATTGATGAGCGAGCCGCAGCCGACGGTCCTGTTGTCCGAGCAGGAGGTCGCCGCCCGCGTCGCCGCCGTCGCTGAACAGATCGCGCCCCGCATCGACGACGAGACGGTGATGGTCTGCCTGCTGACCGGCGGCATCTGGTTCGCCGCCGATCTGACGCGCGCCCTCGCCCGGCTGGGCCGTTTGACGAAATTCGACGCCCTGTGGCTGTCCTCCTACCGCGACGAGCGGCAGAGCTACGGCCGCTGCGAGGTCCGCGCCGATCTGCAGCGCCCGGTGCTGGGCCGCAAGGCGCTGATCGTCGACGACGTGTTCGACACCGGCCTGTCGCTCAGCGAGGCCGCGCGGCTGGTCCGCGACGCCGGGGCCAGCGAGGTGCTGACCGCCGTCTTCGCCAGCAAGCCCTGGCCGACGGAGCGCGCCCTCCAGCCCGACTTCGTGGCCTGGGAAGCGCCGCCGAGGTTCCTGGTCGGCTACGGCATGGACGTGGCCGGCGGCATGCGCGGGATCCCGTACGTCGGGGCTATGGACTGAGGGGGCTCAGCCCTCCCAGCCGAACACATCCTCCACCCCGACTCCGAACACGCGAGAGATCCGGAACGCGGCTTCCAGCGACGGCGAGTACTTGCCGGCCTCGATGGCGACGATGGTCTGGCGGGTCATGCCGATGGCGTCGGCCAGGGCCTGCTGGGTCATCTCGCCGTGGTCGAAGCGCAGGCGGCGGATCTGGTTGCGGATAGGCGGCGGGTTGGCCACGGTCAGACGCCCCGACGGTAGCCGACGATCACGAAGCCGGAGCGGATGACCTCGCCGACCACCATCGCGGCCAGGATGGCGTTGGCCATGACCAGCGGACTGGCGCCGATCAGCCACAGGGCCGAAGCGCAGAAGCAGGCCGCGTTCAGAGCGTAGAATCCGGCGCGGGAGCCCTTCAGGTCGATCAGTTGCTCGCGCTCGTCCATCGGCGCGTCGGCGGCCTTGCCGGAGGCCAGGGCCAGCGCGATGGCGACGATGATCTGGATGATGGTCAGGATCGCGACGCCGCCGATGAACAGGCCGACGGAACCGGGCTGCAGCGACCGATCCTGCAGGTCCGGCCACAGTCGCCAGAAATATACGCCCCACACGCCGCTGGTGGCGAGCAGCGAGACCCAGGCGGTCTTTTCACGGAAGGACATGAGGGGTGCTCCGACGGATCTGTCTCAAATGTTGGACGTAGTGTAAGAAATATTAGACACCGAGTCCAGTATCTTTTTCAGCGTCTCTCCAGGGGCCCTGACGCCACGTCATACTTGTCCCCCGCCCGCGCGGCCTGACAGGCTGTCTGCCGGACCGGCGCAGACCGGCAGGGAGCAAGCGGCCATGGCCTACGAAACCATCCTCACCTCGCTGGACGACGGCGTCCTGACCCTGACCCTCAACCGGCCCGAGGCGCTGAACGCCTACACCGCCCGCATGGGCGCCGAGCTGGCCGACGCCTTCGTCGAGGCGGACGCCAATGACGACGTCCGGGTGATCATCGTCACCGGGGCCGGGCGCGGCTTCTGCGCCGGGGCGGACATGTCGGCCGGCGCCGACGCCTTCGGCGGCGAGGGGGCCAAGCTGTTCGGGGCGGGGCGACCGAAGACCGGCGCGCCCAGGGGCGGCTTCACCGAGGCCATCTACAGCTGCCGCAAGCCGTCGATCGCCGCGATAAACGGCGGCGCCGTCGGGGTGGGGATCACCATGACCCTGCCGATGGACATCCGCATCGCCTCGACCAGGGCCAAGATCGGCTTCGTCTTCGCCCGCCGGGGGCTGGCGCCGGAGGCCGGGGCGGCTTCCTTCCTGCCGCGTATCGTCGGCCTGCCGCAGGCGCTGCGCTGGTGCTACTCGGGCCGCGTGTTTCAGGCGGACGAGGCGCTGGCCGGCGGGCTGGTCAGCGAGGTGACCGAGCCCGAGGACCTGCTGCCCCGCGCCACGGCCATCGCCCGCGAGATCGCCGACGAGACCAGTGCTATTTCCATCGCCGTCACCCGCGCCCTGCTGTGGCGGTTCTCCGAGGAGGCCGACCCGCTGAAGGTGCTGGGCGTCGACGGCCCGCTGGCCATGGCCATGGGCGGCACGGCCGACGTGAAGGAGGGGGTGGCGGCCTTCCTGGAGAAGCGGAAACCGAACTTCCCGGGCAAGGTCTCGACGGACATGCCGGGCGTTTATCCGTGGTGGGAGTGAAAAAGGGGGACAGTCACTGATTTCGCTCGCGAAATCAGTGACTGTCCCCCTTTTTCACCGCCACTCCCCGGGGACCTCGTCCGCCAGCATCTCCTCGTAGCTCGGCCGCCTGCGGATGACCGCGTAGCGGTCGCCGTCGACCAGCACCTCGGGGACCAGCGGGCGGCTGTTGTATTCGCTGGCCATGGCCGCGCCGTAGGCGCCGGCGCTCATGAAGGCGACCCGGTCGCCCGGGCCCATCGGCGGCAGCAGCCGCTCGCGGGTGAAGGTGTCGCCGGTCTCGCAGACCGGGCCGACGACATCGAGCGGCACCGGCTCCGCATCCGTCGCGCGCACCGGCCGGATGTCGTGGAAGGAGTCGTACATCGCCGGCCGGATCAGGTCGTTCATGGCGGCGTCGAGGACGAGGAACTTCCGTCCCTCCGGCCGCTCGTGCAGGTGGATGACGCCCGCGACCAGCACCCCGGCGTTGGCGGCGATGACGCGGCCCGGCTCGAAGGCCAGGCGGATGTCGGGCAGGCCCTCCATCACCCGCGCCACCATCGCGGCGTACGCCGCCGGCGCCGGCGGGTCGGGCTGGTTGAAGTAGGGCACGCCAAGCCCGCCGCCGAGGTCCAGCCGCTCGACGCTCAGGCCTTCGGCCCGCAGGCTCTCCACCAGCCCGCGCATCTTGCGGAAGGCGGCTTCGAACGGCGCGAGGTCGGTGATCTGGCTGCCGATGTGGCAGGCGACGCCCAGCGGGTTCAGGTGCGGATGGTTGGAGGCGTTGGCGTAGAGCCGCGCCGCCTCGGCGAAGGAGACGCCGAACTTGTTCTCGGCCTTGCCGGTGGCGATCTTGGCGTGGCCGCCGGCGGCGACGTCGGGGTTCACGCGGAACACGATCGGCGCGCGGAGCTGGAGCTCTTCGGCCACGGCCGCGACCAGTTTGAGCTCCGGCTCTGACTCGACGTTGATCTCCGAGACGCCGGCCCTCAGCGCGAAGGCGATCTCGCCCCGGGTCTTGCCGACGCCGGAGAAGACGATCCGCTCGCCCGGGATGCCGGCGGCCAGCGCCCGGCGGATCTCGCCCTCGGACACCGTGTCGGCCCCGGCCCCCAGGTCGCCCAGGACCTTCAGGACCGAGACGTTGCTGTTGGCCTTGACCGCATAGGCGACCAGCGGATCCACGACCCCGGCCTGGACCAGGGCGTCGCGGAAGACGGTGTAGTGCCGCTCGAACGTGGCGCGGGAATAGACATAGACCGGCGTGCCGACCTCGGCCGCGATCCGCGACAGGGGCACGTTCTCGCAGTGGAGCTCGTCGCCCCGGACCTCGAAGTGGTTCACGCTGGTCTCAAGTCTCGTCTAGCGGGGGTCGGAGCCCGGGCCCGCGAACGGGTCGGACGGCCCGCCGCCGATCGGCGACTCGCGCGTGTTGCCGCGGCTGGTGGCGGGGTCGGCCAGTTCCTCGTCGGACCGGGGGTCCGAGGGGCGATTGGCCCGGGCCACCGCGGCGCGGCGCTCGGCTTCGAAGGCGGCGCGCTTGGCGGGATCCTGGGGAGCCTCCAGCTCGCCGAGCGAGCCGCAGCCTGCCAGGGCGACGCCCGCCAGCATGAGCGACAGCGGAATGAGACGGGAAGCCTTCATCACAGGGAGTCCTTCCAACGCGCGACCTGGGCCCGAACCTGATCGGGCGCCGTACCACCCCAGCTTACGCGGCTTGCGGCCGAAGCGGCAGGGGTCAGAACCTTGAAAACGTCCTCGCTGATGCCCTGGTTGAGCGCCTGCAGTTCCGACAGCGGCAGATCGGCCAGATCGACGCCCAGCTGCTCGGCCCGTTTCACCGCCGCACCGGTCACATGGTGGGCGTCGCGGAACGGCAGGTCGAGCTCGCGCACCAGCCAGTCGGCCAGGTCCGTCGCGGTCGAAAAGCCCGCGCCGGCGGCGGCGGCCATGCGGGCGGTGTTGGGCTCCAGGTCGCGGACCATGCCGGTCATGGCCAGCAGCGCCAGCTCCAGCGCGTCGAAGGCCTCGAAGGTCGGGACCTTGTCCTCCTGCATGTCCTTGGAATAGGCGAGCGGCAGGCCCTTCATGACCACGGTCAGGGTGGTCAGCGACCCCAGGATGCGGCCGACCTTGGCCCGGATCAGCTCGGCGGCGTCCGGGTTCTTCTTCTGCGGCATGATCGAGCTGCCGGTGGTGAAGGCGTCGCTGAGCCGGATGAAGCCGAACTGCGGCGTCATCCACAGCACGATCTCCTCGGCCAGGCGCGACAGGTGGGTGGCGCAGATGGTCGCCGCCGACAGGGCCTCAAGCGCGAAGTCGCGGGAGGAGACGCTGTCCAGCGAGTTGGCCGTCGGCCGGTCGAAGCCCAGGGCCTTCGCCGTCATCTCGCGGTCGATCGGGAAGGGGCTGCCGGCCAGGGCGGCGGCGCCCAGGGGGCACTCGTTCATGCGGGCGCGGGCGTCGCGGAACCGCGAGGCGTCGCGGCCGAACATCTCGACATAGGCCATCAGATGGTGGCCGAAGGTCACCGGCTGGGCCGGCTGGAGGTGGGTGAAGCCCGGCATCAGCGCGTCGGCATGAGCCTCGGCCTTGTCCAGCAGCGCGGCGATCAGGCCGTTGATCTGGGCCGCCGACCGCTCGGTCGCCTCGCGCACCCAGAGGCGGAAATCGAGGGCGACCTGGTCATTGCGCGAGCGGGCGGTGTGCAGGCGGCCGGCCACCGGACCGATCAGTTCCCGAAGCCGGGCCTCCACATTCATGTGGATGTCCTCGAACTCCTCGCGGAACGGGAAGGACCCGGCCGCGATCTCGCCGTGGATGGCGTCCAGTCCGCGCTGGATTTGCGCCTCATCCTCGCTAGATATGACCCCGGCCTTCGTCAGCATGGCGGCGTGGGCCTTCGAGCCGGCGATGTCCTGCGCCCAGAGGCGCTTGTCGAAGCCGATCGAGACGTTGATCGCCTGCATCAGATCGCTGGGGCGCGCCGAGAACCGTCCGCCCCACATGGCCTGGCCCTCTCCGCAGGGCTTGGTCGTCTCGGAGGGATTGTCAGTCATATGAGCGAAGTCCAGCCGGCCAAACCCGGGCCCGACCTGTTGAAATGGGCCATCCGGGGCCTCGCCCTGATCGGCGCGGCGGCGGTTCTATACGTCATCGTCGCCAGTTCGTTCAAACCCAAGGAGTCGGCCGATCTGCGCGACCTCAAGCGCGGCGAGCTGGCCAAGCTGGAAGTGTCGATCCCCGGCCGCGCGGCGCCGGCCCAGACCTTCCTCGATCCGGACGGCAAGACCGTCTCCGTCGCCGACTTCAAGGGCAAGGTGCTGGTGGTGAACCTGTGGGCCACCTGGTGCGGGCCCTGCAAGATCGAGATGCCGACCCTGGCGGCGCTGCAGGCCGCCTATCAGACCCAGCCGCTGATCGTGGCCCCGGTCAGCGTCGACCGCGAGGAGGACCTGAACCTGGCTGTGGCCTTCATCGGCAAGACCCCGCCGCTCAAGCTCTATCGCGACCCCGGCTACAAGCTGGCGTTCGGGCTGGAGCCGCGCGCGGCGGGCTTCCCGACCACCATCGTCTACGACAAGACCGGCGTCGAGCGCGCCCGCCTGGCGGGCGACGCCGACTGGAACGGCAAGGAAGCGCGGGAGCTGATCGAGCGGCTTCTGGCGGAATGACGCCGGCGGACCTGCTCGCGCTCGAGGACGTCTCCGCCCGGGCCTGGCCGGCGCTGCAGACGGCGCGGGTCGGCGGCTGGCGGCTGAACGCCTCAACGGGCCACACGGGCCGGGCCAATACCTGCTGGGCGCTTGAGGCGCCGGACCGGCCGCTGGAAGAGGCTCTGGCCTGGGTCGAGTCCTGGTACGCCGGCTACGGGCTGCCGACGAAGTTCAAGACCGTCGACGGGGCTCCGCACCCGGCCGGAGTCGAGGACTTCCTGCGCACCAACGGGTTTGCACCCAACACCGAGACGAAGGTCATGGTCGGTCCTGTCGGCGGAGCAAATGATGGCGTTCTGCTGGAGGACGCTCCGGGCGAGGTGTTCCAGAGCGTGCTGTTCGAGACCCTGTACCGGGACATGGCCGACGCGCAGGAGCGGCTGGCCACCCTGCGCCGCATCGCCCAGTCGGTGCGGTTCGCGCGGATCGAGGCCAACGGCCGGGCCGTGGCGGTCGGGGCGGTGGCCGTGGACGGTGACTGGGCGGGCGTCTCGGTGATGCGGACCTCGCCGGACTTTCGTCGGCAGGGCCTCGCGGCGCGGATCGTGTCGGCCTTGCTGGGCTTCGCGCAGCAGCAGGGCGCGACCCGCAGCTACCTGCAGGTCGAGACCAGGAACGAGACCGCCGTGGCGCTCTACGAGACGCTCGGCTTTACGACGGCGTACCAGTACCGCTACTGGGCGCGCTGAACCGGCGCCCGCTGCGCGATCACCACGCCGGCCAGGGTCAGCACGCCGCCCAGCATCTGCAGCGGGGTCAGGATCTCGGCGAACAGGATCCAGCCCGCGACGGCCGCCACCACCGGCTGGGCCAGCACCACCACCGAAGCGGTCGAGGCGGGCAGGCGGCCCAGCGCCCAGGCGATCGACCCCTGGCCGGCGATATGGACCACCGCCAGACCGATGCAGGCCAGCCAGCCGGCGCCGCTGCCGGGCATGATCTGCTCGCCGAACGCCAGGGCGACGCCGAGCAGGATCGGGGTGGAGACCGCCGTCGACCAGAACATCGCCCGCGACGCCCCCGCGCCCTGCCGCGCCGAGCGCATGGCGATGAAGTAGAAGGCGTACCAGAGGGCGGTGGCCAGCGAGAGCACGTCGCCCAAAGGCGCGTTGATCGCCCGCGTCGCATCGGCGCCGCCGGCCATGATCCCGGCCCCGACCAGGGCCACGGTCAGGCCGGCGATGAAGATCCGGGCCGGCCGCTCCCTGAACAGGAACCAGGCGACCGTGGTGACCACCACCGGCGAGAGGTTGGTCAGCACCGTGGCGTTGGCCACCGAGGTCAGCTTGACCCCGTAGTGCCAGAACGACAGGTCGAGCGCGAAGAACAGCCCGGCCAGCAGCATCATGCGCCCGGGCGGCGTCGCAACGCCCTTGCCGTCCCTCAACGCCATCAGCGCCAGCACCGGCAGGGCCAGGAACAGGCGCCAGAAGCCGGCGGCGGCCGGCCCGGTCTCCGTCATCCGCACGAAGATCGGCGCGAAACCGATGGCGCAGGCCCCGACGATCAGGGCGATGAAAGGCAGGGCGCGATGGCCGGTCGTGGTCGGCGCGACCCCGTCGCTCATGCCGGGAAGCCGAGCTCGGCGCGCAGCGCCTGGGCGGTGACGCCCGACGCGCGGATTTCGCGCAGGGTCTGGGCCTTGTCCCGCTTGGCGAAGCGGCGGCCTTCCGCGTCCGTCAACAGGGGGTGGTGACGGTAGGCCGGCGTCGGCAGGCCGAGCAGCGCCTGCAGAAGGCGCTGCGGGTGCGTGGCTTCGAACAGGTCGTTGCCGCGGATCACATGGGTGATCTTCTGCTTCGCGTCATCGACCACGACGGCCAGATGATAGGCGACGCCGACGTCCTTGCGGGCCAGGACCACGTCGCCGGCCAGTTCCGGGCGGGCGACGATGCGGCCGCGCTCGCCCCTGGGGCCTTCAAGGTACTCGCGGAAGCTCAGCTTCTGGAAAGCGCCGACCGCCTCGCGCGCCTCGTCCAGCGACAGCCGCCAGGCGAAGGGTCGGCCCTCTGACAGAAAGCGGTCTTCCTCGTTGGGATGCAGCGGCCCGCCGCGGAACGCCTCCACCGGCCCGTGCGGCGCATTGGTGGCGGCTTCGGCGATGTCCTTTCGGGTGCGGAAGCAGCGGTAGACGAGGCCCCGGGCGCGCAGCGTTTCGATCGCGGCTTCGTAGTCGGCCAGGTGCTGCGACTGGCGGCGGACGGGTTCTTCCCAGGTCAGGCCGAGCCAGGCGAGGTCCTCAAGCAGGCTCGCCTCGTACTCCGGCCTGCAGCGCGTGGCGTCGATGTCCTCGATGCGCAGGATAAAGCGGCCGTTCACGGCCCGGGCGGCCTCGAACGCGGTCAGCGCCGAAAAGGCGTGGCCGCGATGGAGATGTCCCGTGGGGGAGGGGGCGAAACGGGTGATGAAGGAGGCGCTCACCGGTCCTCTCTAGACCGGTGAGGCCGCCATTGCATCAATCTCGGCGGATCAGTTGTTGGCCGGGGCTTCGGAGATGTCTTCCAGGATGGCGCCGGCCTTGCGGGCGGAGGCCTCCTGGGCGACGTCGCCCAGCGAGACGATGCCGGTCAGTTTGTCTGCGCCGTCGACGATCAGGATGCGGCGGACCTGCTTGTCGGTCATCTGGAAGATGACGTCGGCGATGGAGGCATCCTCGCGGCAGGTCTGGACCTCGGTGGTCATCACCTCGTCGACGCGCGTGTCGAAGCTGCGCTGCTCGCCGACAACGCGGAGCACGATGTCCCGGTCGGTAATGATGCCCAGGATACGGTCGTCCTCGACAACGGGAATGGCGCCGATGTCGATGTCGTTCATGCGGCGCGCCACTTCGGCGACGGTGTCGGACGGCTTGGCGACCTTCGGATTGGCGGTCATCACTTCGGAGATCTGCATGGGTCTGCCTTCGGGGGTTGCGGTTCGCCAGACCTAACGGCCCGCGCCCGCCGCCGTTCCCCCTCCGATCAGACCTTGGCCGGCTTGCTCGCCTGGAACATGCCCAGGTGGCCCAGCACGCCGCGCAGGAAAGCTTCTTCTCCGCCCATGCCGATCTTCAGGCTGTCGAACTGCTTGAAGGTGCTCATCTCGGCCAGGCCGTGGGCGGCGCACCAGGCAGCGATGGTCGCCAGTTCGATATCGACGATCGGGACGTCGGGTCCGGCGACCTTCCGGAAGGTCTCCCGCACCAGGCAATAGGCGCTGTCCTCGTTGTCCTGCATGCCCTCGGGCAGTTCGTCCTTGTCGCGGGAGCAGTCGTACATCACGCGATAGAGCGCCGGGTGCTGCTGTGAGAACTGCACATAGGAGACGCCGATCTCGGTCATCAGCGACGCAAGGTCAGCGGCCCGCTGCTTGGCCCCGGTCATCGAGTCGCCGAGCATGTCCCAGCCCACGTGCGCGACCGCATCCAGCAGTTCGCCCTTGTCCTTGAAGTGATGATAGGGCGCCGCCGGACTGACGCCGGCCTCCCGCGCCACCGCGCGCAGCGACAGGGCCGTGGGGCCTTCGCTTTCAAGGATCCGGCGGGCGGCCTCGACAAGCGCCCGGCGCAGATCGCCGTGGTGGTAGGGCCGGGACTCGGCGGCTGCAGCTTCTCTCATGACGCTCACTCTAAAACTGAATCCGAACGACGTAAAGATTGATCTTGACGGCGTTCAGATAGGCGCTATCTAAGCATTGTCCAGATCGGACAGCCCCTCCTCCCCGAGGGGACATAACGGGGGGCCCGGCAAACGGGTCCATAACTCAAAGGATGTGTGTCATGTCGGTTTCCAACCTCGTCGCCTTCGAACGCTTTTTCGACCGCTCTGTCGCGGTCTTCCTGCTGGCGCTCGGCGCGGCCCTCGCGGGCGCGGTCGTCTTCGTCGGCGGCTGACGGTTTCTCGCTCGATCCATCCGCCTGTCCCGTCAGGGGCAGGCGGCCAGGCTGAGACCTCGGGGCGCTTCGGCGCCCCTTTTCTTTGACCCTGAACGGAAAACGGCGCCGCGGTTCTCCGCGGCGCCGTTGTTGTGGAGGGACAGTCGTTCGCGGGTACGGCGGCGCTACAGCACCCAGCCGCCGTCGGTGTCGCCGCCGCCGGTGTAGAGGTTGCCGCTGCCGGCGGTGTGGTTTCCGGTGATGGCGATGGCGAAGTCGGCCTTGCCGTCGCCGTTGATGTCGACGCGCAGGGTGGTGATGTTGGTTCCGGCGACGTAGGTCAGGGTGGCCTGTCCGGCGACCTTGGTGAACCCCGCCACGAAGCTGAAAGCCTGGTCGCCGCCGACGAGGCTGTTGGCGTCGATGCCCGACAGGTCGATGACGTCGCCGTCCGCGAAGTTGAGGTCCAGGATCCGGTCGGTGGCCAGCCTGGCACCGATGTCGGCG
>JBIKII010000340.1:0-3902 GCA_044361705.1 Caulobacter sp.
CGTAAATTGAAGCTGCACCGCGTGCGATGAAACCTGAGAACTCATCTCCATCAAATGGAAGTGTGATTGCAGTTCCGTCAAGTGTTCCACCTTGAATTGCAGTAAGCATTGCTTCATCTGTTGCCTTTGCATAAGCACCTGACATAAGACGAACAAGTTCATCAAAGAAAGCAGGTGATGTGCGATCAAGAACTTCAACATCGAATTTTTGCATGCCAGCGTACTTAGAAACTGTGCAAGAAACATACTCAATTTCGAGTTGTGTGTCTGAGAAAGCACCCTTTTGCGCTGCTGCTGCAACTGTTGGTGCAGTCTTAACGCGAGGGATTTCAAAAGTCATTCCAGCATCAGGAAGCACTGCATTTCGCACTGCTGAGATTGATGGACGATTGTTGTTTGTCTTTGGATCCCAAATTGTTGTTAACTGACGAGTCGGAGTTAAACCTGCAACCTCAGTTGTTGTTGTATCAGATGCGGCTGCAACCCATAATTTTGAAGTTTCATCACCGAGTTGTGCGCGAACTGAATGTTCTAGGAATGATCCTGGACCTGTAATGCCATGACGAACTTTTGTTGTCATAACTGGAGCAGTTGAAGCCTTCACTTCAACATGTGCTGCTTCTACCGTTTCGGCGGCAGGAGCGTTTGGAACGGTAGTGTCTGACACTTGTTCTCCTTCTGTGATTTGATTTGTATTTTCCTGAGTTGGCTCAGAAATCTCTGTTTCTACTGCAGCGACCTTTTGAACTTCTGCTCCAGGGATCGCGCCTGATGTTACGAGGCTAACTTCAACCAAAGATGATGCTGAAATTGCCATCACGCCTTCAACATTGTCCCAAGAATCAACTTGAACTCCCACTGAGAAATCTGAACGAAGTCCAGTAGCTGCTTCCTCAAGTGCATCGTTTCCTGCGGTTGTTTTAGCGATTTTGAACGAAGCAGTTATGCCCGTTGAATCCTGTGACCATTCAACAAGTTTTCCGATTGGCTTTGTTTGTTGGTGCTCAAGAACAAGTTTCGTGTCCTTGCCCAAAGTGATTGAGTTTTCTAAGAACATTGTCTTTCCTGCTGATGTCGAACCTGTTTCATTCCATTGAACGATTCGACCTGCAATGATGCGTGATTCTGCATCGGATGCGGTCAGCGTAACTGGCATTGTTATTTTCATCTTATGCTCTTTCTCCATTGTCGATTAAATCCTCTTCCTCGCGAATTTGTTCGACTGACATTGCGCCGATTGTGTTAAGAATCTGATAAACCTGAGCACGCTCCAACGCATTTCCGCGAAGGAAGTCATCAAGTGAAAAACGAATTTCTGTTGTTGAACTTACGAAATCAGGCATGCTGAGGCGTTGTTCAATGGCGCTGAGAATTGGACGAAGTGAGAAGTCAATCAAGCCTCTGCGCTCTGATGTTGTGTTTGAGTAAGTCATGCTTGTTGTTTCAGCACTAACGAAGTAAGCAGGAAGGTTGCAAGCGCGAGCCAATTCCAATGCGACATACTGTCGAGCCTCATTGAGTTGGAGTTTCGCTGGATCGATGCCCAACGCTTGCAATTCAACATCTGCATTAAGGAAAGCGGTTGATTTGTTTGTTCTAGCTGCACGCCATGCCTCGAGCAGTTTCGCAATGCGCTCTGCTGGCAAGTTTGTTCCGTTTGATTTCAAAACCTGCAATGGAACAGGCTCTTTTGCAAATGTTTCTGCAGCTTGTTCCAAAGCATGTGCCGCACGAATTGTGCGACCTGCGCGATTAAGAATTCCTTCATCTAAACCATAAAATACAATTAAAGAACCGATTCCTTGATTTGGAACAATAGTCCCGTCAACTTGATAACCAATAATTTCTGTAGAGTTTGCATTGAGTCGAGGAGTTACACGATCAGGAGCAATTCGAGTCCATGCGCGAACTCGTCCTGTGTCCCCATACTGCTCAAGAACTTGACCATAAGCAACGCCCATGAATAACAAGTCCTCAGCAACCCATGCGTAAATTGCAGAACCTGGAACGCGAGGATCAGGTTGATTGATTACTGCTGGAGTTGATAAATGCGCGCCATTAAGTTTTGAGTATTGCTCCATTGGCAAACTTGCAACAGTTGAGCAAAGAATTCCTCGAGCGCGTGCGATTGTTGGCACTGCCATTGCTTGACTGCGAGTTGCAGTTGATGAGTAATTAAAAAATCCATTTACTGATGAAGTATTATTGAAAGGCGCTGGAGTAGCAGCAGCATCGACTGTGATTGGCTCAACTGATGTGCTGGACAAGAAAAAATCGCGGATTCCCATTAGACAAATTATAGCACTTTGTCAACCGACTTGAATGTCAACTTCCGTTTCTGCCCGTGTCGCAAAGTGAGTAACCATCGAAGCTGCGACTCCTCCACAAACGATGCCTGACTTCAATCGACCCATGACCCAACCGCCATCACCTCTTTGAAGTTTGACGGCAGACAAAACTTGCTTGTCCAGTTCCTCTTGTCCTTTGTGAACCAAACGATTTGAGGAAATAGCCGAAACAAACTCATCACAACTCTGTTGATACTCGATTCCTGAGATTTCATGGATTGGGATTCCTGCAGGTTGTAACCTAGCGGCAACTGCTGCTGCGGTTGACTTGCTAAATGCCACTGTGTTGACGGGATACTTTCGCACCCATGTTGCAACATCATTTGCAAGCAATTTGTCATCCAGGTTAATTGGGTTGTACCAAGTCTGCAGTAAGGAAACCATAAATTTATCTTTGCCAAGCCTCTGACCTGCAACGAGAGCTGCGTGTTGTCTGTCAGGACTGAGATCGATGGCAAACCATGTGTCCTTTTCGACATCGAGTTTGACTTTCTCGTCCTTGCACTTTGCCCACTCGCTAGGGATGATGACTGGATTGATCATGTCAACGAATTGGCACAAAACCTCAGTTCTGAAAATGTCCTCGCGATCCGATAGCGAATCTCTGATGTTGTCCTCATGGATTGTGTAGCCCAAAGATGGATTTGCCTGATACCAACCATCAATGTCATTGATTGGCTTGTCCTGTTCTGCTGACCACTCAAACCAACCAATAGAATCCTCAGCGCCCTGAGAAGCTGCAATGCCTCGTTCCCTTAATTTCAATAACAACACCGATTGAGCATGTCCAGCATTTGAATAAACGATTGCCTGCGGATTCTTATTACTCATTTGAGTAAATCGCATCGATGACCAAATTTCCTCATCAGTAAATTCACGCAATTCGTCAATGTGAATGACATCAGGCGCTGCAATACCTCTAGCTGCTGAGTTACCTGCTCGAATTAAGTAACGCGCTCCATTGACGAATCGAATTTCCTGTGATCCTTTGGACTCGTACTTTTTAGCAAAGTTAGCCTGGAGAATTGGCGAGTCCTCAATCATCTGCCCAACTTTAAAAAAGATTTCTGCCGATGTTGTTAGTTTGTGAGCAGTTGCCAAGTGCATCTTTTCCTCGAGTTTGTAAATTCCAAACAGGATGCGAAGCGCCATGAAAGTTGACTTACCATTTTGACGGGCAATCATCACCCCCACGATCGGGTGCGCCCATCGTCCATCAGGTTTGTATTTCAAAGTTTCAATAGCCAGGAGTTCTTGCCATTTAAGCAAGGGATGACCGATTTCTTTGCAGAAGTCAATCATTTCTTGACCGCGCGAAGGTAAATCTAAGGGTTTGGAGCGAATACGAGGTTCTGTTACCCCTACCCTGCCCGATTCAAGCCTTTGAGAGCCGTTCTCAGCCATTTTGAGCCGAACTGAACCATTTAGTCTTGATCATGTATTTTTGACTCGGTTTCGGGGTAAAAAGAAACAGGAAGGGTCGGGGGTGTTCTTGTGCTCTCAAAAAACCTACCCCCCTTGCGTGAATTACACGAACTGCATAAAACTTGTAAG
>JBIKII010000229.1:0-3891 GCA_044361705.1 Caulobacter sp.
GCACCGGGGTGGTGTCCCGCAGTTTGCGGAACCCGGGCTTGGCGGCCAGCATCGCGTACTTGGCGGCCATCACGGCCGGATCGCGGGTGTCGGCGTAGATGTTGTCGCCGAGGAAGATGAACAGGTCAGGCTTGGCGGCGAGGACCGCGTCCCAGATCGGCTGGTCCTTGTCCTGCCTTGCGCAGGCCCCGAAGGCGATACGGGTGAGCGACCGATCCAGGGCCGGGTGGGCGACATCCACGGCGGGAGCGGCTCGCGCTGTCGACGCGACGGCCATTGCGGCGGCGAGGCCCAGGGCGGAGCGGCGGCTGAGGTCGGTCATGTGTCTGACTTCGATTCAAAAAAATGGCCGGGAGTTTCCCCCCGGCCAAGGTTTCAACAGGGGAGGTTGAGGGTCAGAACGCCTTCTTCAGGCTGACGAAGAACTGGCGCGGCGGCGCCGGCAGGATCGTCTGGGCCGTCCCGGCCGGATCGGCCTTCACGAAGCCGCCCGAACCGATGGTCGAGATGTAGTCTTCGTCGAGCAGGTTGGTGATGTTGGCCTGGACCTCGAGCCCTTCCAGCAGCGGCGTGCCGCTGAAGCGGTAGCCCAGCGTCAGGTCGACCACCGTGTAGGCGTCAACGCCGCCGACGTTCTCGTAGCTGTAGAAGCGCTCGCCGGTATAGGCGAAGCCCAGGCGCGAGTAGAGGCCGTCCCGGTCGTAGGCCAGTTCGAGCTTGAACAGGTTTTCCGGGGCGCCGACGACCGTCTTGCCGGCCGTAGCCATTTCCACAACGCCGAGGGCCGAGACAACGTCGTCCTGATACTCGGACTGGTTGAAGGCGTAGGAGGCATACAGCGAGAAGGCGTCGCTGAGCTCCAGTTCGCCGGCCATTTCCAGACCCACGGTTTCGACCGAACCGACGTTCGACAGCACCGCCGGCAGGCCCAGGATCGGGGCCGCGGTGGAGGCGCTGAGCAGGCGGTTGTCGAAGGTCACGTGGTAAGCGGCGATGACGCCCTGGAAGCGGTCATTGCGGAAGCGCAGCCCGCCCTCGAGAGTCTTGGAGGTTTCCGGGTCGAGGTTGGCGGAGACGTAATCGACCACCGACTGACGCTGCGAGGCGAACGGACCAGCGGTGCCGGCCGAAACGTAGGCCGCCATGTTTTCGGTGTAGCCGCCGAACAGTTCGACCTGGTCGCTGATCTTGTAGACCGCGCCGACCTGCGGCAGGAAGTTGTCTTCGGACTCAATCCGTCCCGCCATGGTGCGCGTCGGGTCGGCCACGAAGATGGTGCTGACCTCGTTCTCGACCTTCACGGCCTTGAAGCCGAAGTTGACCTTCAGCGCGTCGGTCACGCTCCAGACGTCCTGCAGGTAGAGCTGCGTGGTGCTGGTTTCGAAGGCGTAGGCCCACTGGGTGAAGAACGGGTTGGACTGGAAGCCCAGCGGGTCACGCGTCGGGGCGGCGGCGGTTTCGGCGTAGAAGCGGCGCGCCTGCTCGAAGTCGTTGGTCTCGACCCAGAAGCCGGCGGTCAGCGTGTGGGCGCCCAGTTCCAGCGAGGCGCCGCCGATCAGGCCCTTGCGGTCGATGGCGTACTCGGTGGTGCGGATCGACAGCGGAGCGGCGGTCGAGCCCGGCGTATTCCATGTGGGGCTCGGCAGGTAGGGCGTGTACCACAGGCCCTGGCCTTCGTTCTGGTGGCCGTAACCGGTGATGAAGAAGCTGAAGGTCTCGCCGACCGGCATCTCCAGCGTGGCGCCGAACAGGTCGTCGTCACGAACGCCGGCGCCCGCGTAGTAGGCGTCGTCCACAGTGGCGAACGGAGCCGGCAGCGGCGCGCCGGTGTTGTAGGCCTGGCCCGCCGCGACCGCGAGCGCCCAGTTCGGCTGGGTGTTGTCCCAGTCACGGCCGAGGCGGCCGATCATCTCGAACGACATGTCCTGGTAGTCCTGCTCGCGGCGTTCCGAGCGATTGAAGAAGGCCGTCAGGGAGCCTTCGCCCAGCGGCAGGACGGCCTTCAGGTCGTACTGCCGCTGGCGTTGCTCGCTGCCGCCCTTCCACTTGTCGGTCGATTGGTCGGCGACGGAGAAGTATCCGCGCAGACCGCCGAGGCCCGCCACTTCACCGCTTTCCAGGCGAACGAAGGCGCGGTGCATGTTGTCGCTGCCGACCGTCAGGTTGGCCTGGCCGCCGAACACCGCGGCCGGATCGCGCGAGAAGAACTGGAGCGTGCCGCCCAGGTTGGAGCTGGAGGCGTTGGAGACCGCGCCGGCGCCTTGCGACAGCTCGATGCGGCCGATGTCTTCGCTGGCCAGGGCGCGGCTGATGTGCAGGCCGTTATGGTTGCCATAGCTCATGTCGCCCAGCGGAATGCCGTCGAGGGTGAAGCCCAGCTGGTTCTGGTTGAAGCCGCGGATCGAGATCCGCGCCGACCACTCGTAGGCCCCGAAGGCGTCGGCGGACTGGAAGGTGACGCCCGGCAGACGGTCGACGACCTTCAGCGGGCTGACGCCCGCGACCGCCTCGGCCATCTGGGTGTCGTTCACCGTCTGGACCTGCCGGCTCTGGCCCTGTCCATAGACGACAAGGGCCTCGACGTCGGTGGCCTCGGCTTCGGCGGCGAAGGCGCCGGGCGCTGAGACGAGCAGAAGGGCCGCCAGGCCCGAGCCGGCGACGAGATGACGTTTCATGCTGGTATTCCCCTCGACCTGCCGCCTCACTGGCGGCTTGTTCCGCGGAGCGTTAGTCGGCGAACGTGAACCTGCGGAGTCGGACTGTCGGCAGATCGGCGATGAATCCGTGATGCTTCCAAGACAGGGGCGACGCCTGACTCATTGCGCGATAGCCCCGCGGTCGCTACATCCCCGCCGTCCCCTTTTTGCGATCAGACGAGAGCGAGCGACCCCCTATGGCCGCCCAGTACATTTTCCAGATGCAGGGCCTGACCAAGGCCTATCCCGGCGGCAAGAAGGTGTTCGAGAACATCTGGCTGTCCTTCTATCCGGACGCCAAGATCGGCGTGGTCGGGGTCAACGGCTCGGGCAAGTCGACGCTGCTGAAGATCATGGCGGGCCTGGACGCCGAGTTCAGCGGCGAGGCCAAGGCGGCCGACGGCGTCAAGCGCGGTTACCTGGAGCAGGAGCCGCACCTGGACGAGACCAAGACCGTCTGGGAAAACGTCATCGCCTGGTGTGAAGAGAAGCAGATCTTCGACCGCTACAACGCCATCGCGGCGGAGATGGCGGAGGAATACACCGACGAGCTGATGGAGGAGATGACCGCCCTCCAGGAAAAGATCGACGCCGGCGACCTGTGGGACATCGACAGCCGCGTCGAGATGGCGATGGACGCGCTGCGCTGCCCGCCCAACGACGCGGGCGTGACGAAGCTGTCGGGCGGTGAGAAGCGCCGCGTGGCGCTGGCCCGCCTGCTGCTCAGCAAGCCCGACATGCTGCTGCTCGATGAACCGACCAACCACCTGGACGCCGAGTCCGTGGCCTGGCTGCAGCACCACCTCGAAGCTTTCCCCGGCTGCGTCATCCTGGTCACCCACGACCGCTACTTTCTCGACCAGGTCACGAAGTGGACGCTGGAACTGGACCGCGGCAAGGGCCACCCGCACGAGGGCAACTACTCCAGCTGGCTGGAGGCAAAGACCAAGCGCGTGATCCAGGAGCAGTCGGAGTCCGAGGCCCGCCAGCGCGCCCTGACGCGCGAGCTGGACTGGGTCCGCTCCGGCGCCAAGGCGCGGCAGGCCAAGTCCAAGGCCCGCCTGGCCGCCTATGAGCGGATGGTCTCCGAACAGGAGAACAGCCGTCAGGCCCAGAGCCATGCCGTGATCCAGATCCCGCCCGGCCCGCGCCTGGGCAACCTGGTGCTCGAGGTGACCGGCCTCGAGACGGACTA
>JBIKII010000230.1:0-3878 GCA_044361705.1 Caulobacter sp.
GCGCGGAGACGGCGAAGGTCTAGACCAAAGGGACTCCGGGCGCCGTGGTCACCGTCGCTTTCGATGGTCTTCCGGTTGTCGTCATCACGCCTGGTTGGCCCGGGCAAGCCGGGCCATGACGAACCTCTGGGTCGCGTTACGCCCGGAACGCCTGCAGGAACGCCGCCGTGTGGAAACGCCGGTAGCGCGCCTGTTCGGCGGCGTCGCCGACGGGCAGGGCGTAGCCGACCGATCCCAGGGAGGTCTGGAGGAAGGGCGCGAAGAACATCCGGGCCATGAACGCCGGATCATGGCCCTTGCCCAGCTCCCCCCGCTCCATCGCCTGGAAGAAGGCGCGGGCCAGCACCATCAGGCCCGGAGCGAGAACCTGGTCGCGGATAAAGGCGGCGACCTCCGGCCGGCGACCCGACTCGTCCAGCGCCAGGATCAGGTAGCCGCGCGTCAGGCCGCGCGACTGCATATCGCCCACCCGATCGGCGAAGCCCTCGATCAGGCCCCCGATCGAGCCGTTGTAGGAATCGACCCAGGCGGAGATCTGTCGGAACGGGATCGCCAGATCTTCCTCCAGCAACGCCTCGATAAGCCGGTCCTTGCCGGGGAAATAGCGGTAGACCGCCGGCTTGGTGACCCCGGCGGCGGAGGCGACCTCGTCCATCCGGGTCGCCTCGAATCCCTTGCGGGCGAACACATCGCGCGCCGCATCGAGGATCTCCCGAGGACGCGCGCGGGCCCGCTCACTGCGGGCGGCAGACGCGGGTGTCCGAACCGGAAGCGGCGCCGCGACAGGTCGGCCGGTCATTGAATCCCCCATGGCTAGCCCTTCACCGTTCTGTATACTCGCGGGTAACAAAATGGTTCCCGCATCCGGAGTTGGAACGATGACTCTCAGTGTCGACGTCTTCTGGTCATTCCGCAGCCCCTATTCGTGGCTGATCACGCCCGCGCTGGTCAAACTCCGGAAGGAGTACGATGTGGCGGTCAATATCCGGCCCGTCATGCCGATCGCGGTACGGATCGACGGCTTCTTCAAGCGCGTGAACCCCCTCTGGCCGCCCTATCTGGCGCGCGACGTCTATCGGCTGGGCCAGATGCAGGGCACGCCGATCCGCTGGCCTCGGCCCGACCCTGTCGTCATGGACATCGCCAGCGGCGAAGTGCCGAAGGAGCAGCCCTACATCTACCGCATCACCCGTATGGGTCAGGCCGCCGCCGAGGCGGGCAGGGGCCTGGACTACATCGCCGAGGCCGGCCGGGTGATCTGGGGCGGGGCGGTCGACAACTGGCATGAGGGGGACCACCTGGCCCAGGCCGCCATCCGCGCCGGCCTTGATCCTGACGCACTGGAAAATACCGCACGCGATGACGCCGACCGGCTCGACACAGCCATCGCCGCAAACCAGAAATCGCTGGAACAGGCGGGTCACTGGGGCGTTCCCACGATGGTTTTCGAAGGAGAGCCCTTCTTTGGTCAGGACCGGCTGGATGTGCTGATCTGGCGAATGAAGCAGAGCGGTCTGTCCGAACGTCGTTCAGCGACGGTTCAGGTGACCTGAAGTTATCTGGCGACAGAACGGTGCAGCGGCGTTCTTCAACGTCCCTGCACGCGAGATCGCTCTCGGAGGAGACGGGTGATGAAGAAGACAACGGTTCTGATCGCGATGATGGCGGCGTCTGTCGCCGCCCCTGCGGCATCACAGTCGGGAAGCGGCTACTACCCGGGCGGCGGACGCGACGGTCGTGGCCAGCCGTCCATCACCCTGTATGAGGGACCCGATTTCACCGGCCGATACATCACCTTCAACGGCAACATCACCAATCTGCCGCGTCAGTTCAACGACCGCGCCATGAGCGTCCGGGTGCGCGGCGCGTGGCGCCTGTGTGTCGACAGCGACTTCCGCGGCGGCTGCACCGAGGTCAACCGCGATGTGCGCGATCTGCGCCAGCTTGGTCTGGCTCGCACGATCAGCTCGATGCAGGTCGCCTACGGCGGCGGCTACGGCGGTCCAGGAGGCCCCGGCGGGGGATATGGCGGCGGCTACGGCGGCCCCGGTGGCCCCGGCGGCGGCTACGGCGGTGGACCGGGCGGTGGATATGGCGGCCCCGGTGGCGGCTGGGGTCGGGTGACCCTGTTCGAAGGCCCCAACTTCAGCGGCCGCTCGGTCAGCTTCGATCGCGACATCACCAACCTGCCCCGGGAATTCAACGACCGCGCGGCGAGCGTCCGTGTCCAGGGCCGTTGGCTTCTGTGCGAGAACAGCGACTTCCGCGGTCGTTGCGTTGAAGTGGACGGCGATGTCCGCGATCTTCGCGCAATCGGCCTGGATCGCAGCATCTCGTCGATGAACCGCGTGGGCGGCCGGTAGCCGCAACCTCTTTCCGCCGGGGGCGTCCACCTGTTAGCGTGTTCCCGATGAATCACGCTGCTGTTCTTGCCTCGGGAAAACGCGAGCAGACCAAGGTCGCCAACCGACGGGCGATCCTGGACGCGGCGCGCGAGGTGTTCGCCGAGCTCGGGTACGAGGTCGCGACGGTGCGCGACATCATCCGCCGCACCGGCCTGGCGTCTGGCACCTTCTACAATTACTTCCGCTCGCGCGATGAGGTGTTCGAGGCGCTGGCCGACGACGGCGCGGCGCGGTTCCGGCCGATCCTGCGCGCGTGCTGGGAGGCATCCAACAGCTTCGATGGCTATCTGCGCGCGGCGATCCAGGCCTATTTCGACTTTATCGCCGACGAGCACGAGACCTGGAAGGCCAACCGGCCGGCCGGCGAGCGGCAGCCGCAGATGACCGTCCAGACGCCCGAGATGGAGCGGGTGTTCGAGGAGGTCCGCGACGCCTTTTCCAGAGCCATCGAGCGCGGCGGCGCGCCGCGCGTCGACGCCGACTATCTGGCGGCCGCCTGTATCGCCGTCGCCCGGCAGGTCGGGGACAAGATGCTCGAGCGCCGTCCCATCGACACGGTGGCCGCGACCGATTTCGCCACGAAACTGATCCTGGGCGGCCTGCCCGCCCTGCCCCGACTGGCGCCCTGACCCGAGAGACCGAATGGCTGATCCCGCCGTCCAGAAGGCCATCCTGAAGATCATGCTGTCGCTGCCGACGCCGGTGTTGCGGATGATGTCCGGCGGCGGCGTGGTCTGGCAGGGCGGCCGCACGCTCGACCCGCGCCTGCAGTTCCTTTCGGCCAGCGCCGGACGCATGCCGCCCATGTCCTCGCTGTCGCCCGAGGAAGCCCGCGCAGCCAGCGCCGGGGGCCTCGCGATGATGAGCGGCAAGCCGGAAGGCGGTGTCCGCACTGAAAACCTGTCGATTGACGGGCCCGGCGGGCCGCTGAAGCTGCGCGCCTATCGCCCGGCCGACCAGGACTCCGCCGCGCCGCTGATGGTTTTCGCCCACTTCGGCGGTGGCGTGATCGGCGATCTCGAGACCTGCGACGCTTTCTGCGGGATTCTCGCCCGGATCGCGCGGACGGCCGTACTGTCGGTCGACTACCGGCTGGCTCCGGAACACCGCTTTCCGGCGGGCCTGGATGATGTGCTGACGGCCTTCCGCTGGGGCCGGGACAACGCCGCCCGCTTCGGCGCGGCGCCGGGTGTGGCCTCGATCGGCGGCGACTCGATGGGCGGCAATTTCGCCGCGATCGTCGCCCAGGACCTGAAACGCGCGGGCGAGGCCCAGCCGGCCCTGCAGCTGCTGATCTATCCGGCTGTCGACGTCGCCAGCGAAACCCAGTCGATGACCACCTATGCCGACGCCTATCCGCTGTCGCGCGACACCATGACCTGGTTCATGGGCCACTACATGGGCCCCGACGCCGACCCGGCCGACCCGCGCCTGTCGCCGATCAAGACCGAGGACCTCTCGGGCCTGGCGCCC
>JBIKII010000079.1:0-13219 GCA_044361705.1 Caulobacter sp.
TTGGTTTCCAGGAACTCGTGGAAGCCGTAGTCGCCCCACTCGCGGCCGTTGCCGCTCATCTTGTAGCCGCCGAAGGGGGCCATCAGGTCCCCGCCGCCACCGTTGATGGAGACCTGGCCGGCGCGCAGTTTGGAGGCCACTTCGCGGATCTTGGTGACGTCCGTGCCGGAGACGTAGGCCGCAAGGCCGTACTCGGTGTCGTTGCCGACGTGGACGGCTTCATCGACGGTGTCGTAGCCGATGATCGAGACGACCGGGCCGAAGATCTCTTCCTTGGCGATGGTCATGTCGTTGGTGACGTTGGCGAACACGGTCGGCTTGACGAAGTAGCCCTTCTCGATGCCGTCCGGACGGCCGACGCCGCCGGAGACCAGGGTCGCGCCCTCGTCGATGCCGGCCTGGATCAGCTTCTGGATCTTGTTGAACTGCACTTCCGAGACGACCGGACCCATCTGGGCGTTGCCCTTGGGGTCGCCGACGGTGGTGGAGTCGGCGGCGGCCTTGGCGATGGCGATCACCTCGTCCATGCGCTTGCCGGGGACCAGCATGCGGGTCGGGGCGTTGCAGGACTGGCCCGAGTTCATCATCACCGAGCGCACGCCGCCGGTGACGGCCGACTGGAAGTCGGCGTCATCGAGGATGATGTTGGGGCTCTTGCCGCCCAGCTCCTGGGCCACGCGCTTGACGGTCGGGGCGGCGTTGCGGGCCACCTCGATGCCGGCGCGGGTCGAGCCGGTGAAGGAGACCATGTCGATCTCCGGATGGCTGGAGATGGCGGCGCCGACTTCCGGACCGTCGCCGTTGACCAGGTTGAACACGCCGGCCGGCACGCCGGCTTCATGCATGATCTCGGCCCAGATGTAGCCCGAGAACGGGGCGACTTCCGACGGCTTGAGCACCATGGTGCAGCCCACGGCCAGGGCCGGGGCGACCTTGCAGGCGATCTGGTTCACCGGCCAGTTCCAGGGCGTGATCATGCCGCAGACGCCGATCGGCTCCTTGACCAGGCGGGTCGGACCGCGGTCCTCGATGAACTTGAAGCTCTTCAGGACGGCCAGGGCCGTCTGGGTGTGGGCCAGGCCCATGGCCGCCTGGGCGCGTTGCGCCAGCGAGGCGGGGGCGCCCATTTCCTCGGTGATGGCGTCGGCCATCTCGCCGTAGCGCGCCTGGTAGGCCTTGATGATGCGCTCGAGCAGGTCGGCGCGTTCCTCGATCGAGGTCTGCGAGAAGGTGGCGAACGCCTTGCGGGCGGCCTTGGCGGCCTTGTCGACGTCGGCGGCCGTGCCCATCGAGATCCTGCCGCAGACCTCTTCGTTGGCCGGATTGATGACATCGAGCGTCCTGGGCGTGATGGGATCGACCCACTGACCATCGATGTAGAACTTCGTGTAGTCGCGCATCACCATCTCCCTTGGGCGTCGAGCCGGGCCCGTTTCTGGGCCTCTTCAAACGCCAGTTTAGTTATCGCGGTTCATGTGGGGAAGGGGCGACATCAAAACTTGATGCATCGCCCTTCAAAGCTGATGCGCGTGCGGCTGCCCCGCCACCGGGCTCCTCGCCTTGAGCACATAGCCCGCCCGGATAGAGCCGATGTAGAGATCCTTCAGGTCCGGTCCGCCCCAGGTGACGTTGGTCGGGTGGTTGATCACCTCGCCCGAGGGATCGTGGCAGATCACCTCCACCGCGCCCGACGGCGTGATGGCCACCACCTTGTTGGCGGCCGGCAGGCAGACCCAGAGGTTGCCCTCGGCGTCCAGGCCGACGCCATCGGTGTAGCCCAGGTCCTCCGGATGATGCGCGGCGTTGGCCTCGGCCTGGGCCTGCGCGGCGTCGACCAGCCGGCCCAGCACCGGGCCGTAGCGCTCGCCCGGGCCGAGCCTGCCGCCGGGCAGGACTTCGAACCGCATCACGTCGGCGCCGCTCGTCTGGGCGCAGTAGAGCCAGCGGTCGTCCGCCGACAGCGCCATGCCGTTGGGAAACTTCAGCCCCTCGGCGACGATCTCGCTCGAGCCATCCGGGCGCAGCACGAAGATGAAGCCGTCGGCGCGGCCGTCCAGCGCCTGCGGCCAGGTCTCGGCGTGGGTGGAGTTGGCGCACCAGATGTTCCCGGCCGGGTCCAGCACCGGATAGTTGGCGCTGGTCAGCCGCTTGCCGCCGACCTCGGCGATCAGGGTCTCGTGGACGCCGGTGGCCGGATCGAACCGCTGCAGCGGCCCCTCCTCCCGGTCATAGATGCCGAAGTTGGCGATCAGCACCCGGCCCTGAAGGTCCATGTTTATGCCGTTGGGCGCCCCGCCCTTCGGACCCATGCGGGTGAACGAGCCATCCGGATGGATTTCGGCCACCGCGCACTGGTGGTCCGAGGCGAAGACGCGACCGTCCTTGCCGACCACGACGTCCTCGGGCCGGTCGATGCCAACGGCGATCTTCGTGAACGCCTCCACCGCGATACGCGCCGCCATGCCGTCCTCCCGTTAAGTTCTGTTCTCGTTGCCGCTACCAGAACAGGTCCGGCGGCGTTCCGTCCAGCACCTGCGCGATGCGGCGGCGGGTGCCGTCGGTCGTGCCTTCGGGCAGGTCGCGCGGATCGAACCAGTCGCGGCGCAGGATCTCGCCCCGGGCGGTCGCCGGCGTCGGCGTCCACTGGTCGAGGCGATAGAGCAGCACATGATCGCCGCGGAAGGTGCGGACGTTGTCGTGGATGGAGAGCAGCGTCATCCGCCCGACCGGCCGAACCCCGGCCTCCTCCGCCAGTTCGCGGGCGGCGGAGGCCTCGGCCGACTCGCCGCGCTCGACGCCGCCGCCGGGCATGTGCCAGCCCGGGGTGTAGCTGTGCTCGATCAGCAGGATGCGGCCCTGGTCGTCGAAGACCATGACCCGCACGCCGACGGTGAGGCCACGCACAAGCCGCATGGCGATCCGGTAGATCGGCATCAACAGGCGATAGAGGCGGCGGACGAGCGACATGGCCCCAGCCTAGAGCCTCGGCTTGCGGCGCGCGAGACGCGGGGCTAAAGCCGGACTGACATTTTCTCGCGGAGCTGCACCATGGTCGCCGTCGGCGTCATCTTTGCCTTTATCTTCGTCCTGGGCGCCCTGAACGTCTTCGAGTTCGGCAAGGTCGACTGACCCTGACACGCCACCCGGACCTTTCCCGGTGAACGGCGTCGCCTTCGTCACGGCCGCAGCCCGGCGCATCGGACGATCCCTGGCCGTCGAAGCGGCGCGCGCCGGCTTCGACGTGGCGGTTCATCATCGCGCCTCGGCCGACGACGCCGAGGAGACCGCCGCCCTGGTGCGGGCCGAGGGCCGCAAGGCTCTGGTCCTGGCCGGCGACCTGACCGCGTCCGACGCCGGCACGCTGATCGCCCGGGCCGAGCAGCTCGGCCCTGTGACCCTGCTGGTCAACAACGCTTCCCTGTTCCTTGACGACCGGCTGGAGACGACCACCGCCGCCGACCTCGACGCCCACATGGCCACCAACGTCCGGGCCCCGGTCGTGCTGGCCCAGGCCTTCGTGGCGGCGCTGCAGGCCGACCGGGCCGGGCTGGTGGTCAACATCATCGACCAGCGGGTCTGGCGGCCGACGCCGCAGTATTTCAGCTACAGCCTGTCGAAAGCCGCGCTCTGGTACGCCACCCAGACCATGGCCCAGGCCCTGGCCCCGCGCATCCGCGTCAATGCAATAGGCCCCGGCCCGACCTTCGGCTCCACGCACCAGGCGCCCGGCAGCTTCGAGGCCGAGGCCGCCGGCACACCGCTGGGCCGCCGGGTCACGGGCGAGGACATCGCCGCAGCGCTGCGCTATCTCATTGACGCAAGATCGGTCACCGGTCAGATGATCGCCGTGGACAGCGGCCAGCATCTCGCCTGGCGGACGCCGGACATCGTCGACTTCTAGAGAGGCGCGCGTGGCCGTTTCCCCGCTCCAGGACCCGCCCTTGGACACAGCCCCCAACGCCCGGGTCGTGATCACCAAGGTGTTCGTGCGAGGCCTGAAGATCGAGGCCGAGGTCGGCGTCTACAGCCATGAGCGGGGCAAGACCCAGCCTCTGGTCATAGACGTCGAGCTGGACGTCGCCGCCGCCGGCGCCCGGCATCTGACCGACACCCTGAACTACGAGACCATCCGCAACGACGCCCGCGCCCTCGCCGCCTCGGGCCATATCGAGCTGGTCGAGGTGTTCGCCGAGCGCCTGGCCGAGCTGTGCCTCGCCGACCCGCGGGTCACCCGCGCCCGCGTCCGGGTCGAAAAGCCCCTGGCGCTGGCCCCCGACGCCGAGGCGGCCGGGGTCGAGATCACGGCGGTCCGCGCCTGAGCGCTCTGGTCCATGCGGCGCGGCTCGCGCCCTTGCGGCCAGAAACGACATGGCGGCTGGACGGCGACATCCTCATCGAGACCACGGGGAAGGGCGAACGCCGCTGGCCGCTGGCGAGCGCGCGAAGCCTGACCCTCGCCCCGCCCGGGCCCGGCAGGCGCTGCGCCGCCTGGCTGGCCTTCCCGCGCGGCCGCGCGACCCTCGTCTCGCACAGCTGGAGCGGGCCGGGACGCTTCGAGGACCGCAGCGACAGCTTCGGGCCCTTCGTCCGGGCTCTGGCGGCCCGCCTCGCCGAGGTCGCGCCGGGCGCCCGTGTGGCGGCGGCGGGGCAGACCGGCCTGGGCGGCGTGACCTGGAGCATCGGCCTGCTGGGCGCCGGCGTCGCGGCGCTGCTGGTCTTCTCGCTGCTGTCGGACACCGCCAGTCTGGGCGTCAGCCTGGCGGCGCGGCTGCTGTTCGCCCTGATCATGATCTTCGCGGTGACGCCGTGGCTGCGGCCGCCGCCCCCGGCGCTGGACCCGCGCGACCTGCCCCGCTCGCTGACGCCCTGACGGACCCGGTTTGCGTCGCCGCGCGTTTGAGGCGACCATGCCGCGACTGACCGGAGACGACCGATGACCGAGACCCCTCCCGCCCCGAAGGCCCATGAGGATCGGATCCTGCCGGCCGTGGTCTACGGGCTCTACATCTTCGGTGCGATGTCGATGCTGCTGACGGTGATCATCGGGCTGGTGATCGCCTACGCCAACCGCGCCACCGCCGGTCCGCGCATGGACACCCACTACCGGTTCCTGATCCAGACCTTCTGGAAGACCATCTGGTGGTTCGTCATCGGGATCGTGGTCGGCCTGGTCGGACTGGTGCTGACCATGACCCTCATCCTGTCGCCGATCGGCATCCCCCTGATGATCATCGGCTGGGGTGGAGCGGGCCTCGTCGGCGTCTGGTTCTACGTCCGGTGCGCGGCCGGGATCATTTATCTGGTCCAGGACGAACCCTACCCGCGCCCCGATGCGTGGCTGATCTAGAGGCGCCGCAACCCCTTATTGCCCAAGGATCAGGCGCTTCCGGCGCGTGGGCTCCCCTGCCAGTTGTGGCGTTTTGACCCCCCGCGATTTCGCTGCCGCACTCCGTCCTGTCCGGGGTGACGAAGACGGGGGTGTACATGGCGGCGCGTATTCTGAGCCTGCTTGCGGCGATCATTTTCGCGGGTATCGGCTGGGCGATTATCGCGCCGGGGGGCATCGCCGGGATCGAGCCGCCGGCGATTTCGCTGGGCATGTTGGAGGGACACCGGTCGTTCATCGGCTGGGGCGCGGCGGCGCTGGGGATCGTCGCCCTGCTGTCCTCGATCCTGCCCCGCGATGGCGGCGGGGGCGGCCGCAAGCGCCGCGCCGCGCCGCCGGTCGACTTCGACGCCGGGCCGGCGCCGTCGGCGGCGGATGGGGAGCATGCCAGTGGAGGCCCGACGGCCTTCGCCGAGCAGGCTCCGCCGCCGACGGCCTCGCCGCCTCCACGCATGGAGGCGTTGGCGGACGAGAGTTTCGCGGACCTGCGCGAACGACTCCGAACCCTGGTCAGAACCGAACAGTGGCCCAAAGCCGCCGCCCTCGCGCGGCGGCTTCCCACATCGGCCACCAACGACGAGGAGCGCCTGCTCGCCGCCCGGGACCTGGGCGATTTCGCGCGATCGCAGGGCGCCGGCGACGAGGCGTCCGAGGCCTATGAAATGGCGCTGGCCAGCGCGCGCGGCCTGGCCGCCCAGGCGCCGACCGATCCCGTCCGCCTCGCCATGCTGGCCGGGGTCCTGACCGGCGTGGGCGACTCGGCCCAGGATGAGGGTCGCCTGGAGGCGGCCGTAGAGGCCTACGAGGAAGCTCTGGAGATCCGCCGCCAGCTCGCCCGGGACGACACCAGCGCCGAAGCGCGCCGCGCGTTGTCGCTGGCCCTCGAGCGCCTTGGCGACGCCCGCGAGGACCGGGGCCATCGCGTCCGGGCGCTGGATCTCTACCGCGAGAGCTTCGATATCGCCGGCAAGCTGGCCGCGCTCGATCCGCAGAAGTACGGCGAGGACCTGCAGGTCACCCGCCGCCGCCTGGGCGAACTGGAAGCCAAGCTCGCCGCCGTCTGACGCCCTTGCCGGCGTCAGGGTCCGACCGGTTCGGGCCGCTTCCGACATGACCACATGAAGAAGGGCGCAGCCGACCGGCCGCGCCCTTCCTGTCTTGTACACTCCCGCAGGAACGGCCCGGGATCGCCGGGCCGCGTCGGTCGGGATCAGGCCGGTACGACTTCCCGCCGCACGAGCCGGGCGTAGTCGTCCATCAGCGTCAGCGAGATCTTCCCGGGCGTGAAGCGATAGTCGCCCACCTCGGCCACCGGCGTGACCTCCGCCGCCGTGCCGACGATGAAGCACTCCTGGAAGCCGGCCATCTCCTCGGGCTTGATGTGCCGCTCGACCAGCTCGTAGCCGCGCGCCTTCGCCAGCCGGATCACCGTCTGGCGGGTGATGCCGTTCAGGAAGCAGTCCGGCGTCGGGGTATGGAGCACGCCGTCCTTCACGAAGAACACGTTGGCGCCCGTCGCCTCGGCCACATAGCCGCGGTAGTCGAGCATCATCGCGTCCGAGTAGCCGTCCTGTTCGGCGGCGTGCTTGGAGATGGTGCAGATCATGTACAGGCCGGCGGCCTTGGCCGCGACCGGGGCGGTCTTCGGCGATGGCCGGTCGTACTTGGCCCAGGTCAGGCGGATGCCCTTCTTCTTCTGCTCGGGATCGAAGTAGCTGGGCCAGTCCCACACCGCGATGGCGACGTGGATCTTGCTGTGCTGGGCCGAGACCCCGATCATCTCCGAACCGCGCCAGGCGACCGGACGAACGTAACAATCCTTGAGTCCGTTCTTGGCGCAGGTCGCCTTGCAGGCTTCGTCGATCTCCGACACCGTGTACGGAATCCGGAAGTCGAGGATTTCCGCCGACTTGAACAGCCGCTCGGTATGGGCCGTGAGCTCGAAGATCTCTCCGCCGTACATCCGCTCGCCCTCGAACACCGACGAGGCGTAGTGGAGGCCGTGGGTCAGTACGTGCACCTTCGCCTCGCGCCAGGGCACGAACTGGCCGTCCAGCCAGATCCAACCGTCGCGATCATCGAAGGGAACGAGAGACATTTCGGGTATTCCTCCTTTCAAGGAAGCGGCGACCTTAGACTCTCTGGGCGCCATTTCGTCAAACAGATTGGCCTGAATTGATGAGTGCTGCGGCCGATCCACGGCTGATCCTGCGGGACGAGGAACTGGATTCCGGCCTGGAGCTGCTGCTCCTCGCCGAGGCAACCCTGTGGGCGACCGTGGATGCCGCCCTCGAAGCGGAGGCGAAGGGCCTGGGCCGCCCCCACTGGCGGGCGGCCTTCCTGCTGCGCCGCCGGCCCGGCGTCGGCGCCCGGGACCTGAGCCGGCTGACCGGACTCTCCAAACAGGCCGCCAGCCGGACGCTGGGCGATCTGCTCAGGTTCGAACTGGCCCAGGTCGAGACCGGCGATCTGGACGCCCGCCGCCGGCCCGTGCGGCTGACGTCCGCGGGCCTGGCCTTCGAGAGCCGCGTCAGCGAACGTCTCCGCGCCCTGCTCGGCCGCGCCTACCGCACGGGCGGGCTTGACGGCGTGGCGGGCGCCCGGCGCATTCTCGCCGCTCTGGCCGGGCCACGCACGGGCGTGGGCCTGCGCCGCGAGGAGAGCTGAGTTGACCGGATCGGACCGTCACCTGCTGGTGGTCGATGACGACGACCGCATCCGCGAGCTGCTCAAGGAGTATCTGGCGCGGTCGGGCTTTCGCGTCACCGGCGCGTCGGACGCCGCCGCGGCCTCGCGCCTGATCGACACGCTCGACTTCGACCTGATGGTGCTGGACGTGATGATGCCGGGCGAGGACGGCGTGTCGTTCGCGCGGCGGCTGAGGGCGCGAAGCGATGCCCCGGGACGCACGCCGATCCTGATGCTGACCGCCCGCGGCGAGGCCGACGACCGGATCGACGGGCTGTCCGCCGGTGTCGACGACTATCTGGCCAAGCCGTTCGAGCCCCGGGAGCTGCTGCTGCGCATCGAGGCGATCCTGCGCCGCGCCGGACCCCGGGACGCGGGCCCCACCGTCATCGGGCTTGGCGCCTGCTCGTTCGACATCGACCGGGGCGAGCTGACCCGCGACGGCGCGGTGATCCGCCTGACCGAGGCCGAGATCGAGCTCATGCGACGCCTGGCCCGCTCGGCCAACGCACCGGTCGACCGGCTGGAGCTGGCCCGCGACACCGCCGACGTCACCGGCCGGGCGGTCGATGTCCAGGTCACGCGGTTGCGCCGCAAGATCGAGGACGATCCCAAGACGCCGCGCTACCTGCAGACCGTGCGCGGCGTCGGCTATCGGCTGGCCCCGGACTGATGCGGGTTCGCGCGCTCAGGATCTACATTCCCCGCCAGATCAAGCGGTGGCTGCCGACCTCGCTGTTCGGCCGCAGCCTGCTGATCATCGTGCTGCCCATCGCGCTGATGCAGCTGGCGGTGACCTGGATCTTCTTCGATGCCCACTGGCAGACGGTGACCAGTCGCCTGTCCGACGGCCTCGCCGGCGACATCGCCTGGGCGGTGGAGAGCTACCACGACGATCCGCGGCCGGAGGTCCTGGCGAAGATCGCCGAGCGGGCCGAGAGATCGATGTCGCTGTCCATCGTTCTACTGGATGAAAGGACGCTCCCCCGGCAGCAGCCCTCGTCGATCTTCGCCGCCCTCGACCGGGCGCTGGAGAAGTCGCTGTCGGAGAAGCTGTCGGTCCCATACTGGTACGACACGATCCGGTTTCCCGCCTATGTCGACATCCGGGTCGAGGCGCCCAATGGCGTTCTGCGGATCATCGCGCCGCGCGACCGCGCCTATGCCACCCAAGGCCACATATTCATCTTCTGGATGGCGCTGGCGACGCTGCTGCTGACGGCCATCGCCATCCTGTTCATCCGCAACCAGGTCCGCGCCATCGAGCGGCTGGCCGACGCGGCCGAGACCTTCGGCAAGGGCGGCGACGTCGACGACTTCAAGCCCTACGGCGCCAAGGAGGTGCGGCAGGCGGCCCAGGCCTTCATCGCCATGAAGAACCGCATCCAGCGCCACATCGACCAGCGCACCGCGATGCTGGCCTCGGTCAGCCACGACCTGCGCACGCCGCTGACCCGCCTGAAGCTGGAGCTGGCCCTGGCCGAGCCCTCGAAGCGGATCGAGGCGATGCAGTCCGATCTCTCCGAGATGGAGCACATGATCGACGAGTACCTCGCCTTCGCCCGCGGCGAGGGCGGCGAGGCGGTGCAGCCGGTCACCCTCTGGAAGCTGCTTCACGCCGTCGGCGAGGACGCCGCCCGCGCCGGCGCAAAGGTCGAGATCGACGCCGATCCGCACCTGCAGCTGTCGCTGCGGCCCAACGCCATGCGCCGGGCCCTCTCCAACCTGGTGATGAACGCCGCCGCCCACGCAGGCCGGATCGCCATCGCCGTGAAGGCGACCCCGGCCGGCGGCGTGGAGATCATCATCGACGACAACGGACCCGGCATCCCGCCCGAGCAGTTCGAGGAAGCGTTCAAGCCCTTCAACCGGCTCGACGAGTCGCGGAACCAGAACGAGAAGGGTGTCGGCCTCGGCCTCGCCATCGCCCGCGACGTCGCGCGGGGCCACGGCGGCGACCTGACGCTGGACATCTCGCCGCTGGGCGGCCTGCGGGCGGTGTTCAGGCTGCCGGGCTAGCCGAGCACCAATTTGCCCGTCATGGCCCGGCTCGTTCGGGCCATGACGGAGAGGGGAAAAGCTAACCCAGCTCCTTCGAGCGCCGGACGGCGGCGGCGACCGTAGCCGTCAAAAGCCGCTGGAGGTCGCCCTCCCCGGTCAGCACCTGAAGGCCCGCCGCCGTGGTGCCGCCGGGCGAGGTCACCTGCCGGCGAAGTTCGCCGGGATCAGCTTCGCTCATCGTCATGAGAGCGGCGGCGCCGGACACGGTCGCCCTGGCGAGCGCGGCGGCGTCGGCGGCGGACAGGCCGGCCTCGGCGCCGGCCGCCTCGAGCGCCTCGACGAAAGCATAGAGATAGGCCGGCCCCGACCCCGACACGGCGGTGGCCGCGTGCATCAGCGTCTCGTCCTCTACATCCACGACGCTGCCGAGCGTGGCGAACAGCGCATGGGCGCGGGCGCGGGCTTCGTCGGAGTCCGAATAGATAGTGACCGCGCCCTGGCCGATGGCGACCGCCGTGGTCGGCATCACCCGGGCGACCAGCCGGCCGCCGAGCGCGGCCGCGATGTCGGCCTCGCCGATGCCGGCGGCGACCGAGACGATGATGGCCTCGGGCGCGAGGAAGGGTTCGATCTCCGCCGCCACCTGCCGCCAAAGCTGTGGCTTCACCGCCAGCACGACGGTGGCCGCCCGCGCCAGGTCAGAATCGGCGGGATGGAGCATCGCGCCGTCCTGCGCGGCGCGCTGCGCCTCGGGCGAAGGATGGGGGTCACGGACGATGAGCTCGTCCATCGAGACCGGGCCGGCGATACGCCAACCTTCGATCATGGCTCCGCCCATGCGACCGGCGCCGACCAGCAGAACGATCCTGGGATCCATGATCCTGAGCTTACGCCTGTCCGACCGTCTCGAACATGCAGGCGGCCATGGCCTCGTCCGGGGACTTGGCGCCGGCCAGCAGGAAGTCGAAGGCCGGATAGAATCGGTCGGCGGCCTCCACCGCGGCGTCGATCATCGAGGCTGCCTGGGCCAGGGTCGGGCGGTCGCCGCCCGGCAGGCTCATGGCGTGGCGGAAGACGATCTCGCCGTCCTCGGCCCAGACCTCGAAGTGACCCAGCCAACAGCGCTGGTTGATCAGCGACAGCAGTTCATAGGCCGAGGCGCGCTTGGATTTGGGCGCGGTGCGGCCGATCGACAGGCACAGCTGCAGGCAGTCGGCCTCGGGCCGCCAGGCGAACCAAAGCTCATAGTCCTTCCAGTCGCCGGCCAGCGCGAACGCCAGGTCACCGTCTTCGGTGCGGTCGAAGGTCAGGTTTTCGGCGGCGAGAACGTGTTCGACGATTTCCAGCGGATCGAGCGCGATCAGGGCGTCGTCTTCTTCGGGATGGGGCGTGTCCATTGAGCCTCGAAATCCCTCCGACCTAGGCCGGGCGGGGAAGCGCCCGGCGAGCAGAAACGGCGTCCTTGAAAAGGGACCGTAGCCTGCTTCGCCCCGCGCGTAAGGGGGTTCTTGTCGGGAGCGAGCCCTACTCGCCCTTTTTGGGCCGCTTGGCCGCAGCGGGCGCCGCGGCGCCTTTCAGCTCGGCGATTTCGGCCCGCAGGGCGGCGATCTCGGCCTTCAGGCCGTCGAACTCGTCGCGGCGGATCAGGTCCATCTCGGCGGCGAAGCGCTCGGCCTGGGCGCGGAACGCCGTCTTGGCCTCGTCGCCGGCGGCCTGGGCCAGGCCCATGGCGGCGTTGGTCAGCTTGGCGACTTCGTCGAGAAAGGGGTTCTGGGTCTGCATAAAACGGTCCTTCGGAGCGCCCCTCGAGCGCCTATCCTCCCTAATATGGGAAAGCGGGGGTGAAAGCGAAGAGGATCATCGCTAATCATGGCCATCCCTTCGATGGCGAGACCGCTGCCGTGCAATTTCCCGACTTCGATCCCGTTCTTTTCCAGATCGGCCCGCTGGCCATCCGCTGGTACGCGCTGGCCTACGTGGCCGGCATCCTGCTGGGCTGGCGCTACGCCATCCTGCTCAGCCGCAACCTCAAGCTCTGGGGCGGGCGGCAGCCGACGCTCAACGCCGCGCAGATCGACGACCTGATCCTGTGGGTGACGCTGGGCGTCATCGTCGGCGGGCGGCTGGGCTATGTGCTGTTCTACTTCCCCTCGATGCTCTGGGAAGAGCCGCTCAACGTCTTCAAGGTCTGGCAAGGCGGCATGAGCTTCCACGGCGGCCTGCTCGGCGTCAGCCTGGCGATGGCCCTCTTCGCCCGGGCCAACAAGCTGGACATCTTCCGCGTTGCCGACCATGTGGCGCCCGCCGTGCCGATCGGCCTGTTCTTCGGCCGCATCGCCAACTTCATCAACGGCGAGCTCTGGGGCCGGCCGACCGACATGCCCTGGGGCGTCGTCGGCTTCCCGGGCGTTCCCGACGGCTACGCCCGCCACCCCAGCCAGATCTACCAGGCGCTGCTCGAAGGTCTGCTGCTGTTCGTGATCCTGCGCATCGCCACGCACCACAAGCTCTGGCTGGAGCGGCGCGGCGTGGTCGCAGGGCTGTTCCTGGCCGGCTACGGCGCCTTCCGCATGTCGATGGAATGGGTGCGGGAGCCGGACGCCCAGATGCTGCCGTTCCTGCGAGACTACCTGACCATGGGCATGCTGCTGTCGCTGCCGATGCTGCTGATCGGCATCTGGATGATCTGGCGGGGCCTGAAGGAGCCGGTCGTTCCGGCCGCCCCGGAGAAGGCCGCCGCCTGATGAGTCTGCTGGATCGCCTGCGGGCCGAGATCGAGGCCGGCGGCCCGATCAATGTCGCCCAGTACATGCACCGCTGCCTGCACGACCCGCGGGACGGCTACTACGCCACCCGGCCGGCCATCGGCGATCGCGGCGACTTCATCACCGCGCCGGTGATCAGCCAGATGTTCGGCGAGCTGCTGGGCCTGTGGGCCGTGGAGACCTGGACCCGGCTGGGCAAGCCCTCGCCCTTCCGGCTGGTCGAGATGGGTCCGGGCGACGGGACGCTGATGAGCGACCTGCTGCGCGCCGTGCGACTGGCCCCGGACTTCGTGGCGGCCGCCGACCTGTGGATGATCGAGACGTCCGCGCCACTCGCCGCCCTGCAGAAGGCGAAGCTGGAAGGGGCCGTCCTGACCCC
>JBIKII010000093.1:0-12038 GCA_044361705.1 Caulobacter sp.
GCCTGCCCGTTCGTGGGCAGCAGTTCGAGCCGTCCGGAGAGGCCGGGCGGGGAGAGTCCGGGATGAAAGGGTGAACAGCCCTGCGCGTCCCGGGCCTGCGAGATAACGACCACGCGGAGCGCTGACCTTCGTCGAAACGGTACAACACTACCCCTATGCCGGGCGGAAGTCCGGCGCTCCGCCCCCTCCCCGACCCTCGCGGTGATCCCCGCGAGGCGGCGAAGCTGTGTCCGCAGCGCCGTGTCCGGCGTCTTCGAAAAGGGCTGACCCATCTCGCCTTCCCGCCATCGAAGTAAACGCCCCTTAACCCTCTGCGGGCCAGATAGGCGGCTCAGAACGAATTCGGGGGCGCGGATGGCGCGGGTTGCGAGGCGGACCGGCCTGGACATGGCGATGGAGCTGGCGGCCTGGGCCTGGACCCAGCCGTTCAGCGCGCGCCTGCGCGGCGGCATGGTCGCGGCGGCCGGCGTGGCGCTGATCGCCGCCTTCGCCACCTGGAACTCCGCCGATCCCAGTCTGAACGTCGCCTCGACCCTGCCGGCCAGCAACATCCTGCGCGGCCCGGGCGCGGTGGTCGCCGACATCTTCGTGCAGTCGCTGGGTCTGGCGGCCTGGGGGCTTGCCCTGCTGATGGTCGTGTTCGGCCTGACCCGCGCGGTCGATCCCGATCCGGACGCCCATCGCCGTTCCACCCGACTGCGGGCGCTGGTCGGCGTCGGGGCCGTGCTGGCGCTCGCCGGGGCCATCGCGGCGCCGAGCCCGCCGAAAAGCTGGGCCCTGGCCCGGGGCCTGGGCGGCTTCTGGGGCGACGGCCTGCTGGGCGCCCTGTCGGGCATCATCGGCTTCGCCCGCATCCCCGGCGCCGAGCTGATCGCATCGGTGGTGCTGCTGGCCGTCGGCGGGTTCGCCGCGACCTGGGCCCTGGGCGTCAGTCGCGCCGGCATGGCCCGCGCCGCCGAGGGCGCGCTGGAGAATCTGCTGGCCCGCCGGCCCGGGCCGCGCGAGCCCGAGCCGGTCGCCGCCCGGGCCCCGGCCACCCGCCGCCGCGCGGAGAAGACCGCCGCTACGCCCAGGCCCCTGCGCTTCGCCGATGATCCGCCCGTCGAGGTCGCCGAGGACGAGGCCGGAATTCCCTTGCCCGGCCGCGCCGGCGCCCCGGCGATCAAGCCGCCCAAGCCCGCGCCGAAGAACAGCAGCCGCGAGGTGCGCGAGCAGCAGAAGACCTTCGACTTCGTCGCGCCCGGCGGCTTCATGCTTCCCGAGCTGGCCATGCTGGCGAAGCCCAAGCCCCGCGTCGGCGGCTTCGACGAGGAGGCCCTGCGCCAGAACGCCCGGCTGCTGGAAAGCGTGCTGAGCGAGTTCGGCATCCGCGGCGCCATCGACCAGATCCGCCCCGGCCCCGTGGTCACCCTGTACGAGCTGGTGCCGGCGCCGGGCGTGAAACACGCGCGGGTCGTGGCCCTGGCCGACGACATCTCCCGCTCGATGGGCGTGGCCGCCTGCCGCGTGTCGGTGGTGTCGGGCCGCAACGCCATCGCGCTGGAGCTGCCCAACGCCAAGCGCGAGACGGTCTATCTGCGCGACCTGCTGGCCAGCGCAGACTACGAGAAGGCTTCCCAGACCCTGCCCATGGCGCTGGGCGAGACCATCGGCGGCGAGCCCTACATCGCCGACCTGGCCCGCATGCCCCACCTGCTGATCGCCGGCACCACCGGCTCGGGCAAGTCGGTCGGGGTCAACGCCATGATCCTGTCGATCCTCTACCGGTTGAGCCCCGAGCAGTGCCGGTTCATCATGATCGACCCCAAGATGCTCGAGCTGTCGGTCTATGACGGCATCCCGCACCTGCTGGCGCCGGTGGTGACGGACTCGAAGAAGGCGATCGTGGCCCTGAAGTGGACCGTCCGCGAGATGGAGGACCGCTATCGCCGCATGGCCAAGATCGGCGTGCGCGGCATCGCGGCCTACAACGAGCGGGCCAAGGAGGCGCTGGACAAGGGCGAGCACTTCGAGCGCACAGTCCAGACCGGCTTCGACGAAGCCGGCCGTCCGATCTTCGAGAGCGAGAAGATCCGCCCCGAGCACATGCCCTATCTGGTCGTGGTCATCGACGAGGTCGCCGACCTGATGATGGTGGCCGGCAAGGACATCGAAGGCGCCGTGCAGCGGCTGGCCCAGATGGCCCGCGCCGCCGGCATCCACCTGATCATGGCCACCCAGCGCCCGTCGGTGGACGTCATCACCGGCACCATCAAGGCCAACTTCCCGACCCGGATCAGCTTCCAGGTCACCTCGCGCATCGACAGCCGCACCATCCTGGGCGAGCAGGGCGCCGAGCAGCTGCTGGGCCAGGGCGACATGCTCTACATGGCCGGCGGCAGCGGCGGCCGGCTGACCCGCCTGCACGGCCCGTTCGTGGCCGACGAGGAGGTGGCGGCCGTGGCCAAGTTCCTGCGCGAACAGGGCACGCCGCAGTACCTGGACGAGGTCACCGCCGGCGGAGACGACGAGGACGGCGACGGCGGCGGCTATGGCTCCGGCGGCGGCGGGGATGGCGACGAGAACAGCCTTTACGACCGCGCCGTGGCCGTGGTCACCCGCGACGGCAAGGCCTCGACCAGCTACATCCAGCGCCGGCTGCAGATCGGCTACAACCGCGCCGCCTCGCTGATTGAACGGATGGAGCAGGAAGGCGTTGTTGGAGCCGCCAACCACGCCGGCAAGCGCGAGATCCTGGCCCCGCCGCCGCCCTAGGCGCGCGAGTGGTCAAGAAATTGCCGTTCGGCCCTGCTAGAGCAATGACATGACCACGACCAGACGCGCCCTCCTCGCCGCCGCACCGGCCCTGCTGCTGGCCCCCGGCCTCGCCCATGCGGCCCTGACGTCGGACCAGCAGGGCATGGTCGACAAGGCCACGACCTACCTGCAGGGTCTGCAGTCGGCGCGCGGCAAGTTCGTGCAGACCGACGCCCGCGGCTCCCAGTCGACGGGCATGCTGTACCTGCAGCGCCCGGGCAAGGCGCGCTTCGAGTATGAGGCGCCGTCCAGCCTGCTGGTCGTCTCCGACGGCCGCGTGGTCTCGGTGTCCGACAAGCGGCTTAAGACCGTGAACCGCTATTTCCTCAGCCAGACGCCGCTGAAGCTGTTCCTCGCCGACGAGATCCGTCTGGACCGCGGCGTGCACATCGCCGCCGTGAAGCCCCTGAACGACGGCTTCGAGATCACCGCCCAGGACCGGGCCGGCAAGACCAAGGGGCAGATCATCATGACCTTCTCGGACAACCCGGTGCAGCTGCTCGGCTGGACGGTCACCGACGCCCGCAACGCCCCGACCCGGGTGCGGCTGACCAGCCTGGTGCGCGCCTCGGGCCTCGATCCGGCCCTGTTCCGCGCGCCCGTTCCGACGCCGACGCGACGCAGCTGACGCCCGCGCGGTTTGTGACACATTCGCAACAGGCAAATACCTCGATTCAACCAGTTGACGTTTCTGCGCGCACGTTGCAATAATGCCACGCATAACGGTAGCGCGCCCGACCTCGCGATACCGTCGCACCGTGCCGGAACCTATCCCCTCCCGGCGGCGGCATGAGAGACCACCTTTTGCGCCCGGATGCTTTATGCATCCGGGCGTTTCTTTTGAGCCGAAACCCCGTATCTGAAACGCCATGCGCCTTCGCCTCGCCACCTGGAACATCAACTCGGTCCGCCCGCGGGGCGAGCTCATCGGCCGGATGGTCGACGAGGTCGCGCCCGATGTCCTGTGCCTGCAGGAGATCAAGTGCCAGACGGCCGAGTTCCCGAAGCAGATGTTCGAGGCGCTGGGCTTCTCCCACTTCCGCATCGCCGGCCAGAAGGGATGGCACGGCGTGGCCATCGCCTCGCGCCACCCGATCGAGGACGCGCAGCCGCTCGAGGTCTGCCGCGAAGGTCATGCCCGCTGCGTCGGAGCGAAGATCGCCGGGATCGAGATCCACAACTTCTACATCCCGGCCGGCGGCGACACGCCCGACCGGACGCTGAACAAGAAATTCGACCACAAGCTCGACTTCTACGAGGGCCTGACCCGAGAGCTGGCCAAACGCGATCCCAAGGCGCCGCTGGTCGTCACCGGCGACCTCAATGTCGCGCCGGGCGAGTTCGACGTCTGGAACCACCGCTACATGTCGAAGATCGTCAGCCACACCCCCGTCGAGATCGAGGCCTTCCGGGCCATGCAGGCGTCGCTGGGGCTGATCAACCTGGTGCGGGAAGCCGCCCCCGAGCCGGAGAAGCTGGCCAGCTGGTGGAGCTACCGCGCCGCCGACTTCCGCCAGTCCAACCGCGGGCTGCTGCTGGACCATATCCTGGTCACGCCCGGCCTGCGTGACGCCGCCTTCGCCGGCGGCAAGGCCCAGGCCCGCATCCACGACGACGTTCGCGGCTGGGACAAGCCCAGCGACCATGCGCCAGTGACGGCGGATCTCATCGTTTGACCGCCGTCAGAAGGCGCAGCGCAGAACCCAGTACCGGTCGTAGTCCGTGGCGGTCATCACGGACTTGACCACCCAGGGGCGGCCGGGATCGCGATCCAGAAGGAGGACTGCCTCGTCGCCCTCGGCGGGGATGTAGCCGAACTGTGTGCCGCTGATCTCTTCCGCCGTGGCGGAAAACACCATCGTCGTGCCGCGCGGAACCCGACCGAGGATCGGCTCATCCACAGCGACCTCTATCTCGGCGCTCGACCACTCCTCGCCGGCGCGGTGATCCCAGGCTCTGACGACGCTGGCCCGGACGAAGGCGTCATGGTCCAGAACCGACTGCCGGAATTCGTCGCAGCTGGCCCTGGACCAGGAAAGCGCCTCGGCGCCGCCCGGCGTCAGCAGCGTCACCCAGACGGCGACAGGGGCCAGCAGGGTGCGCCGGGGCCACATCAGGGCTGCAGCCGATAGCCCCCCGCCTCGGTCAGCAGCAGGCGGGCGTTGGCGGGGTCGGGCTCGATCTTCTGGCGCAGGCGGTAGACGTGGGTTTCCAGCGTGTGGGTGGTGACCCCGGCGTTGTAGCCCCAGACCTCGGTCAGCAGCTCCTCGCGCGACACCGACTTGGCGCCGCTGCGATAGAGGTACTTGAGGATGTTGGTTTCCTTCTCGGTCAGCCGCACCTTCCTGGCCCTGTCGTCGACCAGCAGCTTCTGGGCTGGACGGAACTCGTAGGGGCCGATGCGGAAGACGGCGTCCTCCGACGCTTCGTGGCTGCGCAGATGCGCCCGGATGCGGGCCAGCAGCACCCCGAACCGGAAGGGCTTTGTCACATAGTCATTGGCCCCGGAGTCGAGGCCCAGGATGGTGTCGGCGTCCGTCGCCGCCGCCGTCAGCATGATGATCGGCGCGGTGACCCCGCCCTTGCGCATAAGCCGGCAGGCCTCGCGGCCATCCATGTCGGGCAGGTCGACGTCCAGCAGGATCAGATCAGGCCGGGCTTCCCTGCCCAGGCGTCCGCCCTCCCCGGCCGTCTCGGCCTGGACCACGGCAAACTCCTCGTGGAGCGCCAGCTGCTCGGCCAGAGCGCCCCGGAGGTCGTTGTCGTCGTCGACGATGAGGAGTGTCTTGCGTTGCGCCATCATCAGACCATGCACCGGTTCGTGGCCTCTGGCCAACAGGCGGGCGAGGCAGGCGCTACAGATAGGAGGCCCCCGCGGCTATTTCACGGCCCTGCGGGCTCTCTCAGCCCCGCGCGCCGAACAGCGCCGACCCGACGCGGACGCTGGTGGCGCCCAGCCGCACCGCCGCCGCGTAGTCGGCGCTCATGCCCATGGACAGCTTCGACAGCCCATTGCGCGCGGCCAGATCGGCCAGCATCGCGAAATGGGGTTCGGCGGGCTCGGTCTCCGGCGGGATGCACATCAGCCCCTCCACCGGCAGGCCCAGGTCACGGCAGTAGGCGACGAAGCCGTCGACCTCTGCGGGGGCGACACCGGCCTTTTGCGGCTCCCGGCCGGTGTTGACCTGGATGTACAGCCGGACGCTCGTGTCCGAGCGCGCCATCTCGCGGGCGAGAGCCTGGGCCAGCTTCTCGCGGTCGACGGTTTCGATGACATCGAACAGGGCGACGGCCTCGCGCACCTTGTTGGTTTGCAGCGGCCCGATGAGCCGAAGCTCCACACCCTCCCGGCGAGGGATCCATCGGCCCATGGCCTCCTGGACCCGGTTTTCGCCGTACACCGTCTGTCCGGCGGCCAGCATGGCGTCGATCTTCTCGTCCGGCTGTTGCTTGGAGACCGCGACAAGGGTCACATCGTCCGGCGACCGACCGGCTTCCCGCGCCGCCTCGGCGATATGGTCCAGCACGGAAAGGCGCGCGTCGGCGACAGCGGATGAGTGAGGCAACGGATGATCTCCAGCGGCTGGCGGACCTTGCGGCGTCCTTACGACCCCGTCTGCCGTCCGCAAAGCCCCTGCCCCGCCTGATCTTCGTCACCGACCCTGACCGGACGCCCGATCCGGCGGCGGTCGCGACGCGGCTTCCGGCCGGGAGCGGCGTCATCTACCGGTCATTTGGCGCGACCGATGCGCTGGAGCAGGCGCGGTCGCTGGCGGCCATCGCCCGCGAGCGGGGGTTGATGCTGCTGATCGGGGCCGACCCGGACCTGGCCCAGGCCGTGGGCGCGGCCGGCGTCCACCTGCCTGAACGCGACCTCGCCCGCGCCGGGGGCCTGAAGGCCGCTCATCCCGGCTGGATCATCACCGGCGCAGCCCATTCGCTGGAGGCGGCGCGCCTGGCGGCTGAGTTCGACTGCGACGCCGTGCTGGCCTCGACGGTCTTCGCCAGCGCCAGCGCCTCGGCGGGACCACCGATGGGGGCACCGGCCTTCGCGGGCCTGGTCGCGGCCGCGCCCCTGCCCGTCTACGCGTTGGGCGGCGTGAACGTGAAAACGGCGCACGAGCTGGTCAGCTCGGGCGCCGCGGGCTTTGCGATGGTGGAGGCTTTCAGAACTTGAAGGCAGTCTCGAGACGCACGCGGGGCGTCTCCTCGCGGCCGTCGCTCTTGCGGATCGGCGCGGGCTGATTGGGGCCGACGCCGACGGCGCCGCCGACGCGCAGGCGCGGGGTGACCTTGAAGAAGGCGCCGGCTTCTACGTCGCGACCGGCCGGACCGATGTCCGTGCGGGGCTTGATGTCCAGCGTCAGGCCCCAACGGCCCTTGTTGGCGTCCCAGACCAGCCGGCGGCTGTCCTGCGGGGCAAACTGGGCGTCAGAGGCGTTGAAATCGCTGCGAACCGAGAATCCGGTGGGCGGCTTGGGCTTGGCGGGCGCGGTCTGGGCAAGCGCGAACGTCGCCGAGCCCGCCAGGGCCAGCGCCGAAATCGCAACAATGCTCAGAAGCTTGTTCATTTCGCCTTGCCGGCTCCCCCCAGCCGTCTCGCTCTTGCCATCATTCCTGATGAAACATGGTGAGCCTCGGGAGCGATTAAAAGCCGCTTGGGGCCGGGGTCAACTGCCAGCAGCGAGACTCGGGGAAGGAGTCCACCGATTCCCCGGTCGCCTGTGGCGCGAAGGCCACGAGATTCCCGTTTGGCGGCGAGGCGGCCCTGTTGTAGACGGGCAGTCGAGGCGTCGGGGGTGTACGCCGCCGCGCGAACTATGACACGCGCGGCCCGAAACGTTGTTGGAGCGATTGAATATGGCGTTTGCGCGCGGGTCTTGGATGCGGGTCGCCTCTGTCGGGGTTCTGAGCCTGACGCTCGTCGGCGTGGCCGCCTGCGGAACGGGCGGTTCACGGAACGTTGACGACGGCGGCGGCTGGTCGCCGTTCGGCCGCGGTTCGAGCGAGACGAAGACCGGCGGGGCCGCCGAAATCGGCGTCAACGCCTACCTGTGGCGCGCCAGCCTGGACACCCTGTCCTTCATGCCCCTGGCCTCGGCCGACCCCTACGGCGGCGTGGTGATCACCGACTGGTACACCAACCCCGAGAAGCCCGACGAACGCTTCAAGGTGACGGTCTACATCCTCGACACGCGACTTAGGGCCGACGGCCTCAACGTGACCGTGTTCAAGCAGGTCGGCGATGGCGCCGGCGGCTGGACCGACGCTCCGACGGCGGCGCAGACCGAGACCGATATCGAGAACGCCATCCTGACCAAGGCCCGCCAGCTGCGTCTGGCCAACATGGCCGGCTAAGCCGGCCCGGACCGCCCGAAAGCCTCAATGGCCCGATACAATCCGAAGGACGCGGAGCCCCGTTGGCGTGAAGCCTGGGCCCGCAAGGACGTTTTCCGCGTCGGCAACGATGACCCGCGGCCGAAATACTATGTGCTCGAGATGTTCCCCTATCCCTCGGGGCGCATCCACATGGGCCACGTCCGCAACTACGCCATGGGCGATGTCGTGGCGCGCTATCGCCGCGCACAGGGCCATGCGGTGCTGCATCCAATGGGCTGGGACGCCTTCGGCATGCCGGCCGAGAACGCCGCCATGGAGCGCGGCGTCCACCCCAAGGGCTGGACCTACGACAACATCGCCGGGATGCGGGAGCAGCTGAAGTCGCTGGGCCTGTCGATCGACTGGAGCCGCGAGTTTGCGACCTGCGACCCGGAATACTACGGCCAGCAGCAGGCGTGGTTCCTCAAGCTGATGGAACGGGGCCTGGTCTACCGCAAGGAGGCCACGGTCAACTGGGACCCGGTCGACATGACCGTCCTGGCCAACGAGCAGGTCGTCGACGGACGCGGCTGGCGCTCCGGCGCGGTGGTCGAGAAGAAGAAGCTGACCCAGTGGTTCCTGCGGATCACCGACTACGCCGATGACCTGATCGAAGGTCTGCAGACCCTCGACCGCTGGCCGGACAAGGTCCGGACCATGCAGGAAAACTGGATAGGCCGCTCGACCGGCCTGCAGTTCGCGTTCGACTTCGACGGCGCCGCGCCGGCCGGCTTCGAGGCGGGCCTCGAGGTCTACACAACACGCCCCGACACCCTGTTCGGCGCGGCTTTCGTCGGTATCGCGCCCGATCATCCCCTGGCCGAGCGGCTGGCAGCCGATCCGAAGGTTGCGGCCTTCGTCGCCGAATGCCGCAAGGGCGGGACCTCGGAAGCCGACATCGAGGGCGCAGAGAAACTGGGTCTGGATACCGGCCTGCGGGTGAAGCACCCGTTCGTCGGGGGCGAGACCCTGCCCGTCTGGATCGCCAACTTCATCCTGATGGACTACGGCACGGGCGCCATCTTCGGCTGTCCGGCGCATGACCAGCGGGACCTGGACTTCGCCCGCAAGTATGGCCTGGCGGTCAAGCCGGTCGTCCTGCCCGCCGACGCCCATCCGGCCACCTTCATGGTCGGGTCGGAAGCCTTCACGGGCCCGGGGAAGATCTTCAATTCCGGCTTCCTGGACGACCTGACCATCGAACAGGCCAAGGCCGCCGCCGTCGCCCGCATCGAGGAGATGGGCAAGGGAAAGGGCGCAACGGTCTACCGCCTGCGCGACTGGGGCGTCTCGCGCCAGCGCTACTGGGGCTGCCCGATCCCGGTCATCCACTGCAAGGCCTGCGGCACGCTGCCGGTTCCGACAGGCCAGCTGCCGGTCATCCTGCCCGAGGACGTCACCTTCGACCGGCCGGGCAACCCGCTGCTGCATCATCCGACCTGGCGGTTCGTGGCCTGTCCGTCCTGCGGCGGCGAGGCCGAACGCGAGACCGACACCCTGGACACCTTCATGGACTCGTCCTGGTACTTCGCGCGGTTCGCCAACCCGGACAGCGATACGCCGATCGACAAGGCCGCCGCCGACAAGTGGCTGCCCGTCGACCAGTACATCGGCGGCGTAGAGCACGCGGTGCTGCACCTGCTGTACGCCCGCTTCGTGACCCGCGCCCTGAAGGACGAGGGCCTGCTGTCGGTCGCCGAGCCGTTCGCCGGCCTGTTCACCCAGGGCATGGTCACGCACGAGACCTACAAGACCCAGGCCGGCGACTGGGTCGAACCCTCACAGATCGTCATCGAGGCCGAGGGAAACACCCGCCGCGCCCGGGTGGCCGCAACGGGTGAGCCGCTGGTGATCGGCGACATCGAGAAGATGTCCAAATCGAAGAAGAACGTCGTCGCCCCGGAGGAGATCCTCGAGGTCTACGGGGTCGACGCCGCCCGACTGTTCGTGATGTCCGACAGCCCGCCGGAACGGGACGTGCAGTGGACGACGGGCGGCGTCGAGGGCGCTGGCCGCTTCGTCAACCGCGTCTGGGCCGAATTCGACGCCGAGGGCGCCGCCCCGACGGGTGCGGATCCGGACCCTCGGGCCGAGGAGTTGCGGCGGGCGACGCACAAGACCATCAAGGCCGTCACCGACTCGATCGAGAACTTTCGGTTCAACAGCGGCATCGCCCGTCTTTACGAATTCCTGAATATTCTCAAGAGCTTCCCGGCCACCGAGGCGGGAGTGGCCGACGCCCGGGCCGAAGCCCTGTCGGTCCTGGCCCGGCTGATCGCCCCCTTCACACCCCACCTGGCGGAGGAGTGCTGGGCGCGGATCGGTGGCGAGGGCATGGCCGTGGATGCGCCCTGGCCGGTGGCTGATCCCGCCCTGACCGTCGATGCAGAACTGGTGCTGCCGGTCCAGATCAACGGCAAGCGTCGCGCCGAGGTTCGGGTGCCGGCCGATGCGGACGAGGCCGCGGTGCGCGAGAAGGCGCTGGCGGACCCGGCGGTTACGGTCCACCTTGAAGGCCAGACCGTGCGCAAGGTGATCGTCGTGCCCGGTCGCATCGTGAACATCGTCGCGGGGTGATCATGAAGGCGCGTCTCCTGGCTCTGGTTCTGATCGTCACCGCCCCGCTTGTGGCTGGCTGCGGCTTCACGCCGCTCTACGCCCAGCCCGGCGTCACGCCGGGCCTGTCGGCGATCGAGACCGTCGCGCCGGAGGGTCGCACCGGCTTTCTGCTGCGCGAGTCGCTCGATGACGCCCTGGCCCGGGACGCCGCCATCCCGGCGGCCTACACCCTGAAGATCGACCTCAAGCAGATCCGCACGCCGCGTGGACGCCGTGTCGATTCCGCCGCCAGCCGCTACGAGCTGGTGCTGGACGCCGACTGGACATTGACCGAGACGGCGACCGGCGTGGTCGCCTTCAAGGGCGTGACCAGCACGGAAGTCACCTTCGACCGCGCCGACCAGCCCTATGCCTCGATCGCCGGGCACCAGGACGCCGAGGAGCGCGCCGCCGCCGAGCTGGCCCGAAAGATCCAGCTTCAGCTGGCCGTCTGGATGGCGCGCGGCCGGGCGGGATAACCGCCCGTGATCATCTCCAAACGCCCTGACGTCGAACGGTTCCTCAAGGGTCCGGACGCCGGGGTGCGTGCGGCGCTCATCTACGGCCGTGACCGGGGCGGGGTGCGCGAGCGCGCCGACAAGCTGGCCAGGGTCGTCACGGCCAACCCCGACGACCCCTTCGACACCGCCTTGCTCAACGACGACGAACTGGGTGATGGACGGCTGGAGGGCGAGCTTGCCGCCATCTCGATGATGGGCGGCCGCCGCCTGGTGCGGGTGCGATTCACGGGCGAGAAGGCGGCGCCCGACAAGACCGCGGCCGAGGCCTTGACCGCCCATGCCGAGGGCAAGCTGAACCCCGACGCCTTCCTGCTGATCGAGGCCGGGGCGCTGGGCCGCGACTCGGCGCTCCGCAAGGTGGCCGAGAAGGTCGCCGCCTGCGCCACCATCCCCTGCTACGACGACGAACCGGGCGATGTCGCCCGCCTCGTCCGCGAGTCGCTGGCCGCCGACAAGGTCGGACTGGATAGCCAGGCACTGGAGCTTTTCGTGTCGCGACTCCCGAGAGAGCGCGGCGTCGCCCGCCAGGAGATGGAGCGGCTGGCGCTCTGGCTCGGCCCGGGCAGCGGGCGTATCGCCACGCCAGCCGATCTGGAGGACTTCCTCGGCGTCGAACCTGAAGCCTCGCTAACCGATGCAGCGACCGACGCGTTCGGCGGCAAGCTGGCCGCGGCCCAGGCCGGACTGCGGCGCGCTGCGGCGGAAGGGGAGGGCGGTCCGGCCGCCGTTCGCGCCATGGGCATG
>JBIKII010000383.1:0-3865 GCA_044361705.1 Caulobacter sp.
CCTCATCGGCCGCCACATGCAGTGATGCATGCCCATTCAAAAAAGATGGTTGCTATGCCGACAGCGGACCGCTTGCGTTGCATTGGTCAAAAGTGACAAGCGGTCAACGCGGTTTTGATTGGGCCGCTTTCCTAGGCAAGATTAAATCTTTCCCAGCTGGTCAATTGTGGCGGCATAACCAAGCCGGAGATTTGCCGGGTGTCGGCGACAATATTGACGCAACCGCACTAGACGAGCTTGCAACCGCCAATGTCGGCAAACGCGGTTTTACTTACACCCATAAACCGTTGACACCCGACAACCTGTCGGCCCTGCGCGCAGCAAACGCGGCCGGTTTTGTCGTGAACCTATCAGCAAACTCCGTTTCGCATGCCGACACCTTAGCTAAGCTAGGTCTTCCGGTTGCGGCCGTTGTCCCGCAAGATAGCGCGGACCGTTTCACGACACCCGACGGCAACCGCGTGGTCATCTGTCCGGCCCAACGCGTTGACGGGATATCCTGCAACACCTGCCGACTCTGCGCGAAAGGCAACCGTGGATTCATTGTCGGATTTAAGCCACACGGCACGGGTGCAAAACGGGTGCAACGCATCACAACGGCCGGTTGACGGTACGTGTCAAACTATCGGCGACGGTAGTTTGCAACGTGTCTTTAACTCTCAATCCAAAGCATTCAATCCACTCAATCCAATGATCAACCGATACTCAGGCCAATGCATCCAATGTCACGAATACGTGCCTTCAGGCCTAGGAACCGTCTCTAAACGCGGCCGCGCTTGGCGCATAGACTGCAATGCGTGCACCGGACGCGTGCCGGAAAACTCCGACCTAGTCTGCGTCAAACTCTCATCCGGCTGGACAGGCACGCGCAATGCACGCGGACGCTGCGAGGACGCGCCATGCTGCGGTTGCTGCACTTTCTAAACCCTAAACCCAACGAATAAAACACCATGCAATCCATCCAAACAAAATTCCTGTCAGCGACTGAATCCAAAGGTTCACGGATTAAGGCAAAATGCGCTCGCGGCTCCATCACCATTCCACTGGACTACGGTTTAAGCGGTGAAGCGGTTCACCGCGCCGCCGTTCTCGCGCTTGTAACTCGTTTCCTTGACGAGGATTTCACCAAAGGCACGCCCCGCGAGACTAATTTTTGGAACCGCGCTTTTGTAAGCGGTTCGCTCCCCGACGGGAGCATGGCGCATATCTTCACCGCTTAATCTATACCCGCGCATCCATGAACTATTACGTCATGAAAACGAGTCTCGCGAGCGGCTCCAAGCCATTGCTTGACCACTGGTCAAAAACCGAATCGGACGCCGTCGCCTATGCGCGCCAGCAACTGGACCTGTGGCGTGAGGTAGGCGTTGCCAATCCGCCGCGCTACGAAGTCCATTACAGCGGCCTACGCAATCCCATCGCTCTCTGGTCAAGTCTGGATTAAATGACCTATCCTAAGCGCGCCATCGGAAACGGTGACGCGAAAGGGTAGGCCACAAGTCCTTCCTCAAATAATCCGAATCATGAATCCAAAATTGCTCCCCATCCTCGAAAAGCTAATCGCTCGCGATACGATCCTGTCATCGTTCCACGCGGACAACCTACCTCAGGCCGCGCTGGCCTATGTGCGCCAGCATTATTTGAACGACAATTTTCTTTGGCTTACGCCCGACGAACAAGACCTAATCGAGGAAATCCCTCCGTTCGCGGACAACCTATCCGAATCCATTCGCCCCGGCGGCGGTATCGGCAATCCCGATTCGTCCGTGTACCACCTATTCGACGACGGCTCCCTGTGGCTCAAAACGAACGCGTACAGCAGCATATGGGCGGACGCGACAGACTTTGCGGTCGAAGTCCTATTGCCCCAGATGAGCCTTTCCCGCATGGACGCGCAATTGCTCCGCGTCATCGAAATGGAAGATGCGGTCCAAAGCGTTCGCGCTGACTTTTATTCGTCGTTTGCCCATGTCCTGAACCGCGATTGCGGCATCCCCTATTCCGACGCAGGCGAACATTGGAACGCCTATGCGCGCCAGTTAGGCTACGGCGCACGCGAGGAAGCAGAACTTGGCGGCTCCGAATCAGGCCGCAAGGAAGGCATTCGTTTCGCGTCAGAATACGCCGTCACCAACGCATGAAAACCAAACAGCCAACCTATCGCGAACTTTACCTGAGCGCCTATGCGGCCCACGCACGCGAAGAGGGTAAATATCAGCGCCTGCTTTTCCTGACGCGCAAGATTGCGAAAGCAATTCCTGTAGGCCACAAAGTATTGAAAGACTGGAAAGACTACGAACGACAGATTGAACCTCAAAACAAAGAATAAAATTATGCCAAGACATTACCTTAAATATCCAAGCGACGGACCTTGGAAGCGGACATTGGGCTTGTACACCGGATGGGAAATCATGGATTCCAATGGACATATCATCGTGCAAGTAATCGACAATACCCACGGCAAGCCAAACGCCATTCTGATTGAATCCGCCCCCGATCTTCTCTCCGCCCTCGAACGCCTCGCGCACCCTATGGCCGACGACGACGATCTAGACTTTGCTCGCGCCATTATCAGGAAGGCGAAAGGGCTTTAAGCCGCTCCGTTTATCCGGTAAACCCTGTCCGCGCATCAAATCCCACGAATAAACCGCATCCGCGCATCAAATCATGCATCCATTGCTCTTATCCGCGCTCATCCAGATCGAATCCCACGGAAACGATCATGCCCGTGGCAAACACGGCGAACTTGGCGCGCTCCAGATCAAGCCGATTCTTGTACGCGACGCAAATCGCATCATGGGGACGCATTACGCGCACGCCCAAGTCACCAACCGCGCCGTCGCGACGTTCATTGCTCGCGCATACCTAAGCCATTACGGACGCAATCTCAGCGACGAATCGCTCGCAAGAATCTGGCAGGGTGGGCCAAAAGCCCTCAAGCGGTCCTCTTCCCGCGCCTATGGCCGTCGCGTCATGCGAAAACTTTCCTCTCTCGAAACCAACCAAACAACAGCAAAGAAATGAAACTAACCATCCAATCAAAAGCCAACGCCCAGACCATCGTCGACCTGTTCAACGCAATCCTAACGGGCGAGGAGCAAGAATCCGGAGCGACACCGCTCTCGATTTACGACGACAACAAACATATCTGCTCCCTCATCGCGAAGGACGGCCATCAAATCCTTGAACTCATCATCGAGCGCGAGGAAGGCGACGTGCTCTGCCCCAGTACAACTGATCTGGAGACGTTATGATGAACCGAAACATCCCGCTCGATGAGTTGGCCAAACAACTTGAGCTGATGGCCGCTGATTTTCAGAATCCTTTCATCGCATCCGCATCAACCCGTCTCGCGCACGTCGCCGCCGCGCTCACCTGCCTCCAGGACGCGCTTTTCTACGTCCGAATGTACAAGTCCACGGATGTCACGGGCGAGGGCGAGAAACGAAGGCAGCAACTCATCGACGATTCGGAGACGATCATCAGCGTCATCCGCACCGGAGGACTGTATCCATGAGCCGCAACCTCTTCGCGAAGCCAGTCTACAAAGTCCAGCTAAGCGGCGCGATTGGCTGGAGCGACATGAAGGAGCGGGTCGTCAGCTACCAGACGGTCGAATTCTCCTCGCGCAAGGACGCGGAACGAGCGGCTCGTGAATTAAATCCCGGCGAGTACACGCAGGGGCGGATTCGGGTCGTGCCGGTCGAACTCGGCGAGGACTACGATGTGTATCCGGTAGCAGAACGATCCAAGCCGTGAACCCACCGTGCATCATCATCCCGTCAATCTTGTCGAGTTCTGCGCCGGATATTGCGGCATTGGAATTGGACTCAAGTCGGCTATCCCGCATCTACGCACTATCGCT
>JBIKII010000372.1:0-3853 GCA_044361705.1 Caulobacter sp.
ACCGTGTCAGAAAACAGAGATGCCTCTGTATAGTTTTGATTCAGCGTGGTACTGATCGCTTTTAAGCCGTAGCCAGCAAGGGTTGCAGCGTTAGCGGCTGATGTTCCTGCGCCAAACGTAAACGCCTCCCAAGTGCCGTCATCGGTGGTGTTATCGGTCACATAGATGTACTCAGCAATCCCAGAGGCGATCGATACGATCGTATTGCCAGAGAAGTCTGTAACCGTAAATGCGTTTGCGCCGATGTTACGGATCAGGACGCTTTGACCAGTCGAGACTTGCTGCGCCGATGGCATCACCAAGTTCAGGCTTGCGACCGTGGCAGTCACCTCGATGATCGATGCGACCACGTTAGTGTCATTGCCGTTTACGGGCCAAGCAAGTTCTAAATCAGCAGAGATCGTAAACTCTTCGTATCCTACCATTGAAGGAGAGAGAGTTTGACCTGTAAATGGGTTGATATATGACATATTTTCCTCTTACGAATCCACTGCGACAGCGGATCGGTCACCGATGCGGGTAACGTCTTCAGCCTTGAGCGCTGCCATCGCCATGTCGTACTTTTGTTGGAAGATCTGGCGCTGATCATCTTTTAGGTAGATCACAGCCTGAAGGAGCGTGCCAAAGAGCATCGCATTCGGGGCGTTATTGGTGATCCAGTTTGTCTGATTTTCTGACGATAACGGAGCCAGACGCTCGTAGTACAGAACCTCGAACTGGTAGTCATCATCAGGCGTCGGAGCGACCAGCCAGTGGTCGTAGTCATAGTCGCCGTAATAAATTGGCAGACCTGTCGAGCCTTCGTTGTTGTATGACTGTAAGTACTCAAACTTGCGCAAGAATACGGGGCTCTTTTGCGTGCCATTGTTCAGCGTCATTGAGACCGTCTTGCGCCAACGTGCAGGCTTTTGTATGACAGGGTTGCCCACGTTCATGTTGGCTTGGACGACTTGAATTTGACCAAGCGTCTTGACCTGCTGAGCAATCTCGAACTCAGCCAAAGTAATAAATGTGGGGATTCTTTCGACGACAGATGCGTCACTACGCTCAAGATATTGCTTGACCGTATTGACAAGATTATCGTAGGTAAGGGTAAATGAGGTCGTCATAGCGCTTCCTGTATGGAATTTGTCTGCGATTTATCACAAAGCGCCTTGTTTGCCATTTTACCCTCTATTGCCGCTGATTGAAATAGTCCATGATCTTCGAATACTTCATTTGGCGGTCATCTAAGCCATTAAATCCGCCATTAATACGTTTACACATGCCTTGAATGTCCTGAGCGTCGGCGAGCGTGTTGAGCTTATTGACATCCCAGAACCATCCTGCGGACTCGGCGGCGTACTTTGGCTGCTCGACAATCTCAGGTTTAGTCAATGCCTCGTTGTCACAAGCCATCGAGTAGGCAACGTAATTATTCTTGCCTGTGAGCTGAATCAAACCCCGTCCAATGTACTTCCAACCGTCACCAGAGGCTTCGTCGCCATTACCCATGCGGCTGGAGTACACCTTGTTGGCAATCTTCTCTGGCTGCATTGCGTATGCTTGAGCCACCTCAATCGAGGGGAAGCGACTAGACCAGACCCGCATCAAGCTCGCAGCGGAGTAATTAAGGTTCTCTTTGACGAACTTGAAGCCACCCGACTCGTGCGCAGTATTGCTCAGGAATCCAGCGATACGGAAGGGGGAATCGATCGCAAAGCGCTCGCAGGTCTCATTGAGGGCGTCTGCCCACTTCTCAGCGAGCTCAGGCGTTGTGATCGTTAGGAGCATTTCCTTACTTACCAGCATTTTCAATTTCCTTTGTTTTGCGCCGCTCGACCATGTCGGCTACTTTTTCAACAGTCCTGCCACCAAAATAGAAGCTCATTATGATGATCCCCCACTGACCTAGGAGCTCCACGTACTGCTTGTGGGTCTCCAGATCAAAGGCGCTCATCAAGGCAAAGGTGAAATACCCCGCCAGAATGATTAGGAGGGTCATAGGGCGGATATTCTTTGATAGCCAACTGTCGCTACTCATGTCGGACGTATGGCGCTTGGTAAGCTCCTGCTGCTCTTGCATATCTGCATTGAGTTGTGCAAGTTGACCAGACTGCTGAAGCTCTAACAGCTTGAGCTTTGCAGCTTCCGCAGCGTTTGCGTCAGGAAATATCTTATCAATGATCTTTGAGCCAATACCTAAGATGTCGAGGATCATAATTTTAGCCCCTTAAACCATTCGACAAGTTGCGCCCACTTCTCTTTGATCCAGTTCATTTGTCCATCTCCGATGCGGCTAGAATAATGCGGGTTTTAATAGATGTAAGGTCTGATGGTTCTGCTTTAAATCCCACTGCAATGTATCCTGCAAACCTGCCCATTTCGTTTGGTATTGATCCACGGCACATATACGTTACACCTACCGACTTTGCCCACTCACCAACAGGGCTTGATGACTCAAACGGCTTACAGGCTATTTCATTGTTCAGCATAGAAACAACGTCAGCGTTTCGTGCGGGTGACTCATTAAACAACGACACAGTCACACCCTCTAGCTTATGGTTGCGCTCACCGTTGGCAATAGCTAGAACTGTAGTCCGGCTGTTGGTAGCAAGGTTTACTTTGTTTACGACGATACCAACAGCGTTTACATCTTTGACCAGCCTGCTTGCCAATGGCAAAAGCTCGTCATGTGTCTTTAGTTGCGGCATTGAGCTGTTGCTACTGATTGCTGCCAGAATGACCTGTCGGCTGTCCCAAGTCAGATAGCCCAAGAAAAATATAGTTGACAGCAGGATGACGGAAACAAGTTTAAATGGGTTATCTACCCACTTAATGAGGTCTAATATTGCGTCTATCATATTCTGTTTTTGGACGGGCTTAGCACGTGTGACAGGTGCTTTTCTAATGGGTGCTTTTTTAGCAACAACCTTTTTAGCCGCAACCATTATTTATCTGCCTTGCTGTCCATCTTTTCAAACAGACGGTCTAGCAGCATCTCAATCCGGTCAAACCTCTTGTCCATGTCCGCTCGAAAGCCATCGACCTCAGACTTCTTAACGTAAATATCAGAAACATGAAGCCGCATATCTGACATCTCCTTACGGAGTTCTTTTACAGAATCCCAAAGCTGACGGGCAAACCACCCACCGACTGCGAGTAGTGTTCCTGCCCCAATGTTGATGATTATTTGCCAATCCATTCTTGCCTCAGATGTTATTTTGGTAAAACCCAATTTTTGCAGATGGGAACACGTATGTCCACCCATGCCCAATGTTTCCGCTCACCCAATTCGGGTTGTCGTTTGTAATGTAAATAAACGCACCGCTGCCGTCATTGACCCGATTGCCTGTCATGTACACCCGATTGCTGCCTGTCACTAGCACGATGGGTTGGTTGTATTGGATCGGTGCGGTTTCAATGATGTTGTTTGAGAGGTGAATTACGTTCGTTCCGTCTGCCGCACCAAGCAACTGAAATGCGCTGGTCTGAGCTTGGAACTTACAGTTGGAGACTTGGATTGAGTTGTTGCTCATGTTCCCACCTACGGAGAACTGTGCGCTTCCTGCGCAATTAAAGTTGCAATTGTCGATCTGCAACGAGCCATCAGACATGTTCTCCATGAGCATGAACGGCTGAGTCTGAGCGCTTGCGAAGTAGCAGTTTGCAAACTGTAGGTTTCCACCAGTTTGGTGTACGCCCCTTAATGTAGGAGTTCCTGCCAAGGTGATGTAGGAGTTTGCAATCTGCAAGGATCCTGCCGACATCCTGATGCCATTGAAGGTATCAAATCCTGAGTCGGACATATAGACCCAAGGGTCACCCGTAGCGCCGCTGCGAAGGTTCAGACCAAGGCTAGAGATATTTAAAA
>JBIKII010000231.1:0-3821 GCA_044361705.1 Caulobacter sp.
GGGCGGCGTCCGGGCCAACCTGACGACGGTCCTGGAGCAATCCATCGAGCGCAAGGGCCTGGTCCGGATGAAGGACAAGGCCAGCATCCCGATGGCCGATGTGCTGTCGCTGATGGTCCGCGAACGCCTGACCGGCGACTCCCCGCCGGAAGGGGCCAGGGACGCGGTGAACCTGTTCCGCCACGACATCGAGGCGAGGGCCGGCGCCGACCTCGACCGGCTGTCGACCGACATCCACGATCAGGCCGCGTTCCAGAAGACGGTCCGCACCATCCTGCGCGACCTCGACCTCGGCGACGCCGAGCTCGACGCCCAGGAAAGCAGTGAGGAGCAGGGCGAGGACGAGGAGCAGCCCTCGGACTCGGACAGCGACGATGGGGACGGCGACGGCCAGTCGCCCGAAGGCGCCTCCATGGACGAGATGGAGACCGACGAGCAGCAGGCCCAGGACGGCGAGCAGCAGCTGGTCGAGGCTGAAGACGACGACAACGCCGAGATGTCCGACGAGGCGCCCGAGATGGGCGACGGGGCCAAGCCGGCCCGGCCGGAGATCAAGGACAACAACCAGCCCGAGCCGCCCTACAAGGTCTTCACCACCGCCCATGACGAGATCGTCGGGGCCGAGGACCTGTGCGACGCAGAGGAACTGACCCGGCTGCGCGCCTACCTCGACCAGCAGCTGGCCAGCCTGTCGAGCGTGGTCTCGCGCCTGGCCAACAAGCTGCAGCGCCGGCTGATGGCCCAGCAGAACCGGTCCTGGCAGTTCGACCTCGAGGAGGGGATGCTTGACGTCGCCCGCCTGCCGCGGATCATCATGGACCCCACCGCCCCGCTGTCGTTCAAGCAGGAGTCGGACACCGAGTTCCGCGACACGGTGGTCACCATCCTGATCGACAACTCCGGCTCGATGCGCGGCCGGCCGATCATGGTCGCCGCCGTCTGCGCCGACATCCTGGCCCGCACGCTCGAGCGTTGCGCGGTCAAGACCGAGATCCTTGGCTTCACCACCCGCGCCTGGAAGGGCGGCATCAGCCGCGACGACTGGATCAAGGCCGGCAAGGCCCCCTCGCCCGGCCGCCTGAACGACCTGCGCCACATCATCTACAAGAGCGCGGACGCGCCCTGGCGACGGGCCCGGCGCAACCTCGGCCTGATGATGCGCGAGGGGCTGCTGAAGGAGAACATCGACGGCGAGGCCCTTATGTGGGCCCACCAGCGGCTGATCAACCGGCCCGAGCAGCGACGTATCCTGATGGTCATCAGCGACGGCGCGCCGGTCGATGACTCGACCCTGTCAGTGAACAGCGGCCACTACCTGGAACGCCACCTGCGCCATGTCATCGGCGAGATCGAGGGCAAGAGCCCGGTCGAACTGCTCGCTATCGGCATCGGCCACGACGTCACCCGCTACTACAAGAAGGCGGTGACCATCGTAGACGTCGAGCAGCTGGGCGGGGTGCTGGTCGAGCAGCTGGCCGCCCTGTTCGAGGAGGAACCCAAGCGGGTGGCGGCCAACCGCGGCCTGCTGGCCCCGCCGCCGGTGACCCAACCGCCGCCGATGAAGGCCACGACCTTCAAGCAGGTCGCCGAGGCGCTGGCGTGACGGCGCTGCGGGGGATCGGCGCTGTCGCGGCCGTCCTGCTGGCCGTCGTCGCCTGCGCCACCCCCGCGCACCTTCGGCCAATCCCGCCGCGCGGCCCGATTCCGGCCGACAGCCGGATCACAGTTGAGACGGCGCCTGTCCCGCTGGACCCCGCTGACCCGGCCCGGCGGGAGATCGACGGCTTCCGCTACGCCGGCGGTCTGGCGCTGACGAGCAGCGCGACAAGCCGCCTCCACGGCCTGTCCGATCTCTGGGTCGCCCCGGACGGGGCCTTCATCTCGCCGACGGACGACGGCGACATCGTCACCGGCAGGATCCTGCTCGGGCCGGACGAGCGCCTGACCGGCATTGGCGAGGCGGTGTTGAAGCCGTTGCTCGGCGCCGATGGCCAGCCCCTGCAGGGCAAGCGGGAGGGTGACGCCGAGGGCCTCACGCGGCTCGCCGACGGACGGCTGTTGATCAGCTTTGAGCGCGATCACCGCATCTGGGTCTACGACGAGGCCGGGCGGCCGACCCCGGCAAAGGCGCCGCCCGTCGCCCTGGGCGAGAATGACGGCATGGAAGGCCTGGTGGCCGCCCCGGCGTCGGGCGGGCTCTACTTTGTGGGCCTCGAGCCGGGCGGCATCTGGATGTGTCGCCTTTACACAGGATGTGATGAGCTGGACGGCCTGCCCGCGCCGCCGCCGGGCTACCGCCTTAGCGCGCTGGGTTTGGGGCCGAAGGGCGAGCTGCTCATCCTGCACCACAGCTTCATTCCGGCGATCGGCTCGCGCATCATCCTAACCATCGTCGGGGATCCGTTTTTCGACAGGGCGGTGATCGGACGGCTGGCCATGGGCCCCTCCACGACGGTGGACAACTTCGAGGGCGTCGCCGTTGTCCCGCGCGCGGACGGGAGCTGGCGCCTCTACCTGCTGTCGGACGACAACTTCAACGACAAGCAGCGCACGATCCTGCTGGCCTTCGACTGGACGCCGCCGAAATGATCCCGGCCGCGGTCAGCGACTATCGCGAGCTGGCCCGCAAGCGGCTGCCACGCCTGCTGTTCGACTACATCGATGGCGGCTCCTACGCCGAGGCGACGCTGCGGCGGAACGTCGAGGACTTCGAGGACCTGGCCCTGCGCCAGCGCGTGCTTCGCGACGTGTCGAAGATAAACCTGTCGACGGAGTTGTTCAGCCAGGCCCTCTCGATGCCGGTGATGCTGGCCCCGGTCGGCATGGCGGGCATGTACGCCCGCCGGGGCGAGGTGCAGGCGGCGAGGGCGGCGAAGGCGGCGGGGGTGCCCTTCTGCCTGTCCACGGTCGGCGTCTGCGACCTGGACGAGGTCACCACCGGGGCGGGGCTGGCGCCCTGGTTCCAGCTCTACATGATCCGCGACCGGGGCTACATGGCGGAGCTGCTCGCCCGCGCGAAGGGCCTTGGCTGCCCCGTGCTGGTGTTCACGGTCGACCTGCCGGTGCCGGGCGCGCGGTATCGCGACATGCGCACCGGCCTGTTCGGCGGCGCGCCGTCGCTGACCGGAGGCATGAAGCGGGCATGGGACGGCATCACCCATCCGCACTGGCTGCTGGACGTGCAGTTGGGCGGCAAGCCGCATGTGTTCGGCAACCTGGCGGCCGCGATTCCCGAGGCGAAGGGAATGGCCGAGTTCTGGCCCTGGGTGACGAAGAACTTCGACCCGAGCCTGACCTGGAAGGATCTGGACTGGATCCGCACCCACTGGGACGGCCCGATCGTCATCAAGGGGATCCTCGACCCCGAGGACGCCCGTGAGGCGGTGAAGGTCGGAGCGGACGGCATCATCGTCTCCAACCATGGCGGGCGGCAGCTGGACGGCGTGCTGTCCGGCGTCCGGGCCCTGCCCCCGATCGCCGACGCCGTGGGGGATGACCTGACCATCCTGATGGATGGCGGCGTCCGATCAGGCCTGGACGTGGTCAAGGCGCTGGCCCTGGGCGCCAAGGCCTGCCTGATCGGCCGCCCCTGGGCCTGGGCGCTCGGCGCGCGCGGGGAAGCCGGCGTCGCCCATGTTCTGCAGATCCTGCGTCAGGAGATGACGATGGCCATGGCGCTGACCGGTTGCACGGATGTCAGGCAAGCGGACCGCAGTCTGATAGCCCGCTGATGCTGCGGCGCATCACAGAACGGTGCAATGCAACATAATCATTGATCACCTGAAAAATCGCGCTAAATTTCGACTCGATGGCCAAGACGG
>JBIKII010000007.1:0-45415 GCA_044361705.1 Caulobacter sp.
GAGCGGGTCCCGCCCCCCTCAAATCCAGCACGGGCGGACTTTCCGTCCGTGGTCTCCTGACGACGGAGAACCGGGTGTCGCGTTTGGTGTCCAGACGTCCAGGGGCGTCTTCAGTCCCGCGCAGTGCAAGCGAGCCTCCCGGCCGCGTGCGCCTCATCCGCTCCGCTTTCCTGTCCCAAGGGCGCGCCGTTCCGGCGACGCCCTTTTTTCTTGCCCCAATGGAGGCTTCACGATGACCAAGCGAGCCCTGAAGCGGACCGTGCGCGAAGGCGCGTTCGACCACGCCCAGTTCCAGGACGATGGCGGCAAGGTGCGCCGTCTGCCCGTCGGGAACGGCTGGTCGCCGCTTGGCCGGGATGAGGATCGCGAGCAGGGGTACCTCAAGACAATAAAACCAAAATCAGACGGCCAGGCCGAGCTGATCAAGGCCATCGACGCCAAGAACCTGGTCATGGCGCTCGGTCCGGCAGGCACCGGCAAGACCTACCTGGCCATCGCCAAGGCGGTCGAGGCGCTGGAGGCCGGCAAGGTGGCCAAGATCGTGCTCAGCCGCCCCGCCGTCGAGGCCGGCGAATCGATCGGCTATCTGCCCGGCGACATGGAGGACAAGCTCGCCCCCTACCTGCGGCCGCTCTACGACGCCCTGTCGGACCGACTCTCCATGAAGCGGGTTCGTGCCCTGATCGCCGAGGGGGCCATCGAGATCGCCCCGGTCGGCTACATGCGCGGCCGCACGCTGAACAACGCCTTCGTGGTCATCGACGAGGCCCAGAACTGCACCTACGGCCAGCTGAAAATGCTGCTGACCCGCCTGGGCTGGCATTCGACCATGGTTGTGACGGGCGACCCTCACCAATCGGACCTGCTGCCGGGCCTGTCGGGCCTGGGCGATGTCGCCGACCGCTTCGAGGCGGTGCCCAACATCGCCGTCGTTCGCCTGGCAGAGCAGGACATCGTCCGCCACCCGCTGGTCGCGGAAATGCTGGGGGTGCTCTAGGAAGCCGGCGCCAGCCACCCGCGGTACAGCACGATCATGCCGGTCAGCGGGTGGCCGATCTCCACGTCGAAATGAAAGCGGCCGTCCACGATCTCCTCGTGGGCGGCCGTTGTCGGTGAGAGCCAGAGCGGCAGCGGGATTCCGAGCAGGCTGAACCGACGGATGACCAGACTCATCCGTCCGTCGCGGGTGGTCGGGGCCATGGCGACGGCAAGCGGGCCGAAGTGCTCGACGACCAGGCGCACCGACCGGCCCTGCCCGGGCTCCTGCAGGCTGTCGAACGCCTTGCCACCGAAGGTGCGGGTCCAGCGCTCGGCGTTGACCCGTCGCTCGAAGCGCACGCTGACCGGCACGTCGTCGCCGGCGCGCGGAAAGCCGACGACCGCCCCGACCAGCCGTGCGAGCAGCCCCCGGCCCCGCTTGACCATCGCCCGTCCCTCGACCGTCCGCGCCCCCGCTCGCAGATCGTGAATCGCCCGCCAGGCGTCCGGCATGGCGTCGAAGGCGCCGGCCATCACCTGCCGGAAGACGGGCTCCGACTCGGCGATCTCCTCGCGGACGCCGCAGCGGATGGCCCGGCGGGCGAAGGCGGCCTCGAAGTCGGCGAGGTCCAGGTCGGCGACGGACGTCCGGGCGCCGGGCTCCGGCCGCTCACCGTCGAGCATCTTGCGGATCAGAGCCTCGGCGGCCATCGAGGGGATGAACGGACCGTCGTCGCCCTCGGCGACCAGATGCCAGGACCAGCGGACAGGTCGGCGCTCCGCGTCCTCGCCGGTGGCGGCCACGAACATGCCGCCGCGATGCTCGCCCCAGCGCAGGCGGTTGATCGCCTGGTGGAACAGCGGCGACAGGGGGGCGAGCGTCGGAATCAGCCGCCATCGCACCAGCCACGCCATGCCGTTCAGCATCCGGTGCAGACTCTCGGGCGTCGGCCCGGCGCCGAACCAGACGTCGCGCAGCCCGGGCAGCATGGCCGGTAGCGTGCGCAGGTCCGGCGTGTCGACCAGTGAGAAATGCAGGTTGCGCAGCGGCGTCGCGCCCGGCGGAGCGATGGTCACCCGGCGGGTCTCGACCAGTGCAGGAGCCTGGGTCTGCCGCCCGCCGCGCACCAGCGTCACAGGCTTTCCCGCGTAGCCGGCGATGCCCTGCACGACGCTCAGGCCGATCCCCGACCAGGGCGTCGGCGCGATGCCGGCCGACACCGAGCGCACAACCGACCAGCCCTCCGCCAGCCTGCGGACCACCGCCGAGGTCAGGGCGGGGCAGGTGCTGACGCCCGACCGCACGAAGACGCCCGCGGCCTTCGCCTGGGCATCAAGCGCGCCGATCCCGGCCACAAAGTCGGAACCGTCCGCCAGATCGATGTAGGAGACGCCGGCGGCGATACAGGCCTGCGCCACGCGGTAGGGCTCGCGCCCGTAGGCCTGGAACGGCCCGCTGGCGTCGACGACCACGTCGGCGCCGGCTTCCGCCAGTTGGGCCTGAAGATCGCCGTCGCGATCGAAGCGGAACGGGATGAGCGTCGAGTCGCCGGGGACCTTGGCGCAGAACGCCCGCGCCTTCGCTTCCGACCGCCCGGCCAGCAGCAGCGTGACCCGCGGCTCATCGGCCAGCAACCGCGCCAGGCGGCCGCCGAACGTGCCGTAGCCGCCGATGACGAGAACCCTCATGGCGGCGTTCGGTGCCTACTCCAGGTCTTCGGCCAGGATGGCCATCTCGAACAGGAACGAGCCGGGCTCGTCCTCGTCTTCGTAGATGACGCCGATGAACTCGCTCTTCAGCTCGACCTCGGCCGAGTCCTTCTGCTTGCGCGCCTTCACAGCGAAGTGCGGGTTGCCGAAGGTGCGCTTCAGGTGCGCTTCGATCTGCTTGATATGCTTTTCGTCCACGGCGTGGCTCCTGGTCACTGGGGCGCCGGGGCGCGTTCGGCGCGAACCTACTGCGCTCGCCCCGGGAGGCAAGACAAAAGCCGCGTGATCGGCCGCGCGTCAGATGACGTAGTCGTAGACCGCCTCGGCGAGCGTGTGGTCCATGGTGCGCGCCGGCTCCTCGCAGGTCGGGCAGTTGACCAGACGCGCCGGGACGCCCGCCGCCGTGCAGTGGGCCGGGACGGGCTTGAGCACGACCGAGCCGGAAGCGACCTTGGCGTAGTCGCCGATCTCGATGTTACCCAGCACCTTGGCGCCGGCGCCCAGCAGGACGCCCTTGCCGATCTTGGGGTGGCGGTCGCCGCGCTCGGCGCCGGTGCCGCCGAGGGTGACGCCGTGCAGCATGGAGACGTCATCGCCGACCACGGCGGTCTCGCCGATGACGATCCCGGTGCCGTGGTCCAGGAAGACGCCCGAGCCGATGCGGGCGTTGGGATGGATGTCGACCTGGTAGACCTCGCTGCCCCGGCTCTGAAGGTAGAAGGCCAGGGTGTCGCGGCTATGGGTCCACAGCCAGTGCGCCACGCGGTGGTTCTGCAGCGCCAGGAAACCCTTGAAGAACAGGAACGGCTGGACATAGCCCTTGCAGGCGGGGTCGCGCTCGAACACGGCCTTGAGGTCGGCTTCGGCGGCTCTGATCAGCGAGGGATCGGCCTCGTAGGCTTCCTCGGCGATCTCGCGAGCGCTCATGGCCCGCAGCTCCTGGTCGGCGATCTTGCGGGCGAACTGGTAGGACAGCGCCTCGGCCATGCTGTCGTGGGACAGGATGACGGCGTTGAGCAGGCTGGCCAGGGTCGGCTCGTCGCGCGCGGCGCGCTCGGCTTCGTTACGCAGGCTGGCCCAGACGGGCGGGGCGCCGGCGGTGACCACTTCGAACTGTCTGGGCATACTCGCCCTCCCGTTATCGCGCGGGTCCTGTAGCACAGGTCGGCCGGCTCGCCGAATTTCGCCCTGACCTGCGATATGGGGGTGATAACGCGGTTCGCCAAGGGTCCGGTTGCCGGGGCCGATTATCCGCCATAGGTGTTGTCCATGCGCGCCCTTCAGGTTCTCGCCATCGTCGCCGCCGTCTCGGCTCCCAGCGCTGCGCTGGCGCGGGCCGAACGCCCCCTGACCCGTGAGGCGCTCGTCGCCACGATCAAGTCCGACCGGGCCTGGTGCGCTGGCTGGCGGGAAACCGACCAGAGCTGCGAGGAGATTGTCTTCCTCGAGCCCGTCAAGAACCTCTTCAGCCAGACGCGCCGCTACCGGATCTACGAAGGCAGCGACTTCGAGATGGTCGTCCGGAACACCGTCAAGCTGGAGGCCGGCAAGCTGTGCTGGACCTACCGCTTCGTGGAGATGGACATCGCCTTCCTGGAAGCCGGCGCCCGCGCCTCCCGCGAACAGGCCGCCGCGATGACGGTGGTCATGCGCGAGACCATGGCCGAACTGGAGGGCAAGGTAGTCTGCGAAGCCTTCTCGCGGGACGATGTGACGGGCGAGATCGCCGCCTCGGCGACCCTCGATGGCGAGCGCGCGCCGGAGTACGACAGCCGCTTCCGGCTTCTGCCCCCCGATAGCCGCGTCAAGCTGCGCGGCGTATTCGACGACACCCCTGAACAGACCACCACCTGACCGTGGAGCCTTGATGACCCACGGCGCGCCCCAGACACCTGTGTTCGGAGAAGCCCTGCCCGTCGCGGCGGCGCCGGAGGTGCTGGCCTTCCTCGCCCGCCGCAGGTCCGCGTCGGCGCTGGGTCTTCGCGCGCCCGGACCGACGGCGACGGAACTGACCGACCTGCTGCAGATCGCGGCCCGGGCGCCCGACCACGGCAAGCTGGCGCCCTGGCGCTTCGTGATTCTCGAGGGCGCCGGCAAGGCGGCCTTCGCGGCGCGTCTGGAGACCCTGGCGGCGTCGCGGCCGGACGCGACCAGGCTGATCGCCAAGCTGGGCAAGCTACGGACGCCGCCGGTCGGAGTCGCCGTCATCTCCAGGACGACGGCCGGCGACATCCCGGAGTGGGAACAGGTGCTGTCGGCGGGCGCGGTGTGTACCAACCTGACCTATGCCGCCCTGGCCATGGGCTATGGCGCCAACTGGATCACCGACTGGTACGCCTACGACGCCGAGGCGCGGGCCGTGCTCGGGTTGGCGGACAACGAAAAGGTGGCGGGCTTCGTGTTCATGGGCACGACCGCCGAAGCCCCGCAGGAGCGGGTCCGTCCGGATGTGGCGACGCTGACGACGCGGTTCGAGGGCTAGCCCCGCCCGCGGTAGGGCGCGACGCCCTGATCGGGCAGCCACAAACCCTCCGGCGCCGGGCCGCTCTGCCAGAAGACGTCGATCGGGATGCCGCCGCGCGGGTACCAGTAGCCGCCGATCCTGAGCCACTTCGGCTGCGCGACCTCGACGATCTTCCGCCCGATGGCCACCGTGCAATCCTCGTGGAAGGCGCCGTGGTTGCGGAAGGCGCCCAGGTAGAGCTTCAGCGACTTGGACTCGATCAGCCACTCACCCGGCGCGTAATCGATCACCAGCTGGGCGAAGTCGGGCTGGCCGGTTACCGGGCACAGCGAGGTGAACTCCGGCGCGGTGAACCGGGCCAGGTACAGGGTGCCGGCCTGCGGATTGGGCACACGCTCGAGGACGGCGTCTTCCGGGCGGGCCGGCGCATCGACGAGGCGGCCCAGCTGGGTGAGATGATCGGTCATGGCGGCGATTTAGTCCCCCCTCCTCCGCGCGACAAGCGCGACCGCGCCGGTGTAGGGAGAAGCAAAGCAAGGGAGAGACACAAATGTCCGGCAAGGATTTCGACGGCTTCGTGGTGGTGGTGACCGGCGGGTCGACCGGCCTGGGGCGCGCGATCGCCGTTGAAACGGCCAGCCGCGGCGCCGCGGTGGTGGTGATCAACTACGCCTCCAGCCAGGCCGAGGCCGAGGAAACCGGCCGCCTGTGCGAGGCGCAAGGCGCCAAGGCGGTCCTGGTCCAGGGCGATGTCGGGGAGGACGCCGATTGCCGGAGGATCGCGGCGGCCGCCGAGCCGTTCGGCCGCATCGACGCGCTGTTCAACAACGCCGGCGTGACCAAGTTCGCGCCCAACCATGGCGATCTCGACGCCGTCGACGCCGACGACTTCCTGCGCCTCTATCGCGTCAACGTGGTCGGGGCCTTCCAGATGGTCCGAGCAGCCCGCGCGCTGCTCGAGGCGGCGCCGCAGCCCGGCGCCGTGGTCAACACCGCCTCGATCGCCGGCGTGACCGGCATCGGCTCGTCGGTGCCCTACGCCGCGTCCAAGGGCGCCATGAACACCATGACCCTGTCGCTGGCGCGCGGGCTGGCGCCGAACATCCGCGTCAACGCCATCTGCCCGGGATTCATCGACACGCCCTGGTTCGGCAAGGCCATGGCGGACGACACCGTTTCTCGCATGCGCGAAGGCGTTATCCGCTCAACGCCGCTGAAGGCCGCCTCCACGGCGGAGGACATCGCCGGCGCAGCGGTGTTCCTGGCCTCGCCCGCCTCACGGCACGTGACGGGCGAAACCCTTCTGGTGGACGCCGGAACGCACCTGGGCTTCGCCTCCCTGTCGATGCGCTGAGTCATCGGTTTACGGAGCGCTTACGCCGGACGGGTTGGTTCCGCATTGCAGCATTCCCCTGCGAAAACGACCCCGCAGGCGCCCAAAAATCGGGCGATGAGGATCAGGGCCGCACAAAATGCCGACAGCTGGCCGGGTCAGTTACTCAGCCCGCGCGCTGTCGTTAGGGTGAACGCGCCCCTTCGATCACTCTTGGACTCGCTCGACGTCGCAGGACGGGGGCGACGCTGGCGCGGCCTCGATCCGTCCGGCGCTAACAACAAGGGGATAGCGATGAAAGCTCTTAAACTGGCCATCTGCGCCGCCACGGCGTCTCTCGCGCTCGGCGGCACGGCTTACGCCCAGGACGTTTCGTTCAACGTCGGCGTGGCCTCCGATTACGTGTACCGCGGCGTCTCGCAGACCGACGAAAGCCCGCAGTTGTTCGCCGGCGTCGATTTCGGCAGCGGCATCTTCTACGCTGGCGCCTGGGCGTCGAACGTCGACTTCTATGACAGCACGGACGCCGAGATCGACGTCTACGCCGGCATCAAGCCGACCGCCGGCCCGGTGACCTTCGACCTCGGCGCCATCTACTACGGCTACCTGAACGAGCCGAGCGGCGCGGATTACGCGTTCTGGGAATTCAAGGCCGCCGCCTCGGTTCCGGCTGGTCCGGCCACCCTGGGCGCCGCCGTCTACTACTCGCCGGAGTTCTTCGGCGGCATCGGCTCGGCCGTCTACTACGAAGTCAACGCCAGCGTTTCGCCCGCCGAGAAGTGGACGATCGGCGGCGCCGTCGGCACGCAGACCTTTGATGTCGGCGCCGAGTACTCGACCTGGAACGTCGGCGTCGGCTACGCCTTCAACGACACCCTCTCGGCCGACCTGCGCTACCACGACAACGACCTCGGCTGCGGCACGATCTGCGACAGCCGCGTGACCCTGTCGCTGAAGGCCGTCCTGCCCTAGGCTCGACAGCTTCCCGAATGCCGAAGCCCGCCGCGACTGTCGTGGCGGGCTTCGTGCTGTCCGGGGGAGCGGCGGCGGGTGACAGCTGACCGCTTGTCCCGGAAGACTTCGTGGCCGATGCTGGCGCGGCGAGCGCGCGGGGCCTCGCGCCGAACCCTGACGAGGGCGATGATGGGCACGACCAGGAGAACCAGCGTGGTGACCCTGGCCGCCCTCGCCCTTTCAACGCCGCTGCCTGCCCAGGAGACCGTCTCCGAAGGGGCGCAGTGGGAGACCCGGCCTTCGCAGGCGGATTTCGAACGGCTGGGTCCGCCCGACGCGGTGCTGTCCCGAACCCCGGGGCGGGCAACGCTGGACTGTGCGCTGGAAGCGTCCGGACGGCTGCGCGATTGCACGGTGAAGGATGAAAGTCCGGCCGGCGCCGGCTTCGGCGCCTCGGCCGTGAAGCTCGCCTCGCTCTATCGCCTTGCGCGGACGAAGGAGGTCGATCTCGACGGCAGCCGGCTGACCTTCGTCGTTCGCTTTCGCTATGCGCCGCTGGACCCGCCCCCGCCTTCGGCCGCGACGCCGGTCGCCGTCGCCGTCGCCGTCGCCGTCGCTGCGGCCGCCCCTGCCCCCTTCGCGGCCCCGCCCGGGCGAATGACGCGCATCGCCGCCGTTCCGGGATGGCAGGTGGAGTTCCTCGACCTCGACCGTCTGTCGCGCGAGGGCGGCTTCGCGGAAACCTATAGGCTGACCATATATGCCGCCTCCCGGGAGACGGGGGATACGCCGGGGGTCTACGAGATCTCGAAGCTGCGCATCGACTGCGCCTCGGGCGCCCAGTTGTTCGGCGGGGCGCAGGTGTTCAGCCGCGATGGACAGCTCGTGGCCTCGCGTCCGCCGGCAGCGGCCGCGGCCATGGTTGATCCAGGCGGCGTCGAGGCGATGATCGGTGACATAGCCTGCGATGCCGGCGCGGCGCCCCGCACCGACGCGACGGGGTTTCAGGAGGCCTTCTCGGCCGCGAGGTCCGCGTTGGGAGACGCGCCCTGACCGGGCTCAGCTCTTCTTGCAGGCGTCGGCGTAGGACAGGGTGGCGGTGGGCGACGTCGTGCGCTGCCGACCGGCCGGCAGGCGCCGCAGCGCTTCCCGAACGCCGCTTCCGATGAAGTTGTCGAGCGCGGTCTGACGGGACTGGTCGGCCCCGAGCTTTGCGCTCTTGTCGCCGGGCCGGACCTTCAGAGCCTCGTTGAAGGCCTTCTCCGCTTCCCGATACAGCTCCATGGCCCGCGGGTCGTCCTTGGCCATCAGGGCCGTGTAACCCATGGCCGAGTAGGCCAGGCCGGTGCTGCAGGATCGCGCGTACACATCGAACGACGCCGGCAGATCGACGAGGTCGTTCAGTGCATCCTGATGCTGGCCGAGTTCGAAGCGTGACCTCGCCCGGGCGTACTTGGCCTCCGGGAAGATCGGGCGCGCCTTCAGAGCGCCGTCGAGACTGGTGATGGCGCCGGCGAAGTCCTTGAGGGCGAAGCGGGTCATGCCCATGCCGAGCAGGGCCTCCGGCAGATCCGGCCGCACGGTCAGCGCCATCCTGTAGTCATCGACGGCCCGGTTCAGCAGCGCCTCGTCGCTCAGCGGAGAGCCCCGCTCCCTCAGGACCTCGGCGCGGCCGAAGTAGGCCTGGGCGTAGGTGGGCCGCAGCTTGATGGCCTCGCTGAACTTGTCGATCGCCGCGTCGCGGTTGCCGTTGGCGGCGAAGATCCGGCCCAGCGCCTCCAGGGCCTCGGGCATCGGCTTGATGGTGTTGGCGTTGGTCAGTTCGTCGATCGCCGCGGCGACCTTGCCGGCCTGGAGGCTGGCCAGTCCCCGGGCGGCCAGCACGCCGGCCTGACCATCAAGGTTCGAGGCATCGGCCTCCACGGCCAGGGCGTACTCGCGCTGGGCCAGATCGAACTTTCCCTGCGCGAACAGGGCCGCGCCCCGGTCGACGGCGGCCTTTGCCGCCGCGGGGCCGGCCGGCGCCCTGGCGAGGACCGGGGCCTTTCCGGCCGGCGGTTTGGCGGCGGGTTTGGCCGGCGGCGGCGCCACAGGCGGAGGCGCGGGCGTCGGCGCGGCGATCAGCACCGGCGGCGGGACGACCAGACCCTGAGCCGGCGGCGGCGCGGGCTGCGGAGTCGGCTGGGGCGCGGGCGGCGGCGGCGTCGGCTGGGGAACTGGTTGCGCTGCGGGCGTCGACGGCCTGGGCGTCGGTGCGGCGACGACGGCCTTGGGCGGCGCGGGCGCGGGGGCGACGGCCACCGGTCTTGCAGGCGCCGGGGCCTGGACAACGGGCGGAGGCGCTGACGGCGACGCCGCCGTCCGGGCTTCGGGCGGCGGCGTTGTGATCGGCTTGGCGGCGACCGGCGTCTGCCCGCCCGGCGGCGACGCCGACGCCAGGGCCGGCGGTCTGGCCGGCTCAGGCGTCGGCGCAGGCGTGATGATCGCCAGGGCCGGGCGCGGCGGCGGGGCCTCGGCGACCGCCATGGGGCGGGGCGGAGGCGGAGCGACCACGGCAGCCGGCGGCGGCGCGGTCACAACGGGCGGCGCCAATGCGGCGGCGGTGGCCATCGGCGGGGCCGGATCGGCCCGGCGAGCCGGGGCCGGGACGGGCGCGACGGCAAGCGTCGGCGCCGGGCTGTCCGGCTCGGGCGCCGCGCTGACGAAGATATCGCCGGGCGGCAGGTTGGGACTGTATCCGGCCGGCGGCGCCATCGGCGACGGCGACTGACCCTCGCAGGGCACGGCGGCGCGGGCGGCGATCGGGTGCCAGGCCAGCAGCGCATTGGTACGGCCGATGACCGAACGCTCCCTCCAGGTCGCGACCGCGCTCTGTTCGTCGGTGATCACCTGCCGGAATCGGTAGCCGCGTCCCTGGACCACGCCCTGATAGTCGGCCAGATAGCCGCGCGCCTCATAGTCGCCGATCAGTCGCGTCAGTTCGCGGCTGTAGGCGTCGAGACGGCCGATGTAGGCGTTGAGCGCGGCGACTTCGCGGTTGATCAGCGCCAGGTAGGCGTCGCGGTCGACCGAGGTCTCGTAGCAGGTCATCGCCCGCCGCTCGATGTCCCGGGCGAAGGTAAAACGCGGCCGCATGGACTGGAACGGAGGATTGACCAGCCGCGTCGGCAACTCCCGCTCGAAGGCCGCCACGGCCGGCGACCGACGGTCCACCTCGCGCGCCATGTCGAGGTATCGCCAGGCCTCGCCCTCGCCGTTGGGGCGGAGCTTCAGCCGGGCCCGTCCGACCGCCACATAGGCTTCCGCCAGCAGCGTGCTCGGCGGCGGGCCGTTGAGCATCTGGATCGCGGTATTGGCCTTGGCCTCGGAATCGTTGGCGTCGCCTTCGTCGTAGGCCAGCAGCGCCATCTGCAGATAGGCCGCGCCCTTGCCGACACCGGTCTGGGTCTGCGAGGCCACGACGAGCGCCCCGCGCGCGTCCGCTCGCCTGCCGGCCCGGCGATAGGCCTCGCCCAGCAGCGTCTGAACCGGCCCGAGCTTTGAACCGTCGCCCAGTTCGAGGTACTTGGCGCGGGAGCGCTCGAGCCGCGATATGGCGTCCGGCAGACGCCCAAGGCGGAGATAGGCGCTGCCCTCGATCCGGCTGCGGCGGCCCTCGGTGCCGGCGGGGAACGCATCGTAACCGCCCGACGCCTCGACGGCGCGCGAGGCCGCGACGTCCCGCACGGCCTTTTCGTAGTCGCCGTTCACATAGGCGAGAACCGCTTCGGTCACGAGCCGGGTGCGTTCGTCGAAGGACTGGAACAGGCGGCCATAGCGGGGCTCGAACTCGGCGGCGCGAGCGCGGGCGCGGTTCACATCGCCGAAATCGGCGGTCTCGAGAATCTCGGAGAGATAGTCGGGCAGCTTCACCCCATCGTCCGGCAGGCTTGGCGCGGACGGCGGCGGCGGCGCTTCCACTCTCGCAGGTGCGACAGCCGGCGTGGACGCCGGCTGAGGCGCCGCGACCGGCGCGCCGCGACCAAAGCCGGTCGCCGCAGCGCGGATGCCGGACTGGGCCGGTGTCTGGATGACCGCCACCAGCCCGAACCTGGACTGCAGGTCTTCGAAGACCTCGACGACCGAGCGACCGGGTCTCAAGACGGCATCGAGTTGCCCCGTCAGATCGCCGGGCGGCAGGCGCGAGGCGGCCGAGATCAGGTAGATGTCCCGCTCCCGGTTGGAGGGGTCGCCGGCGCAGTTCCCGCCGAGGGCGTCCAGCACCGGCGAGCGGCGGCAGCCGTCCACGAACACCGTGACCAGGGCGCCCTTGTCGCGCAGCCGCTGGACCAGTCCGGTCAGGTCGAGCGCGACGTTGGCGATGCCGGTCGCGGAGGTCGGCGTGGCGCCGGCCGGCAGCAGATAGTCGCGGTTGTTCGCCCGGACCGCGTAGCCGGCGTAATAGATGGCGACGACGGTGTTGGCGTCGACCTGTCCCTCCAGGCGGCCCTCGGCGCGGCCCAGATCCAGCAGTCCGGCATTGGTGGCCGGGGTGACGTCATAGCCAAGGCTGCGCAGCTTGCCCGAGATCGCGACACCGCCCGCCGCGACATCGGGTCCGGCGGCTTCGTTCGTGATGACCAGCGCCACGCGCCGTGCGTCGGCCTGGCGCCCGGACACCGAGCCCGCGCCGAGAAGTCCGAGCCCGAGGGCCAATCCCAGTCCGATCAGTATGCGGGCCACACGCGCCTCGCGTCCTGGTCTCATCTCGACCCCCTGGAATCGCCCCGCTCCGGGCGTCCGTCTGCGTCAAACCGACGTTCGACCATTGGCGTAGCGGCGTTGGGCGTCAAGCCTGCGAGCGTCGGGCGAGGTCGATCTCGTCCTTCAGCGCCATGAAGGCGTCGAGCACCGCGCCCTCGAGCATCGCCGCGGCGCCGGCCATGGCGCCCTGGACGTCGAGGTAGTCCTTGGGATCCACCGCGACGCCGTCCTTGTGAACCTCGTAGTGCAGGTGCGGACCGCTGGAGACGCCGATGTTGCCCGACAGCGCGACCAACTGCCCCTGCTTGACCGGGATCCCCGGCTCGATCCCGGCGGGAAACCCGCTCAGGTGGCCGTACCAGGTCTCCAGACCCCCCTCGTGCTTCAGTTTCAGAAGCACCCCGAAGCCGCGCGCGGCCCCGGCATAGTCCACCACGCCGTCGGCGGCGGCGAAGATGTGGGTGCCGATGCCGCAGCCGAAGTCGACGCCCTTGTGCATGCGGATGTCGTGGAAGACCGGGTGCTTGCGCTCGCCGAACAGCGAGGTGATCCGCGCGCCGTCCAGCGGCGTCCGCATGAAGGCGCGCTTGGTGTTGCGGCCCCGGTCGTCGAACCAGCCCTCGTCCGCGCCGGGGGGCGTGAAGCGGTAGAGGTAACGGTCCTTGCCCCCGGCGCTCATGAAAGCGAACAGCAGGCGGGGGCTGCCGACCACGTTGCCGCGGGCGTCGTGCTGTTCCTGGTGAACGACCTCGAACTGGTCGCCCTCGCGAACCTCCTGGGCGATGTCGAAGTCGAAGGCCAGGGCCTCGCCGAACTGGGTCATCAGGTCGGCGCTCAGACTGTCGACCGCCGAGGCGTAGAGGCCGTCGCGGTTCACCTGTCCCCTGGGATGGGCGATGAGCCGGCGCATCAGCTCGGCCGCCAGCACCGAGACCGAGAAGCCGTCGCCCTGGCGGGTCAGCTGGAAGCCGGCGCCGTCGGCGGCGCGCCGGAGCTCGGCGGCCATCAGGCCCGGCCGGTCGCTCGCCGCATTACGCAGCCTCAGGATCAGATGCATGCGGCCCGGATCGGCTCCGGCCACCGGTCGCAGGGCGTCAACGGCGGCCCGGATCTCCTCGGGCGGCACGCGGTAGTTGGCCAGGCGCTCCTCCAGGCCGCGATACCCATCGACGGCGGGGGCGGTGTAGGAATTCTCGTCGTCGGTTCGAAGGGCGGGCGCGGTCGGAGCCGTATCCGATGTCAGGGCGGCCTTGTCCCGGGCCAGGAACATCGTCACGCCAAGGCCGCCTGCCGCCAGCGTGGCGACGCCGCCGCCGAGCAGGAGCCAACGCCGGTCGATCCCGGCCGGGGCCGACGCATCGGCCTTGTCGGTCGTCGACGGCGCGGACCGGCCCCAGCTGCGAGGGTCAAAGGAGTTGGGCGTGTCGCCGGCAGGTCCAGGCGTTTCGCCCGCGCCGGCGGACGGCGCCCTGGCCCAGGTTCGAGGGTCCAGCGACGGAGCATCGACGGGCGGCTGACCTCCAGGTTCGCGGTCACCCTTCATTCGTCACTTGCTCCCTTCCCGTCCTGACCAATAAGGGTTTAGCTCGGAGCTTCGCAATCCGCATCTCGTCGTGGGATGTTCGATTCGAACCACAGGGGGTCGTGGATGGCTGGCGAGAGCCGTGTTGCCTGGCGCGAAGGCGCGTTCCTGCGCCCGCAGCATTTCCAGCAGCAGGACCGTTTCGTCGAAGCGCTGGTCGAGGCGCGGGCCGGCGCCCTGACGCCCTACCCCTGGGGGGTCAGCGAGCTGACCGTCAGCGAAAGCCTCCTTCAGTTGGGCAAGTTCGGCGTCGAACGCTGCGTGGCGATTCTGCCGGACGGGACTCCGGTAAGGATTCCGGCAGATTCGCCGCCGCCCGAGCCGATCGACATCCCGGTCGCCACCCGCGACACGGTGATCTACCTCACCCTGCCCGCCCGCCAGCCCGGCGCCATCGAATTCGCCACGGCGACCCAGGGCCGTTCGACCATCCGCTACAGGGTCGAGGAAGAGGCGATCCATGACGCCTACGCCGATGAGCGCCTCTCGGAGGAGATCGAGATCGCGCGGCCGAACCTCGCCTTCGGGATCAGCGCGGAACACACCGAGGGCCGGGTCGTGCTCGCCCTGGCCCGGATCCGGGAGGTGAACGGCGGCCGCGTCGTGCTCGACGACCAGTTCATCGCCCCGACGCTCGATGTGCGCGGGTCCGCGCGCCTGAAGGCCATGATCGTCGACATCGCCGGCCGCGCCGAACAGCGGGTCGACGAGCTGGCGATCCGGGCGGTCGAGGCCACGCGCGGCGGGGCCGAGACCTTCGCCTCGTTCCTGCTGCTTCAGGCTCTCAATCGCTGGGGCCCGGTGCTGGCTCACCAGAAGTCCCTCCCGGCGGTCCACCCCGAGCGCCTGTACGAAACCTTCGTCGGCATGGCGGGGGAGATCGCCACCCTGGCCCTGCCGCAACGCCGCCCGCCGGTCTTTCCGACCTACGACCACGAGAACCTGCAGGCGGTGTTCCAGCCGCCCTTCGAACTGCTGCAGGCGGCGCTGTCGATGGAAATCGCCCGCTCGGCGGGACAGCTGAAGCTGGAGTCCGTCGGCCCCGGCGCCTACACCGCGCGCGTCGAGGATCACGGCATCTTCCAGAACGGCAGCCTGTATCTGGCCGCCCGCGCCGCCGCGCCGACCGAGGCCATGCTCGCCCGGTTCGCATCGCTGGTGAAGCTGGGCCCCGTGACGCGGATGCGCGAAATCGTATCGAGCTCGCTGCAGGCCGGCGTGCGGATCACGCCGACGCCGACGCCGCCGCCGCAACTGCGCGTCATGCCGGGCTTCCTCTACTTCGAGCTCGACCGGTCCTCGCCCGACTGGCCGGAGCTCACGAAGGCGCCCGCCATCGGCCTGCACGTCGCCGGCGACTGGCCTGATCTCGAACTCGAGCTCTGGTGGGTCAAGCGGGGCGGGTCATGAGCGATCCGAACGGTTCTGGTCCCAATCGGACGGTCTTCCAGCCGTCGCCGCTGTCGCAGATGCGGGGCCAGGCCGCCACGCCGCAACCGGCGGCCGAGGCCAACTATCAGCCTCCCCGCTCCGCCGGCGTCCGCGACGACATTCCCGAGGCGCCCCAGGGTCTGGCGCCGCGCAATCCGATGATGACCAGCGCCGCGCCGTTGCTGGCGTTGCTGGCCTCGATGCGGTCCGGCCGGGCCCGGATGAAGCTGCCCGACCTGCACAAGCAGGCGGCGGCCGACATCGAGCTGTTCCGGCGGGACCTGGCCGGCGTCTACAACGAGGAAGAGCTGCGCCGGGCGACCTACGCCCTGGCCGCCACCGCCGACGACATCGCGCTGAATCTGCCGTTCGAAGAGACGGACGTCGCCGCCTGGGCCCAGCGCAGCCTGGTGGTGCGCTTCTTCCACGAGGCGATCGGCGGCGACCGCTTCTGGCGCCTGCTCGAGGAAATGGTCGCCCGCCCGGCCGAGTACGCCAATCTGCTGGAGCTCTACCACGCCTGCATGGGCGCCGGTTTCGAGGGCCGCTACCGGGTCATGCCCGGCGGTCGGCCCCAGCTGGAAGCCCTCATGCAGCAGGTGTTCCGCGCCCTGCCCCATCCGCCGACCCTGTCCAGGGCCGAGCTGTCGCCCCGCTGGCGCGGCGTCGAGGCGGCGGCGAGCACGGTCGGGCCCTGGACCCGCGTGGCCATTGTCGCCGCCGCAGCGGCCGGCGTCCTGCTGGTCGTCTTCCTGGCGCTGCACACCTGGATCGGCTTCGCCGGTCGGGACGCCCGCGAGGCGGTGGCGAGGCTCGTGCCGGACGAGCCGCTGACCCTGTCGCGGCAGGCGCCGCCGGTCACCACCCAGGCCAGCACCCAGGGCGACAGCATCCGCAAGCGACTGGCCGCCCGGATCCAGGCCGGCCAGGTCGAGGTCATCGACGAACCGACCTCGATCCGTGTGCGGACGACCGTGGGCGGCCTCTTCGCGCCCGGGTCCGACCGCCTGATGCCGGCCTACGACGGTCTGTTCCAGGAAGTGGCCCAGGCGCTGAACGCCGAGCCCGGCGCGATCAAGGTCGAGGGCCATACCGACTCCGACCGCCCGCGCGGCGGACTGACCTTCACAGACAACCGCCAGTTGGCGCAGGCCCGCGCCGACGCCGCCGCCTCGATCATTCGGGGCGCGCTGACCGACAAGGGCCGTCCGGTGACCGCCGAGTCCTTCGGCGACGCGCGGCCGCTGAAGCCCAATGACTCGCCCGCCGGCAAAGCCGGCAATCGCCGCGTCGAAGTCGTCATCGAGCGGAGCGGTCGATGAAGCGCGTCCTGAAGCTGCTCTCCAACTGGTGGGTTCTGTCGATCACCGCCGCGGTGATCGCCGCGCTGCTGGCGTCCCTGGTCCTGCCGCTGCTGGTGCACGGCCTGCGTCCACTGCCCTGGCGCCTGGCGCTTATCGGCGTTGTCGCGCTGTTGTGGGGCCTGGCGCTTCTGCTGCGCTTCCTGGCCGCCCGCCGCGCCGCCGCGCGACTCGCCGCGGCGCTGGAGACCGAGTCGGTCAAGGCCGGCGACGAGAGCGCCGTCCTCGCCGGCCGGATGAAGGACGCCGTCGCCAAGCTGAAGGCGGACGCCCGGGGACAGCGCAACTACCTCTACAGCCGCCCCTGGTACGTGATTATCGGCGCGCCGGGCTCGGGCAAGACCACCGCCCTTCTGAACTCGGGCCTGCGCTTCCCCTTCTCCGACACCGCCCTGAAGGGCGTCGGCGGCACCCGCAACCTCGACTTCTGGTTCGCCGACGAGGCCGTGCTGGTCGACACCGCCGGCCGCTACACAAGCCAGGACTCGCTAGAGGCGCGGGACAAGGAGGGCTGGGACAGGTTCCTCTCGCTTCTCCGCGCCAACCGGCCGCTGCAGCCGATCAACGGCGTCATGGTCGCCGTCAGCATGGACACCCTGGCCGGCGCCGACCGCGCGACGCTGGACCGCCACGCCGACACCATCCGCCGCCGCCTGCTGGAGCTGCGCGAAGGCCTGCAGACCATTGCGCCGGTCTATGTGGTGTTCACCAAGTCGGACCTGATCGCCGGCTTCCGCGAGTTCTACGACGACCTCGACGTCGAGGGCCGGCGCGCGGTGCTGGGCGCGACCCTGCCGGTCGACGGCCCCCGCAATCCCGCCAACCTCGCCCTGGCCTTCGACGAGGTGGCCCAGGCCGTGGCAGACCGCGCGTCCGGCCGCATCCAGGCCGAGCTCGACCCGCGTCGTCGCGGCCTGATCATCGGCTTCCCGGCCCAGCTCGAATGTCTGCGCGACAGCGTCGTGCGGCTGCTGGCTGGCGCCTTTCCCGCCGAGGCGGCCGAGCAGGCGGCCGAGCTGCGCGGCTTCTACTTCACCAGCGGCGTCCAGGAAGGCACGCCGCTCGACGCCCTGCTCGGCGCGACCGCCGCGCTGGCCGAGGTCGAGCCGGACCGAAGTGGTCGTGGACGCGCCTATTTCATCAACCGCCTGCTGAACGAGGTCATCTTCAAGGAGGCGGGCCTGGCCCGCCCCACGCCGGAAGCCCGCAAGCGCGACGCCGCGGTGATCACCGCGGCCTACGCCGGCATCGCGGCGACCAGCGCCCTTCTGGTGCTCGCCTGGACCGCCAGCTTCGTGGCCAATCTCGGCTATCAGAAGAAGGTCCTGACGGCGGCGACCGCCCTGCAGCCCTCGTTGCACGGGGTCGACATGCGAGAGGTCAGCGCCGCCGACCCGGGCCTGCCCGACGTCCTGCCGATGCTGGACAGCCTGCGCGGGCTGCCGGGCGGCTACGACGACCGCCGGTCCAAGGGCTTCCCGCGCTTCCCGCTGGGCCTGGGCATGCACGACAACGGCCTCAGCCGCGATGTCGAGGAGGCGTATCTCGACGGCCTGCAGCGGATCATGCTGCCCCGCATGCTGCTGCGCATGGAGGACTTCCTGCGCGAGAACCGCCAGGCGCCGGTCGAGCTCTATTCAGGCCTGCGCGCCTACCGGCTGGTGTCGGGCGATGCGCCGGTGAAGATCCACAAGCGCGACATCGCCGGCGCCGGCGACTGGGTGAAGGCCGACTGGAGCCGCTACAGCCTGGCCGGCGGCGATCTGACAACGGCCCGCGCAGGCCTGGGCAAGCACCTGACGGCGCTGCTGGAGGATCCGGAGATCGGCCGGGTCTGGGGCGGCAGCCGCCAGGCGCCGTTCGATCCGTCGCTGGTGACCAGCACCCAGACCCTGCTGCTGGCCCAGCTGACCCCGGGCCAGCGCGGCTATGCGATCCTGCGCGACCTGCCGTCCGGCGGTCAGCCCTGGCGCCCCGGCGTGCCGGCCGAGAAACTGCGGGCCTTCGCAAACCCGGGTCAGGTCGAGGCGCTTTCGGTGCCCTACCTGTTCACCCGCGAGGGCTACTTCAAACAGTATCAGGCCAACCTGCCCAAGGTCATCGAGCAGCTGGCCAGCGAGGGCTGGGTGCTGGGCGACGGATCGACCATCCCCGCCAGCGCCCGCCTCGGGCTCGCGTCCGAGATCGGCCAGGCCTACGCGGCCGACTACAGCCGCCGCTGGCGGGAGGTGCTCGCCGCCCTGGCGCCGGCCGACTACATCCGCGACGACGGCGCGGCCCAGGCCCTGTTCGCGCCGCCCTCGCCGCTCACCACGATCCTCGACCGCGTCAAGCGCGAGACCAACCTGTCGCTGCCCGGCAAGAAGCTGCCCGCCGTGGGCGGCCTGGACGCCGGCGCCCGCATCACCGCCGACTTCGCGACCCTCTCGGGCTTCGACGCCGCCGCCTTCGTCAACCTGGTGAAACAGGTGAAGGAAGCTTCGCTCAAGCCGGCGTCCGATCCGATGGCCGGCCCCGCGCTGCAGGACGCCAGCAGCAAGCTGCGGCTTATGGCGATGAGCATCCCGTCGGACGACCTTCGGCCCTTCGTCGCCGGCGCGGCGGGACAGGTCGACCAGGCCGGTGTCTCGGTGTCCGCCGACGCGCTGAAGCAGGAGTACCTGCAGACCATCCTGCCCGTCTGCCAGCGGGTCACCGGACTGGCCTATCCGTTCGTGCGCAGCGCCGCCTCCGACGCCAGCCGCCGCGAGGTGGCCGAGTTCTTCGGGCCCGGCGGCATCCTCGACCAATTCGTGAAGGGCAAGCTGTCGCAGCACATCGATGTCACCGGCCCGTTCTGGCGCTGGCGCTCGGACGACCCCGTCGCCCAGCGGTTCGTCTCCAGCCCGCAACGCTTCCAGGAAGCGCGCGATCTGCAGCTGCTGATGTCCGACGGTCTGCAGATGCAGATGACGGCGGTCAGCTTCAGCCCCGGCGTCGACGCTGTCGAGGTCAAGATCGGCAGCGCCAGCCACACCTTCCGGCGCGACAACGCCCAGCCGGTGGACTTCCGCTGGACGCCCAACGACAACGCCACGGCCAGCATCACCTTCCAGGGGACGTCGGACTATCTGTACCAGAGCGGCGAGTGGCCCCTGTTCCGGCTGTTCGGCCCGCCCACCCAGATGGCCAACACCGGCGACGCGGTGCGGACGACGTTCGCGAAGGGCTCGTCCTCGGTGACCTTCCGGGTCGTGCTGCCGCGCACGATGCGCAATCCTTTCCGCGACGGCCCCTGGGGCTTCCGCTGTCCGGCGGAGTTGTAGCGTGAGCGGATCGCCCTTCCTGTTCGGCAAGCTGCCCACACACGGCGACTTCGTGTCGCGCGGCCTCGAGCCCGGGACCGAGCGGGTGTGGGACGACTGGGCCAGCGCCGAGATGGAAGCGGCCCGCGAGCGTCTGGATGAGGGCTTCGAGGCCGCCCACGACGCCTCCCCGCCGTGGGGCTTTGTCAGCGGACCGGGTCCGCTCGGCGAAGGCTGGCGCTGGGGCGCGATCGCCGCCTCGATCGACTCCGCCGGCCGCCGTTTCCTGATCGTCGCCGGCCAGGACGGTCTGGACCAGGCGCAGGCCGCGTTCGCCGGCCTGACCGGCGCCCTGGCCGCTGAAGGCGCTATCCGGCGCATCCTCGTCGACGGCCTGGACGCCGACGCGGCCCTGGCGGTGATCGCCGAGCCCGCGGCTTCACCCGAAGCCCTCGCCGCCGCCGCCGCCCTCAACGCCACAGCGGCCGAGGGCGTGTGGTGGGCGTTCGGCGACATTGTTCCACCCGTGGCGTCGAACACGCCGGTTGCCGGCTTCGTCGCCGGCGCGCTCGATCGCGTCGCGGTCCTGCTGAAGGAGGCAGCATGAGGTCCAACCTTCGCTTTTCCGCCGCGGCCCAGACCCATGAGGGTCGGGTGCGAACGGTCAACGAGGACTCGATGATCGTCCGCAGCGACATGGGTCTGTGGGCTGTCGCCGACGGCATGGGCGGCCATGAGAACGGCCAGTGGGCGTCGCGGGCCATCATCGAAGCCCTGGCCGAGATCACCGCCACCGGCGACTTCGAGACCGACCTGGCCAACGCCCGCGCGGCGTTGTCGACCGCCAACCTCCGCATCCAGACCGAGGCCGACAGCCGCGGCAAGCGGATGGGCTCGACCGTTGTGATGCTGATGGCCGACGGGGCCAGCTATGCCTGCGCCTGGGTCGGCGACAGCCGCGCCTACCGGCTGCGGGACCGTCGCCTGGAGCGGCTGACCCGCGACCACACCCAGGTGCAGGACATGATCGACCGCGGGCTGCTGACCGAAGAGACGGCGGCGGGACATCCAATGTCGCATGTGCTGTCGCGCGCCGTGGGCGTCGAGGACGACCTGCGCGTCGATGTCGTCACCGGCGAACTGCGCACACCGGACATCTACCTGCTATGCAGCGACGGGCTCAGCGGCCTGGTCTCTCCCGAGGAGATCGAGGCCCGCCTGCTGGCGTCGGACCCCGCGACGGCGGCGCGCGAGCTGCTCGAGCTCACCCTGTCGCGCAACGCCCCCGACAACGTCACCATCATCACCGTGGCCTGCGAAGAAATGACGGCCCTGACCCTGCCGGGAGCCGTGTAGTCGATGTCCCAGGACCCTGAAGACGACGACGGCCCCGCCAAGACGGTGTTCGAGCCCTCGCCCCGCCCGGCGGGCGGCGGCAAGAGCGGGGCCGAGGACGCCTGGTTCTCCGGCGAGCCCGGGCCGGCGGCCGAGCCTGAGGGCGCTGCAGGCGGAGAGGAACCCGCCGCCGCCCCGCGGGCCCGAAAGGGTCGCAAGGCGACGCCGCCGCCCTCGACGATCCTGCAGCCGAGCGCGCCGCCGCCCGCCGCCGAGCCGCCGCCGATGCGGACGGGGGCTCCGTTCAGCGCACCGGGCGCCGTGCCCGCCGGCCGGGTCAGCATCGGCTCGGTGCTGAACCACATCTTCGAGGTCCGCCGCTTCATCGCGCGCGGCGGCATGGGCGAGGTCTACGAAGGGGTCAACGTCAACACCGACGAGAAGGTGGCCATCAAGGTCATCCTGCCGCACCTCGCCGCCGACCCGAACGTGCAGGCGATGTTCCGCAAGGAGGCCCGCACGCTCACCCGGCTGAGCCACCCGGCGCTGGTGCAGTACCGGGTGCTGGCCAACGAGCCGGAACTGGGCGTGCTCTACATCGTCACCGACTTCGTCGACGGCGTGGGCCTCGACCAGTTGATCGGCAAGATCACCGTGACGCCGGCCGACCTGCTCGCCCTGACGCAGAGGCTGGCCAACGGCCTGCGGGTCGCCCATGATCTGGGCGCCATCCACCGCGACATCTCGCCGGACAACATCCTGCTGCCGGGCGAGAAGATCTCGACAGCGACGATCATCGACTTCGGCATCGCCAAGGACCTGGAGTCGTCGCACGCGACCATCGTCGGCGACGGCTTCGCGGGCAAGCTGGCCTTCGTGGCGCCCGAGCAGTTCGGCGACTTCGGTCGCGAGATCGGGCCGTGGACGGACATCTACAGCCTGGGTCTTGTCATGCTGGCCGTGTTCAACGGCAAGCCGATCGACATGGGCTCGACCCTGGTCGAGGCGGTGGACCGCCGCCGTGCCGGGCCGGACCTCTCGATCCTGCCGCCCGCGCTGCAGCCGCTGTTCGGCAAGATGCTGGCGCCCAATCCCAAGGACCGGTTCCGGTCCATGGACGAGGTCACCCACGCGATCAGCGCGATCGACCTGAACGCGCCAGCGTCGCGCAAGACCACGCCCCCGCCGCCGAGAAAGGACGCCGAGAAGAAGCCGACGCCGCCCCGTCCGCCAAAGCCCGCCCCTGCCGACAAGGGCGAGCGGCGGCTGCCTCTGCCGATGCCGGCCCTGGTGGCCATCGCGGTCGGCGGCGCGGTGCTGCTGGTCGGCCTGCCGCTGGCGCTGACGCTCGGGCGCGGCGGCGACGCCGACGCCGGCGGTGTCCAGACGGCCGCCGCCAGCACCGTCGACCAGAAGCTGCAGTCGATCAGCTGTTCCTGGCTTGAGCCCGACGGCGGTCCCGACAGCACGCGGCTGAAGGGCGCCGCCAGCTCCGGCTTCGAGGGGCCGACCAGCCAGCGGGTCCAGGGCGCCGACACCTCCGGCGTGCTGTTCGTTCAGGGCCAGTCCTGTTCGCTGCTCGAAGCGGTGCGGCCGCTCAAGGCGCCGACGGTGCCCGGCGCCGAATGGGTCAAGGCGGCCAGCCCGTCCTTCACGCCCGCGCGCCAGGCCGAATGCGGCGATGATCCGCGCGTGGCGCTGGCCTATGTCGACGTCGACACCGCCACCGCCAGCGGCGAGGACATGGCCCTCTACCTGATGCGTCCGGGCGGCACGGTGCAGGCGGTGTTCCGCAGCAAGGCCCAGATCAGCGCCGGCTCGGGCCTGATCACCAGCGCACTGCCCTCCGGGACCAACCGCACCCGTATCGGCCTGTGCAACGACCTGCAGGGCCCCTACGGCCTGCTGGCGCTGCGCGGAGCAGGGCCGTTCACGGCGGACACCGGCGGCGGCGGCCCGATTGCCGACCGTCTGGCCGCCGATGCGAAGGCCAAGGGCTGGACCTCGCAGATGGACTGGTACCGCGTCGAGCCGGCGCCCGCCGCCGCGCCGCCGCCCGCGCCCCTGCGTCCTGCGGTCGCCACGCCGCCGCCCGCTCCCGCGCCGAAGCTGAAAGCGGCCCCGCCGAAGGCGACGCCGCCCAAGCCAAAGCCCAAGGTGGAAAGGCCCGCGCCGGCGCCCCGGCCGGCCCCCGCCCCCGCCGCGCCGAGGCCGGCTCCTGGCTGCAACCCGGCGCTGGGCTGCGACTAGTCGCGACTGGCGGCGTGTCCCGTCCGGCCGCTCAAGCAGTCGGGCGGGGCAGCGTTTCGACGACCAGCCGGCCGCCGACGAGGCTGTAACGCAGGCTGGCGGCCCCATCCTCGGACTCGACGATGTAGCGGTCGATGTCGGTGAACCACGGCGCCAGCTCGGCCGGCTCGACCAGCGGCATGTACGTGCGGAACACCCGCGGGTCCCAGAAGCGGAACAGCACCGGCCCGGTCCCGTCCGGCAGCCGCGCCTGGGTGAAATGCCGCAGCCGCCGCCGCACCGCCGGCAGCGACGCCGAGGACGAGATCAACAGCCCCCACGCCCGGCCCCAGCCCTCCCCGCGCCACAGCCGCGACAACGGATCGGTGGGCGCCAGCTCGACCACATGCGGCGACACCGCCTTGACCCGCGGATCCAGCTTGCCCTCGAACAGGCAGGCCGCGGCCTCAGGCTCCAGCCGCTGCACATGCGCGTTCAGCGCCGGATCGGCGGCGAGGTCCAGGATGGCGTAGAGGGTGGGGGTGGTCGCCATCAACGCACGATGGTCCAGACGCCGCCGATCTTCGACAGGTAGGGATCGATCGCCATCGCCCGATCTGTTGTCCGGGCTCGAACCGCAACGCCTCCGCGCTGGGTCGCTCTGACGATCCGACCGCCTGCCATTACCTCCAAGACGAGGTTGTCCGTAGCGTAGGGCGCTACGGAGTATGTCTCGTCGGCAAAGAACCCGGCAAGCCAAGTGCGATACTGAGCCTGATAGGCTGCAACGTCGTCGCCGACAGCAGCGGCCATCTCCTCAAGCTGCACTGCCTGTAGTTTGATGGCCTCCTCAGCCTGGCGTTCGAGCAGAACGCGCCTCAATCTTTGCACCACCTGATCAATCTCGACGCGGTCAGAGCCATTAGGCTCACTGCCGGGGGCGGCCGTCCAAGACCAATCGGTGGGAGCTGAGTAGACTAGGGGAGCCTCAAAAACCCGCTGCATAGCCGCCGTCAGAGGTTGCTCAGCGGCGTTCCATCGAAATGCCGTGATCGGCACAGGTTCGAGCGGGTCCTCACCCGGCATCACAATACGAACATTGATGGCCAAAGACGCTGGTGCACTCGGAGGGCCTGGTCGCCCAAGGTCAACTTCAATGACATTGCGATCTCGGCGAGCCCATCCGTTCAGCCGACGATTCTGACGTACTGACCGCCCGCCATCGCTCCGAAAGACAGTGACGCCGTTCAAGCTCAAGCGCGCGGCAAGGCCCTCAATGTCCAGTTCAATCATGAGGAGAGGAAGAGTAGGCATGTCGTAGCTTTCAACCCGTAGTCCGGTCGAAGCGCCATTCGCCATCGTCGCTGAAGCCCGGCCATAGTGTAGTTCCGAAGTTCATTTCGATACCGAAGGGGAACTCGACTTCGACATCGAACCGCCCATCGCCAAGCGCCCATTTGATCTTTGCCGCAGGGTAGGCTTGGTGAGCCGGCGACGCCGATAAAGAACCACCGCAAGTACCCTCGATCGAAATCGACACCTCCTCCCCAACGCTGGCCGCCGCGCCAAGCCCGAAACGGAACTCACCCCCGCCTTCTACGAGATTTGTCTTCCAGACCGTCGATTGCCCACCAAGCTTCGGGTAGGGCCAGCTCTCCCAGACCATCGAAGCTGAAATCTGACATGAACCTTTGACGGTCACGTAGGCTTTCAATTCGACTATCTTGCTCAGCGGCGGCGGCACGGCCTTCAGAAATGGGAACCGGAGTTCACCGGCAAGCAGCGGATTGAAGCCACCAGCAATCTGGTGCTCCAGATAGCAACGCCAGTCACTATGTTCTTCCCACTTCCCCGTGTAAGTAACACTGCCATGCAAAAAATCGAATTCTCGTTTTCCCTTGCCGTCAAGCACCAGACCAGTTCGCGTGAAGAAGCTTTTGAGTGACTTTACGGCATCCATGAAATCAACAGTCACGGACACTTCTTCAGGCGGATAAGCGTGCACCTCGAACGGCAACACAGAACCGCCGCAGCCCTCGGCGCTCACTCTATATGTCGCGTGATCCGGCGCCGGCGTCATCACAATATGACGAGATGGTTGTCGCTTCGCAGCTGTGGCGTCGAACCTCAGGCTCAAGCCCTTGCCGCCGTCGCTCGCGGCTCCTGAGACTTTCCAGGCCGGATGGGTCGCACAGCCACCCCTGGTCGATAGCTGGCCGCTTATCTTGTCCGACCACGTCGTCCCTGCGGGCACAACGCAGAGAATGCCCTCCGGCCCGGCCGCGCGACCGTGAGAACAGGAGATCCTGAGGTCAGACACCTCACAGATCGTGACAGGCGCACTGGTCACCACTGCTCGGCTTACAACTGGGCCTACAGCTGGGCTGCCAGACGGTGCGGACTGAAGCTCGTTTGATCCCGCCCTCGCTGAAGCAGGCGACGAGGGCGGAGCCGAAGGCGGGGTCGACGGGGCTGCGGTCGGGCCGCCAGCCTTGCTGGCTGCTCTGAAACAAGCCTCGCAGAACGGTGCGGCCGTCTTCCAGGCGTCGATCAGGACCTGCAGCTGCTGGATGACCTCGGTGTAGGCGAACTGCACTGCGGCGGTGTTGGGCAGCGCCACCCCCCCGCCGCCGCCGGCCTTCGTCTCGCCGATGATCACGGTCGGGAAGCCGGCCACGATGGTCCCGCCGTGGGCCGTCTGATCGCCGATCCGCGCCGCCGGCATCTTGTTGACGAAGACGCCGGAGGAGCCTTTGACGATGACGTCCATGGGGCCCACGCACACCGCCATGTCGCCGACCCGCGCCTGCGGCAGCTTGCCGGTCAGGACGTTGTGCGACCCCTTCATGATCGGCCCGCCGACATGCGGGATCGGCGGCGTACCCGGCGTGACCATCGGGCAGGCGTGGAAATCGGTGATGCGGGCGGCGGGGGGCATCAGCGCACCACGGTCCAGCGGCCGTCGAGCCGCGCCAGTCCAAAGGTCAGCATCATATCACCGACCTCGGTTTCGACCGACACCAGGGGTCCGCCCCCGGCGACGCGGACATGCATGACCCGCTCGCCCATCGCTGGCTCAGCCACCCAGCGCTCGCGCGGGGCGATGGTCACGCGGCGTTCGGGATCGGCCAGCATGGTGGTCACGGCCTCCCGCCAGCGATCGATCTGGGGCGCGCCGAACTCGACCGCACTGTCCTCGAGACGTCGCCGCAGGACCTCCACGATGGCATCGGCGTCGGCGCCCCGCGCCGCCTCGGCGATCAGGCCGGTCAGCACCTCCGCCGCACCCAGCGCATCGGCGGCCAGCCCGGTGACCGGCGGCGCGGTCAGAAAGCGCCATTGCGGCACGTCGGCCACGGAGAACCGCACCACCGCCTCGCCGGCGACCGCCGGCGGCGTGATCAGCAGCTCGGCCCGCGCCAGCGGCGGCGTTCCGGCTTCGGGCCCGGTCTCGGGCGGGCGACTGACAGAGATCTCTCCGGTCGCGCCGCGCCCGGGTTCAACCCGCGCGGCCAACCGCACGACGTTCTCGCCGTTGATCAGATAGCGGGTGATCCGGTCGTTCACGCTGCGCGACGAGGCGGTCAGCTTCTCGCTCAGCGTGAAGCCGTTGACCTGAACCAGGCTCCGGGCAGGATCGATGCGGGTCTTGAGCGCGTAAACCATCAGCCGCCGCCCAGACGGTCGGCAAGGTCTTCCAGCACGTCCGGAACGGTGAACATGGTGGTGGGCTCACCCTCGTTCTCGAACAGGATGTAGCTCCGCTCCTTGCTGACCAGGCCATCCAGCGCCTCGACCTTCAAGGCCAGCGCCAGCTTCTCGAACTTGATCGTCACGTCCCGGCTCTGGGCGGCGGGCGCCTCCGACAGGGACGGCTTGAGTTTGATCGGGAAGTTTCCGCTGACCTCGGCCTCGCCGTGCAGGACGACTTCATGGATGACCCCCACGCCGCCGGCCACCGCAAGCTTGAGCTCGCCGGAAGCGTCCCATTCAAAGGACTTCTTCAGGCGGTCCGGCCGGTTGGCGGCCGCTACGGACTTCTGGCCGCCTGATCCGGCCAGCTCGAACTCCAGCCCAAGGCCGATCGAGTAGCGATGCGGGCAAGGCCACCAGATGTAGGGCGATTTGAAATCCAGATCGAATTCCCAGCCCAGGCTGATTTCCAGACTGCTGCTGGTCTCGACCTCGACGTCGGGCGTCCCTGGCCGGTTGCGCCATTCGACTCCGATCTCGCCCTTGATCTCGAACTTCGGGACCAGCTTTTCCGCGAAACTCTCGCGCCAGCTTTTCTGCTCCTCGAGGTCCTCCTCCAGTAGCTCGCCGACCACCCGGCCCACGATGTTCCCGTCGAAGGTTATGAATTCCCAGAGCTTCTTGGGATCGACGCTTCCCTTGAACTCGCCGGAGGGGAAGGCCTCAACCGCAACCGAAGCCGACTGGTCGCAGGCCGAGCCGGAGACGGTGGCGACGTGGCCCTGATAGGCCGGGTTTCTCCACAGGCGGAACATTTCCCCGAAGGTCCGGATGTCAGGATCCCGGACCGCGACCGTCACTTCGCCGGCGTGACCGCCGCCGACGCCCTGACTGATGCTGCCGGTCTTGGTCGGCAACCCGGCATGCACATGGTCTGGACCGCACATACCGGCCCCGGCCAACGTGACCTTGGGCTTGGCGAACTGCGGAAAGGCCGGGGTCTCGAGGCTGAAGCCGCCCAGGCTCGCGCCTGAGGAGTCGCCCTTGAGAAGGCCGCCCTCAACCTCGCCAACAAGCTGCAGCTCCCGCGCCGCCCTGGGGTTCAGCGCATTGATGGTGAACTGCGCCTCGCCGGTTCGCTGGACCTCGAACCGGGTCAGGCGGCAGACTGTGTCCTTCGGCTTCTTCGGCGGCAGGGACTGCGACGCCGGTGTGGGCTGCCTCGCGGCGGAGCAAGATGCGCTGCCGCCGGGCGCGACCTTCGGCGCAGCTGAGGCGGCCTTGGCTGGAGCCGCGGTAGCCTTGGTCTTCGGCGCGCCCTGCGCCGGGGCGCCGCCCTCCACGCTCCCGCCGGCGGTGGCGTAGTGGTCGATCCACTCCTTGCGCAGCGCAGCATCAGACGGGTTGTTCGGGTTGAGTTGCCGAAGCTTGCCCGACTGCATGAGTTCGGGATGGGCCCTGGCCAGCCGGTCATTCGCCTCGCGCACGGCCGCCCGGCTCAGCGGTTTTACCGCGCGCCTCACGTGGCCTCGCCCTCAAGCAGGGCGTACACGCGCGCAAAGTCGTCATCGCCGTCACCGGACTTCAGCGCAGCCCGGATGGCTTCCGCCGTTCGGTCGAGATGGGCACTGTCGAACTCCGGACCGCCGAACGCGATGAAGTTGGCGAAATGGGCATAGCCCGCGAGCGTCGCGAAGCCATACAGGTCAGCCCTGTCGATAGCCTCACGGGCGAGCGCGAGCGGATCGCCCAGTTCGGCGATGTCGGGAAACTGTTCCTCGATATGCGCCAGCAGCTGCTCGAGAATGTAGGGCCCGGAAGGCGCGCCGAGGGCCTCGAACTGGGCAGCGGATATGCGGATGGCGCCGTCGGCCACGGCTACCACCGCCCCCCGCCGGAGGCCCGCTCATACGCTTCGCGGAACGCCTTGGCGAAGACGTCCATGAAGGCTTCGTCGGAGCCCTCGACCACGCCTTCGAACTCGCGCTCGTAGGCTTTCCAGAGGTTGGCCTCCCGCGCGCCGGGCAGGATCTTGGACAGCAGGCCGCGGCTTTCGGCGCGGTCGCGGATGGCCTGGGGGCTGAAGCGGTCGAGGGTCGAGCGCAAGGCGCCCTGCATGGCCGCCAGGGTGGCCATCTGGTGGGCCTGGAGGTCCTTGAAGGCGTCGTCGACGGCGCGCTCGGCGTCGAGGTAGCCGCGCTGCGGCGGGCCGAGCAGCTGGAGCAGCGCCTGGTCCGGGGTGCGGCTGAACTTCAGCGGGTTGTTGCCGTCGGGGTTGAAGGCCGTGCCCTGGGCCCCGAGTTGTGCCTTGGCGCGGGCCCGGGCCTCGAGCATCACCACCAGGCCGGAGACCAGGCGGTGCAGCAGGGCGCCGGCCGTGGCCCCGGCCTTTTCCGGCGGGCCGATGTCGGCGGGCTTGAGTCCGGCGCTGGCCAGCAGCGCCGCCCAGGCGGCGGCGTCCGGCGAGGCGGCGGGCGCGGGACGAGGCGCGGCGGCGCCGGCGGCGACCGGCGGGGTCGTGGCGGGGGCGGGAGCGCCCCAGCGGCCGTCGAAGCCGCCACGCCCCCAGTCGACGCGGTTGCTCTCTTCCAGCTTGCCCCAGACATCCTCGACCGGCGCGGGGGCCGGCGGAGTCCAGGACTCGGCCATCGCGCCGCGGCCGCTCAGCGCCGAGGCCGGCGCCGACCAGTCGTCCTGCGCGGCGGGCGAACCCCAGGTCCCGGCCGGTTCGGCGGTCCAGCCCTCGCGGTGTGTGGCGGCCTCCGCCTGCCAGTCGGAGACCGGCGGCGCGACCGGAGCGGGCGCGGCCGGCGGGGCGTCGAACCCCATGCCGCGGGTGTCGGCCGGCAGGGCTGCCGGAGCGGGCGCATCCCAGCCGTTCCAGCCCCCGGCCGGTTCGGGCGGCGGCGCGGCGGCCTTCGCGGCGACGGCGCTGTCCACCCGGGTCGACACCCGATAGTGACCGATGGCCAGTTCGTCGCCGCTCACCAGCCGGTGCGGCGCGGCCAGCCGCTCCTTGGCGCCGTTGACGAACAGGCCGTTGGTCGAGCGGTCGACCAGCCAGTAATCCCCGTCGCGGAACTCGACCTCGCAATGGGTGCTTGAGATGTAGTTGCGGGGGTCGGGCAGGCTCCAGTCGGCGTGCGGCGAGCGGCCGATCACCGCCCCGTGGCGGTCCAGCACCAGGCGCGTGCTCTCGCCGTTGTCGAGCTTGTCCAGGTTGGTGATGGTCAGGGTCAGGGTCATGGCGGTCAGCCTGCCTGGCCGGAGGCGATGGCCGAGCCGGCGCCCAGGCAGGTCGCCAGCGCCGCGTCCATGTCGGCGGCGCGGGCGGCGGCGGTCAGGATGGCGCCCGCCGCGAACCGGCCGGCGGCGTCGCGCGGCGCGGGCAGGATCTCGGCGTCGGCCGGGCTCATCGAACCGCCGGAGTAGAAGGCGGCCAGCGCCGCCAGACGGGCCGGACTGTCCGGTTCGGCGTCCTCGGCGGCGGCCTGGGCGGCGCGGCGGCGTTCCTCGGTGGGATCCTGGACCCAGAGCAGCGCCGCCTTCAGCGCGCGAGCATCGGCGTCGTCGGCCGGGCGGCCCAGGTCGCGGACCGAGCGGGCGGCCCAAGCGACCGCCTCCCAGCGCGGCAGGGCCTGCGACAGGAACTCCACCGCCTCGGCGTCACGGCCCGATGACCGCAGAGCGTCGAAATAGGCGCGGGGCGGATTGGCGGCCGGCGGATCTTCAGGCGCGGCTTTCCAACCGAGGATCGCCGTGATCTGCCCCGCTTCGGTCCACTTCACCCTGGTCCAGCCGTCACTCGCCACGCATTGCCCCTAGTTGATCATCACGACGGCGCCGTTGATCGTGAACGACACGCCGGCCTTCAGGTCGGTGGTCAGGCCGCCCTTCGCCGCCAACGCCATCTTGGCGTCGATCTTGACGTTCATGCTCTTCATCTCGATCCCGGACGGCGTCAGCTTGATGCTGGTCTGGCCGACCTTCAGTTCGATCGACTGCTTGGCGTCGATGACCACCTTGCCCTTCGAAACCTTGACCGTGCAGTCGCCGCTGTCGACCGTCGTCTTGCTGTTGCCGTCCTCGATCTTCAGCGTGTCGTCGCCCTTGATCGTGGTCTTGCGCGAGCCCTTCTTCAGCCTGCGGGTCTCGTCGCCGTCCTCGACGATCAGGGACTCATGGCGACGCACGACCGAGGACCGGTCGCGGCCGACGCGCTGCTTCTGGTCACGGCCGATCTTCTCGTCATCGTCCAGCCGCACCCAGGTCTTGCGGTCACGCTGGGCGTGCAGGAAGACCTCTTCCTTGCCGCCGGCGTCCTCGAAGCGGAGCTCGTTGAAGCCGGGCTCGCCCGACTTCGGCGCCTCCTCGGCCTCCGGATAGCTGCCTGCCGCGCCGACCGTGCGGCTCTTGATCGTCGACACCGTCTTGCGGTCGGGCAAGGCGTAGGGCGGCATCTTGTCGGCGTTGTAGACGCGGCCGGTGATGATCGGCCGGTCCGGATCGCCGTCCAGGAAGTCGACAATCACCTCCTGGCCGATGCGCGGCAGCATCACAGCGCCGAACCCGCCGTCGGCCCAGCCCTGGGAGACCCGCACCCAGCAGGAACTGTTCTGGTCCCACCGGCCATCACGGTCCCAGAAGAACTGCACCTTCACCCGACCATGCTGGTCGGTGTGGATGGTTTCTGCCGCCGGCCCGACCACCCGCGCCGTCTGCGGCCCGCCGACCAGCGGGCGGGGCGTGAGCCTGGGTGCGCGCCACTGATGGGCGAACGGAATGGCCTCGAGATGGACCTCCAGGATGTGGTCCCCGGTGTCGCTGGACCGGTAGGACTCACTGGAGAACACATGGGTCGTACCGACCAGCAGATAGTCGTCGTTCAGCTCCCGCTGGGGGTGGTTCTCCAGCTTCAGCTTGTCGCCGGCGACGAGCCCGAAGGCATCGCTCTCCCCGACGAACCGCCGGTGCTCGGCGCGCAGCCCCTGCAGCCGGATCTTCGCTTCGCGCGAGCTTTCTCCAGGCAGCTGTCCGTTCTTGATCGACCCGGCCTCGGCCAGGGCGCCGACGCCGGCGGGAAAATCGTAGAAGTCGGCGAACCGCCCCTTGGGGCCTCCGTCCTCGGCCTTGGCAGTGCCCTCATTGCGCTCGCGCGGCGTGAGGAAGTGATGCTCGCCGACATCAACCTTGGCGACCGACGTCGACAACCGTTCGGACCAGCGCCAGACGTTCACCCGCCGGCGCCCGCGATCGCCGCCCTGGGGGACATATTCGACCGAGGGAATGTCCTCCGGCGTCTGGTGGCCGGCCGGGCCGTCGCAGATCACCATGACATGGCCGTCGGCATGGTGGCTGAAGTAATAGTAGAGGCCCTCGTCCTCGAGCAGCCGGGAGACAAAGGCGAAGTCTGTCTCGCGGTACTGGACGCAGTACTCCCGCCGCGCCAGCGGCCGCGAGCAACGGAAGTCGAAGTCGGACTGGCCGGCCTGGGTGAAGACCGCCTCGATGACTTCCCGCGCCGTCTGGTTCTGGAAGATACGGACATCACTCCGTTCATGAAGCGCCGCGAGCCACGGCTTGACCGTCAGCTGGTAGCGGGCGGACTTCTGGTCATCGTCGTGGCGCTCGACCGAGAACAGGCGTCCGTGAAAGGGGCGCGCGACCTGGCTCTTGGCCTCCATGGTGATGGTGACCGGCTCATAGAGCAGAGGCGCGAAGTCGACCGGCGCCTTGGCCATCACGTCGACCGTCAGGGTGAACGGCTCGCTGAGGCGGCTGGCGACCGTGAAGCGCTCCAGCGCAAACTGATTGCGCAGCGTGCCGACCGTGACAGACGCCAGTCGTCCCGCTTGGCTGAAGGATGTCTGCACCATGGCGCCTGATAAGCCCCCTCGCCGCGGACGCGGCCCTGGGGACTTTGCACCGGCAGAACGCTGGTCAGCAAGCGCCGCAACCCGCCGGCTTTGTTATTGCGCCCCAAACATCCGGGAGCCTAGACTTTGGACCGCAGGCCGGTTGGCGGCGGCGCCCCGGCGGCGCCCTGTCGGGAGGCCCTGCCCGGGGAGCGCACATTCACATGCAGATCGACGTCGAAGCCTTGCTTGCACCTGTCTCGGAGGACGCCCCCACCGGGATCGACCTCAGCGACGACAATGACCGGCTTGCCCTCGACGACGTGTTCGAGTCCGTACAGCGCAACGACTTCGACGGGGAGGAGCCAAACTGGCGGGCCGTCACTGACGAGGTCGTCCAGATGCTTCGCCGGTCGAAGGACCTGTGGCTGGCGGTCTATCTCTGCCGCGCCGGCGCCCGGCTGGGCGACCTGGAGCAGGTGGCGGGCGGGGCGAGGTTGCTGGCGGGTCTGCTGCAGAGCTGGGACACGGTCTATCCCAGCCTCGACGATGTGGGAGCCCAGGGCCGCAAGTCCCGCTGCGCCGAACTGGCCCAGCGCCGGGCCTTCCTGTCGGCGCTGGAAGCCGTCCCGCTGCTCAGCGATTCGCGCCACGGCGCCTTCGCCGTGGCCGACCTGGAGCTGTTCGCCGGCGAGGGCGAGGGCAGCAACGTCGGCTTCGCCCGCATCATGCAGGCGGACGGCAAGGCGAAGCTGTCCGAAAGCCTGGGCCATCTGGACAGCATCGTGGACGCGATCAAGCGCTGCGACGCCGCCTTCACAGAGAACGCCCAGTCGTCGGCGGACCGGCCTGACTTCGCCCCGCTGATTCAGTCGCTTCGGCGCATGCAGAAGGCCGTGGGCGCTTTCGTGGGCGCTCCGGCCGCGGCCGCGGATGACGACGGCGGGGAGGATGAGGCTTCGTCCGCACCTGCGGCGCCTTCGGGCGGCGGCGGCGCGCCGGGTGCAATCCGCAACCGCGACGACGTCGTGAAGGCCCTGGACGCGATCTGCGCCTACTACGCGCGCAATGAGCCGGCGAGCCCCGTTCCGCTGGCCCTGAAGCGGGCCCGGGCGTGGGTCACGCTCGATTTCCTGACCGTGCTTCGCGACATCGCCCCCGACAGCCTGTCCGACGCGCGACGGGTATTGATGCAGAGCGAAACCGAAGACGAGCGCGATTCGCGCGACGACGACGATTGAAGGCTTTGAGAAACCCCGACTCTTGATCTACGGTTGATATCCAGGGTCGATGAACCGCATCCGTGGAGCGTCGTTCTGGCGGCCATGGACTGCGTACAGGGGGACTAAGATGGCGGGCAAAAGCGGCCAGCGCTTCATCAAGGAAAATCGCGCGCCACGTGTGCACATCGAGTACGAGGTCGCCACCGGCGACGCCCGTCAGACGGTGGAGCTGCCCTTCGTGATGGGCGTGATGAGCGACCTGTCCGGCAAGTCGCAGGTGGAGAAGAAGGAACTCGACAAGCGCGAGTTCGAGGATTTCTCGATAGACAACTTCGAACAGAAGATGCGCGGCATCGCCCCCCGGGCGGCGTTCAATGTCAGCAACACCCTCACCGGCGACGGCAAGCTGGCGGTCGACATGACCTTCTCCTCGATGGACGACTTCTCGCCGGGCGCGGTGGCCAAGAAGGTCCCTGCCCTGGCCAAGCTCCTCGAGGCCCGTCAGCAGCTCAACGACCTGATGCTCTACATGGACGGCAAGGACGGCGCCCAGGGCCTGCTCGACAAGGTCCTGAAGGATCCCGACCTGCTGAAGTCGCTGGCCGCTGCCAAGCCGCCCGCCGACGATGCGGCCGAGTAACCCACAACACCGACGTTTCGCTTTCCAAGGGGCCTGAACAATATGGCGCAGCAGCTTGAGCAGGGAACTGCAGCCGCAGCCGAGGCGACGACCACCGACGATTTCGCTGCACTCCTCCAGAAGGAGTTCAAGCCCAACACCGACACCAAGCGGGCGCGGATCGAGGAAGCTGTCCAGACACTGGCCCAGCAGGCGCTCGCCGACTCGGCGATCATCGGCGAGGACGTGTTCGCGACGGTGGACGCCATCCGCTCCGCGATCGACCGCAAGCTGACCGAGCAGGTCAACCAGATCATCCACCACCCCGACTTCCAGGCGCTGGAATCGGCCTGGCGCGGCCTGTGGTACATGGTCGGCAACTCGCCGACCGGCACGGATCTGAAGATCCGGGTGATGAACATCTCCAAGGAAGAGACCCGCAAGTCGCTGCGCCAGTACCGCGGCGCGGGCTGGGACCAGAGCCCGCTCTTCAAGAAGATCTACGAGTCGGAGTTCGGTGTTCTGGGCGGGCAGCCCTACGGCGCCTTCGTCTGCGACTACTACTTCGATCACACCGGTCCCGACGTCGAGATGATGAAGGGCCTGACCCAGATCGGCGCCGCGGCCCACACGCCGTTCATCGCCGCCGCCGCGCCCTCGATCCTCGGCATGGAGAGCTGGCAGGAACTGTCCAACCCGCGTGACATCGCCAAGCAGTTCGAGGCCAGCGACTACCGCAACTGGAACTCGTTCCGTCAGTCGACCGACAGCCGCTACCTCGCGCTCACCATGCCCCGCTTCCTGGGCCGTCCGACCTACGGCGCCAACGGCGAGCCGGTGGAAGAGTTCGCCTTCGAGGAGGAGACCGGCGGCGAACACGACAACCATCTCTGGGTCAACGCGGCCTACGCGCTGGGAACGCGCATCACCGAGGCCTTCAAGACCTATGGCTGGTGCACCCGTATCCGCGGCGTCGAGTCCGGCGGCACGGTCGAGGGCCTGCCCACGGCGCTGTTCCCGACCGACGACGGCTCAATGGACGCCAAATGCCCGACCGAGATCGCGATCAGCGACCGTCGCGAGGGCGAACTGTCCAAGGCGGGCTTCATGGCCCTGCTGCACCGGAAGAACACCGACCAGGCCACCTTCGTCGGCGCGCAGACGGTTCACCAGCCGGCCCGCTATGACGACAGCGACGCCAACGCCAACGCCAACCTCTCGGCTCGCCTGCCCTACATCTTCGCCGCCAGCCGCTTCGCCCACTACCTGAAGTGCATCGTGCGCGACTGGGTGGGTTCGACCCGCGAGGAGGCCCAGCTGCAGAAGGACCTGCAGAGCTGGATCATGCAGTACGTCGATGGTCAGCCGGAAGTCTCCAGCGAGGAGGTCAAGGCCCGTCGCCCGCTGAAGGACGCGACCATCGAAGTCGTGCCTGACGAGGACAATCCCGGCTTCTACCGCGGCGTCTTCCGGCTTGTGCCCCACTACCAGTTCGAAGGCATGGATGTTGCGCTGAGCATGGTCTCCAAGCTCCGCAGCGCCGGTCAGTAGCAGTACCCGGTAAAATCAAACTCGCCCGGCCGCAGCGCCGGCAACGGAGAGACGCATGGCTCAGGTTGACGCATTTCTGAAGCTCGAGGGGATCAAAGGCGAGTCCACCGACAGCAAGCACAAAGAGGAAATCGAAGTCCTCAGCTGGCAGTGGGGCATGGCGAACGCAGGAACGGGCCACTACGGCGGCGGCTCCGGCGCCGGCAAGGTCCAGGTCAGCGACATCATCATCAGCAAGCGCGTCGATACCGCGACGCCCGTGCTGATGAAGTCCTGCACCAAGGGCGATCACATCAAGAAGGGCACCCTCGTCGTCCGCAAGGCCGGCGGCGACCAGCTCGAGTACTTCAAGATTGAGCTCGGCGACATCCTTGTGTCTTCGATCCAGGCGTCCAGCGCGGGGGATTCTCCGTCGCTGTTCGAGACGGTGGCGCTGAACTTCAAGACCTTCAAGGTTACCTACGTACCGCAGACGAAGAGCGGCGGAGCCGGTGCGCCGTCCGAGTTCGGCTACGACCTGTCGGCCGGGAAGTCGGTCTAGACCACCGTCTCGGAGACACGTCCCATGTCAAAAGCCGACGAGCTGCTGGCCGCCGGCGACCTGGAGGGCGCGCGGGCTGCGCTGGTGGAAACGGTTCGCGCCGCGCCCGCCGACCAGTCGGCGCGCCTGTTTCTTCTGCAGCTGATGATGGTCTGCGGCGAGTGGGACAAGGCCGCGGTCCAGGCCAAGTCCCTGACCAGTCTCAGCCCCCAGGCCGAGATGCTGTCGGTGCTCTGCAACCAGCTGATCGCCGGCGAGCGCCAGCGCGAGGACGCGTTCGCGGGACGTCAGCCCTTCAAGGTCCTCGTGCCCACCTCGCCCTGGGTCGACGATCTGGCCGCGGCGCTGACGGCCCTGGCCGCCGGCGACCTCGGTCAGGCCGAGGCATTGCGCGACAGCGCCTTCGACGCGGCGCCGGATACGCCCGGCGAATGCGACGGCCGCAAGTTCGGCTGGATCGCCGACGCGGACCCGCGCTTCGGGCCCTGCCTCGAGGTTGTGATCGCCGGGGCCTGGGGCCTTGTGCCGTTCGAGGCCATCGCGGCGATCAACAGCGAGGGCGCCAAGGAACTCCGCGACCTCGCCTGGCTGCCTGTCCAGCTCGAGCTTCGGTCCGGCCAGACGGCTGCGGCCTTCCTGCCGACACGGTATCCCGGGGCTGCGACGGAGAACGCGACCCTGCGCCTGGCGCGCGGCACGGACTGGCGCGAGGCCCCCCTGGGCGATATCGGCGCCGGCCAACGCCTGTTTTCGCTCAGCGACGGTGAGGACCTGCCGATCCTCGAGCTTCGTCGGCTGACGATGCTGGACGGCGGCTGATGGCGCGCCGCTTCACGCCGACCCTGTTCGACAAGCTGATCAGCGGCGACACCCCCACTGGTCTGGCCGACAGCATCGAGGACGGTGAGCGGGGCCTGAGGACGACCGACAGCGCGCCGGCCGCCCAGCGCTTCTACACGGTGCCCAATATCGAACGGTTCGGCGAGAGCGCGCTGCGCGCCACGGTCCGTCGCGAGCTGGCCTGGCTGCTCAACACCACCAACATCGGCGCCTCGGTCGATCTGGAGCCCTACCCCGAGGTGGCGGCCTCGGTGCTGAACTACGGGGTGCCGGACCTGGCGGGCCAGGCGATGTCGGACTGGATGATCCAGGCCCGGGCCCGCGAGATCCAGGAGGCCATCGAGGTCTTCGAACCGCGGATGGACCCGGCGACACTGAGCGTGACCTCCCGGGCCGCGGGCGAACGCGAGAACGCCGTGACCTATCTGATCGAGGGCGAGGTGCGCGGCTCGGCGGGCAATGCCGAGGTCCGGTTCCTGACTGACGTCGAGGCGGACACCGGCTCGGTCGTGGTGCGGGACTGACGCCATGGATCCGCGCCTGCTGGCCGCCTACAGCGAGGAACTGGTCTATCTCCGCGAGACCGCGCGCGAGTTCGGCGAGGAGAACGAGAGCGTCGCCGGCCGGCTGGGCCCCAAGTTCCCCGATGAGCCGGACCCTTACGTCGAACGCCTGCTCGAGGGCGTCGCCTTCCTGTCCGCCCGGGTCCAGCTGAAGCTGGAGGACCAGTTTCCCGAGTTCACCCAGCAACTGCTGAGCGCGATCCAGCCCAGCTATGTCGCCCCGACGCCCTCGATCGGCGTCGTGGCCTTCAGCCCGAACGGCGCCGATCCCGGACTGGTCGCCGGCCCCCGGGTGGCGCGCCATACCGAGGTGTCGGCGGCCGCGCCCGGGCATGAGACCCCTTGCCGCTTCCGCACCAGCCAGGACGTCGAGCTGTGGCCGGTCCGTATCGCCCAAGCCGAGTATCTGCCGAGCCGCGCCGCCGCGGCCGCCTATGCGGCGCGGGCCGGCGTCCGGGCCGACGCGGCGCTGAAGATCGTCTTCGAGGCGACCGGCGAAGCCGCGCTGGGCGACCTGCCGTTCGACGCCTTGCCACTGTATCTCCACGGCCCGGAGACCATCCCGGGAGAGCTCTACCGCCAGATGCTGGGCGATACGCTTGCGGTGGTCGGCGAAGGCTCCGGCGCGACCCGCCTGCCCCCGCCCCAGCCCTATGGTTTCGACGCCGACTGCGCGGTGCTGCCGTCGGACGGCCGATCGTTCCGGGGCTACCGGTTGCTGACCGAGTACTTCGCCTGTCCCGAACGCTTCATGTTCGTGCAGCTGTCGGGCCTGCGTCGGGCGATGGCCGGCTGCGACCGCCGCTGCGAGGTGGTGCTGCTGTTCTCGCGCAGCGCCACGCCGCTGGTCGGTTCGGTCACTGCTGACGCCCTGCGGCTGTTCTGCACCCCGGCGGCAAACCTGTTCGAGATGCAGCTGGGCCGCACGCCGGTCAGCGCCCACCAGCATGAATACCAGGTCATGCCGGACCGGACCCGCCCCCTCGACTACGAGGTCTACCGCCTGCTCGACGTCGTGGCCCACGATGATCGTGGCCAGACGCGGCCGGTGGCGCCGCTCTACGCCTTCGGCAGCCTGCTCTATGACCGCCAGGCCCTGTTCTACGCCAGCCGACTGCGCCTGCGCCGGATGTCGACCAAGGAGCAGAGGCTTCGCGGCCGCAACGAGTACCTCGGCAGCGAGGCCTGGATCAGCCTGACCTGCCCCGGCGACCCCAACCGCCTTGGACAGGTCCGCGAGCTGGCGATCCGGGCGCTGGTCACCAACCGCGAACTGCCGGAGCTGCTGCAGCTCGGCGGGCGCGGCGGCGCCCTGACGGTTGCGGACGCCCCGGTGTCGGACGCGGCCTTCGTCCGCGCCCCGTCCCGCCCCCGACCGCCGATGGGCCTGTCCGACGCCGCCTGGCGGGTGATCGCCCACCTGACGCCCAACTACACTGCGCTGACCGGCGGCGATCCGACGCAGAACGCCGCCAGCCTGCGCGACCACCTGGCCCTTTACGCCCGGTCCGACGACCCGGCGATGCGCCGCCAGCTGGACGGCGTGCTGGGCCTGACCGCCAGCCCGGTGACGCGGCGGCTCTCCGGCGCGGACCGGCATGCGTTCGTGCGCGGGCTGACCCTCCGCCTGCGCCTCGACGACGCGGCGTTCGAGAACAGCCGCATGTTCCTCTTCTCGGCGATCCTCGACCGGTTCCTGTCGGAGTTCGCCTCGGTCAACAGCTTCGTGGAAACCCGCTTCGAAAGCCCTGAACAGGGAGAGTTCGCCCATTGGCCGCCGAGACTGAGCCAGCGACCGACCATCTGAGCTTCCTCCAGACGGCCGCCGCGAGCATCCGCAGGTTCGGGTTCTTCGCGCTGGCCCGGGGGGCGGAAGCGCGCGCCCGGCGTCTGCCGCGGATCGGACGGGCGCGCCAGCCGACCGACGACGTGCTTCGCGTCGCCCACGCGCCGACCATGGATTTCCCCGCCGCCACGCTGGAAGGGCTCGAGCCCACGGCCCGCGGCGGCTATCGCGTTCGCGGCCACTTCCTGGGGCTCACCGGGCCGATGGGCCCTCTACCGATCCATCTGACCGAGTACGCCGCCTACGAGCGCCGGTTCTCCAGGTCCTCGCCGTTCGGGGACTTCCTCGACCTGATCAGCAACCGGATGCTGCAGTTCTTCTATCGCGCCTGGGCCGACAGCCAGCCTGCAGCCCAGGCCGATCGTCCCGGCGACGACCGGTTCGCCAACTACCTGGACGCCCTGTCCGGCGCCGTCGACGGCAGCGACACGCGGCAGGCGTTCACCAACGACATGCGCCGTCATTACGCCGGCCTGTTCGCCAGCCGTCGCAGCGCGGCGGTACTGCAGGACGGGGTCTCCCATGTGCTTGGCCTGCCGGTCCGGGTGCGCGAGTTCATCGGGCGCTGGGAAGACGTCGATCCGCAGGACCAGAGCCGGCTCGGGGGCGGATATGGCGCCGCCGAACTGGGCCGGGGCGCGGTCCTCGGACGCCGGGTCAGAGTCGCCGACGACACGGTCAGGCTGACGGTCCGGGCGGCCGATCCCGCGGCCTATGACGCGCTGATCCCGTCGGGCGAGCGCTTCGTGCTGGCGGCGGAAGCCATCAACGCCTTCTGCCCCGGGCATGTGACCTGGGAACTGGAACTCGAACTCGACGCGGCGGACGCCCGACCGGCGACGCTGGGCGGCGGCGGGCGGCTGGGGTGGTCCAGCTGGCTCAGTCCCCGCGGAGGCGAGGGCCTGCGGGCGGACGCCCGGCTGCGGCGACCCGCCCGACCACTACAGACGACCTGACGACAGACCGATGGACAGGGGGAAATAGCGTGGCGGAAATCAGCAGGGGGGCGCTCTTCGGGCGGCTCAATCCGACGTGCCTCAAGGCGCTGGAAACGGCGACGGGCTTCTGCCGGATGCGCGGCAATCCCTATGTGGAGCTGGCGCACTGGATCCATGTCCTGCTGCAGGACTCCGGCGGCGACCTTGCCCAGATCCGCAGTCACTTCCGCATCGACGACGCAGCGCTGGCCCGGGACGTGGTGGCCTCGCTCGACAGCCTGCCGCGCGGCGCGACCGCGGTGTCCGACTTCTCCCCGACCGTCGAGGAAGCCGCCGAGAAGGGCTGGCTCTACGCCTCGCTGCAGTTCGGAGCCAGCAAGGTCCGCTCCGGCCACCTGCTGTACGCGGCGCTGAAGACGCCCACGCTGCGCAACGCCCTGGTCGCCATGTCCGCCGAATGGCGCAAGGTCGAGGTCGGCAAGCTGGGGGACAGCTTCGACCAGATCGTGGCCGCCTCGACCGAGGCGGCCGCGGACACCGCCGGCGGCGCCCTGCCCCAGGCCGGCGCCGACGATGGTTCGGCGACCGGTGCGGCTGCGTCCGGCGAGGCCCTGGCCCGCTTCTCGATCGACCTGACCGAGAAGGCCCGCAACGGCGAGATCGACCGCATCGTCGGCCGTGACGCCGAGATCCGGCAGGTCGTCGACATCCTGCTGCGCCGTCGCCAGAACAACCCGATCCTCACCGGCGAGGCCGGCGTAGGCAAAACCGCCGTGGTCGAGGGCTTCGCCCGCCGCATCGTCGACGGCGATGTCCCGCCCAGCCTTAAGGACGTGACGCTGCGCTCGCTCGACATCGGCCTGCTGCAGGCCGGCGCCAGCGTGAAGGGCGAGTTCGAGAAGCGTCTGCGGCAGGTGATCGACGAGGTGGAGTCCTCCCCGACCCCCGTCATCCTGTTCATCGACGAGGCCCACACCCTGATCGGCGCGGGCGGCCAGGCCGGCACCGGCGACGCGGCCAACCTGCTCAAGCCAGCGCTGGCGCGCGGGCGGTTGCGGACCATCGCCGCCACGACCTGGGCCGAGTACCGCCAGTACTTCGAGAAGGACCCTGCGCTCACCCGCCGCTTCCAGACCGTCAACGTCGGCGAGCCCGAGACGGACAACGCCGTGGCCATGATCCGCTCGGTCGCGCCGATGATGGAGAAGCACCACGGCGTCGTCGTGCTGGACGAAGCGGTCGAAGCGGCGGTGAAGCTGTCGCAGCGCTACGTCCCGGCCCGCCAGCTGCCGGACAAGGCGGTCAGCCTGCTCGACACCGCCTGCGCCCGCGTCGCCGTTTCGCAGCACGCCACGCCGGCGCCCGTCGAGAACGCCCGCCGCCGGGTCGAACTCCTGGAGACGGAACTGGAGATCGCCAAACGCGAGGCTGACGGCCGCTACGGCCCGGCCTCGAGGATCGACGACCTCGACGCCAAGATGGTCGAGGCCCGGGCGGCGCTTGAGGTGGTCGACGCCCAGTGGGCGGCCGAGAAGGCGGCCCTGACCGCGGTGATCGAGGCCCGCGCCGCGCTGGCCGGCGACCCCGGCGCCGACCAGGCCGGCCTGCAGGCCGCGCTGGACGCCCAGGCCGCCACGGCCGGGGACCAGCCGATGGTCTTCGCCGAAGTCGACGCCAACGCGGTCGCGGCCGTGGTTGGCGACTGGACGGGCATCCCGGTCGGCCGGATGGTCAAGGACGAGATCGCCTCGGTGCTGGCCATCGCTGAACACCTGAAGACCCGCGTGGTCGGCCAGGACCACTCGATGGACGCGCTGGCCAAGCGGATCCAGACCAGCCGGGCCCGCCTGGACAACCCCAACAAGCCGGTCGGCGTCTTCATGCTGTGCGGCCCCTCGGGCGTGGGCAAAACGGAGACGGCGCACGCGCTGTCCGAGCTGCTCTACTCCGGCGACGACAGCCTGATCGTCATCAACATGAGCGAGTTCCAGGAGGCCCACACGGTTTCGACGCTCAAGGGCGCGCCGGCCGGGTACGTCGGCTACGGCCAGGGCGGCGTGCTGACCGAGGCCGTTCGCCGGCGACCCTACAGCGTCGTACTGCTGGACGAGGTCGAGAAGGCCCACCCGGACGTCCACGAGATGTTCTTCCAGGTCTTCGACAAGGGCTACATGGACGACAGTGAAGGTCGTCACATCGACTTCAAGAACACCCTGATCCTGCTGACCTCCAACGTCGGCACCGACCTGATCACCAGCCTCTCTGAAGACGAGGAGATGAAGCCCGATCCGGAGGTGCTGGCCCAGACGCTGCGGCCCGAACTGCTGAAGGTCTTCCCGCCGGCCCTGCTCGGGCGGCTCGTCGTGCTGCCCTACTACCCGCTGTCGCCAGCCATGCTGCAGGGGATCGTGCGGCTGCAGATGAACCGCATCAAGAAGCGGGTCGCGGAGAACCACGGCATGGTCTTCAGCTTCACGGACGCGGTGGTCGACCTGATCGTCTCGCGCTGCAACGAGGTGGCGTCCGGCGGGCGGGTCATCGACGCCATCCTGACCAACACCATGCTGCCGGAAATGTCCGTCGAGCTGCTGAACCGCCAGATGGGCGGCGAGACGGTGCAGTCGATCTCGGTCGACGCCGGTCCGTCCGGCTTCACCTACGTGTTCGGATAGGTCGATGCCGGCGCCGGTCACCCGCCTGACAACGATCCGCAGGGCGGAGGCCGGCTATCTGGATCAGATACTGGCCAACGCGACGCCGTCGCCGCGGCCGATGATCACCCGGGCGCCGACGGCGGCCGAGCTGGACGCCCTGTCGACCATCACCGCCACGCGCCTGCGCCGCCTGTCCAGCAGCCGGGTCTCGGGCGAGGCCCTGGGGGCCTATGCCTCGGCGCTGGAAGCCAACCGGCGTGGCGCCGACCTCAACACGCCGCTGCGGGTGTCCCACTTCGTCGCCCAGCTCGCCCATGAGTGCGCCCGCTTCGCGCGGATGACCGAGAGCTTCGCCTACAAGCCCGACCGGGCGGCCCTGCTCTTTCCGTCGAAGTTCGCCTCCGCAGAAGCCGCGGCGGAAGTGCTCGCCAAGGACAAGACCGGCGAAGCCTTCGCCGAACACATCTACGGCAACCGGCAGTCGCTGGGGAACACCGAGGCGGGCGACGGCTACCGGTACCGGGGCCGCGGCTTCATCCAGCTGACCGGCCGGGCGAACTACAAGGCGATGTCCGACCGCATCGCAGTCAAGGGCGTCGATCTGGTGGTCGAGCCGGATCGCGCCGCCGAACCGGACATCGCCGCCCGCATCGCGGTGGCCTTCTGGAAGATGAGGGACATCAATGCCGCCGCCGATCACGATGACGTCGGCGGCGTGACCCGGATCATCAACGGCGGGACCAACGGGCTCGACGAGCGCCGCCACCTTCTGGGCGTGGCCAAGAGCGCGTTCTACGCGCGCAACTGACTCCGCCGCGCCTGTGCGGCGGCGCGCTGGTAGGGACGGTGGGACTCGAACCCACACTCCTTGCGGATGCGGATTTTAAGTCCGCTGCGTCTACCATTCCGCCACGTCCCCAGGCCGGTCCGGCTTATCGGGTTTCGCGGCGAATTGGAAACAGACGCCGACCCGTCGCAACGCGCCGGCGTCTGCCGACGCGCTACTCCCCGAAAACCGGGCCCGGGGTCTGCGCGCCCTTCCGGCGGGTCTCGTCCACGGAGCGCGAGGCTGCGTCCTTCAGGCGCTCCCGTTCGCCGACGGTCAGGCAGACCTTCTCCGGCCGGTTGCTGCCCACCACGTGCTCGCGGGTGCAGACCATACGATTGGGATCATCCTTGGCCAGCTTCGCGGGCTTGGCCGGCTTGGCCGCCGGCGCGGCGGGGGCGGAGGCGGGGGCGTCGCTCGCGGCGAGCGCAGGAGCGGACATCGCCAGACCGGCGGCGAGGACGAGGGAGAGAGCAACGCTACGCATGCGGCTTCCTTTCAGGGGGCCGAAATCAGAGGTTGTCCACTGTGAAGCCCTCGCATCACACGGTGTCAAGGTGCGTCACGTTCGCAATCCCCGCCTCGCGTAGAGCCGCCTCCAGTTCGACCAGAGTGGCGGCCAGTTCGTCAGCGTCCCGCCCTCGCACCACCAGGTTGGAGCCGTAGCCCTCATTGGAGAAGAACGGATAGCTGCCCAGCGACAGGGTCGGATGGGCCTTGGCGACCGCGGCCAGGGGCGCGGCGATGACGCCCTCGCCCGAGCCGTCGACGCGCACCGTGCGCGAGATCGTCACCGCCCCGCCCTTCAGCCGGGGCCCGACGTCCTCGAGCATGCCGCGCATGATCGAGGGCACGCCGGCCA
>JBIKII010000353.1:0-3809 GCA_044361705.1 Caulobacter sp.
AGCCATCAGCACCAGCAGTCTGATCGTACTGGCCGAACACCTCAACAATCGACTCAGTACTTTCGTACTGCGCCTTCTGGCGTGGGCTCAACGGATACATTTCCAGATCAATCATTCGTGTGCTCCTATCAGCTTCCAGCGCTGCAATCTCAGAGAGCCGAGCGTTAGCCCAGCTCTGTCCAGGGTCGCCGCCCCATAGCGCCCACGCAATACGACCAGCAGAAGGGTAACCCTCTTCACCAGCCTCAAAACCTTGCCCTTGCTTATCAACCTCATGCCGTGCAAAGAAGCTGGCCATACGCTGCACAGTGTCAGGAGACAAGCGCACACGGTTGGAAATATCACGAGCTCGAGCAACACCAACTGCAGTGCCACCACGGTTGAACTCTGCACGCCAAGCAAGGCCACGCTCAGCCTCTTCAACCATCCCATCATTCGGGGTTAAGTCGATGTCATCAATCGTTGCCATCAGGCAATGACCTGATCAGGTGCAAGCACAGGATCAGGTGTGACCAACGGTGGAAGATCCTCATACGCTCTGGCCTCGTCAACTGTGAGGAAACCAGAACCGATACCAACAGCATGCGCCGCATATCTCGTACTGAGATCGGAGCGCAACAGCCCGTCAACATTAAACTTCACACGCTGCGCCCTTGGCACCAGCGTTGAAAGCGCATCCTCAATCGGGATCAGGTACGGCATCAGACCAAAGGACAACCAGTCCGCCGCACGCTGCTCACGGTTCGCATAAGTAACCGAGCTACCAGATGTGGCGGCACCGACAAGCTCCGGCGGTATGCCGTAGATGCGTGCGATCTGCTCGACCGTGAACCGTTGCGAATCCAAAAATTGTGACTCGTCAGGGCTGATCTGCACACGCTCATACTTCAAACCTGAACCCATAATTGCCGGTTCACGATTACCCTGCGTTGCGTTGATGAACGCACCCTTGATGCCTTGCGCCTGCTCAGGAGTCAACTCACTGTCGGAGTAGATGATGGCGTTAGGGTTGCCACCACTGTTGAAGAACTGCGCACCGAACTGCTCAGCGCTAATACCAGAACCGATAGCCTGCTTGGCGCTGCTGATCGGGCTCAACCCCATTGGCATACCAGGCATCACAAACATTGGCATGTGCCACAAAGGCCCGTTAGGCCAACGGTTAATCCGCTTCTCGTTAATCTGTGTGGTCCACTCGCCATCAACATGCCGCCACTGGACGGTGGCCGGGTCGAGGATCTCGACTGTGACAGGGAACCCGTTAACACCAGTTTCAGTAACCAAGCCGTAAGCGTTGCCATCAAGTAGCAGTGATGACCACAGCTGGTACAGCCATGTGGTGATGTTGACGTTTGGTGCTGGCGCACGGAACAGCGAACTTGCCGGCAACTGTGTGCGCCCACCAGGGCCATCACGGTACTGATCCAACGGCAACGTCGAACCCACACCCGCCAACAACCGCACGCACGCCCACACTGCAGCCAAACGCATCGCACTATTAGCGTCAACGATTGGCGCACCAGTCCGCATGCGCATCTGATTCACCGCAGCGATAATCGAATCCGGTGTGATCGCACGCTGCTCACGTTTAAAGAAACCCATCAGGCACCGTCAATCAGAAAGCCCACAACGAACAAACACACGCCAGCAACACCAAGGGCAAGAATTGGTGACACCAAAAACACTGCAACACAAACAGCCATAATCCCAGCGATCTCAAGAACGGTAGCAAGGGTATCTTTGAACATTGGCACCGCCCTTTCTTAATAAGCAAAAACCTGTGGCACTGCAACAGCACCAACAGGTAACAAACAACGTGCAATGGTCACAGCAACAAGTGGTGAGATAGGCACAACAGAAGAACGCAGATCCCAAACCCACGCATCACCCAGCTGGCGTTCCGCAGCATCAGCCGCAGCAACATCCAACGGGCCCTGGTTAGCTGGCCTTGAAAGCCTGCCTTCAATCACATCAGAAAAGAACCCACCACACGCCTGCTTGTAATCAGGCATGTTCACCTGATGCAACAAATCTGCGCTGATCCCAGCATCCCTGAACGCTGCGAGCACTGGACCAACAGCAGCGCCAGCAGGCCCAGCACCATTGCAACCAACAGCAGTAGGTTTCCAACGCTCCACCAAAGCAACAAGCCTTGCAGGCAACCAGCCCAAACCCTCACGATGTTCAATCACTTCCACATAAGGTGCAGCAATCGAACCAGCAGCAATAGCAATAGAAGCAAACTGGTTGCCAAACGTCACATCAAAACTGATTGTGATTTCATTCTCACCCAACTCTGGTGGTGTGCTGGTCAGGGTTTGTGCCCATTTGAAATCAGGGATCTTCACATCCTTGTAGCGCAACGCATCAGGTTCAGAGTCCCACACACCAAGACGCTCACGAGCAAACTTGTCATCACCCATAGCATCATGTTCAGCCTCAACAAAGTCAGGTCTGATCCGTGTGCCATAAGCAGGGTTAGCCAACGCAACCAGGTTGCGATCATTCACATCAAGGCGCTGGCTGATGCAGTTGCCCTTCTCATCCAAAGCAACCTGCTCAGCAGTGTGCTCCATGTAGGCAAGGCGCCCAGCGTCACCACCAAGGGCACGCCTACGGATCTTCCACAACGCACTAGAAGTGCTAAGACCTGCACTGCTTGCATACCAAACCTGTGGGTTTGGATGCGTACTCAACGTCGGCATCAAAGCTGCAAGGTGTTCAGCCTGCAAATTGTAAGCCTCATCAAACACAATCAGACTGGCACCAGCAAACCCACGACCAGACCCACCAGTCCTAGCCTTGTACTTCAACCTTGCACCAGACTTCAGTTCAATAGTCTGATCACCATTACCCAAACGTATCTGCGCAACCTTGGATGACAACTCTTTACTTGAATCGATCAGACTACACATCCGCCTGAACGCTTCCATGGCAGTGGGCAACTCGTGCGCAGTGTGAATGATCAGCTGCTCCCCAAAGATAAACAGGCCAGCCAGCTCCCTAGCTTGGATTGTTTCACCCTTACCATTCTGCCTTGGCTGCACATCACAAACTTCAAACGCAGACCAAGTGAAATCATCACGCTCCGCCAGCGCATGTTTCAAAGTGAACTGCTGCGATTCATCCAAGTGCATCCCAACACTGTCAGCCAGTTCTATTGCTTCCCTTGCTGCGTCGTGGCTGTGAACGCCTGCTGGCAGATGCAGAATCTGTGGCACCTGCACGCCTAGCAACTCGTGCTGCTGCAAGCTCATCAATCTTTGATCCTTCCACACCAGTATCAAGTGCTGTCAGCTTGGCCAGAACCATCTGCAACCTGGCAGCCAAAGGTGCAACAGCCTGTGGTGGTGCAACCAACAAGGTGTCAGCAAGGTGTGCCCGCAACGCTTCTAAAGCCATGCGTTCATCACCACTGTTCACATCATCAATGAAAGAAGCAGCCACAATTCCACACCAATTCTGGGTTCATTATTGTTTTACCAAATGCGTTATCTGGCCCAATAGATTCATTCTCACGTTTTCCCAAAAACTGTTTTGCCCCACGTTGAACGCACAGCAACCGAGATGACCCAGAACACAAAAAGTCCCTACAAACAGCCTGTGTAGCCACCTGTGGCCACTGAGAGCTACCTAGATATTTGCACCTAGAGAGAAATCTGAAAGAATCGGGGTCATGCTGCAAATTTTTGAATTTTTAAAAAAATGAATTTCAAAATTTGAAAATTAAATTCAAAATTTCAAAATCAAATTCAGAATTTCAATCACCATTTGCGTGTGGGTTTGAAGGCCCGTCTGAGGTTGTTGCC
>JBIKII010000133.1:0-9269 GCA_044361705.1 Caulobacter sp.
AAGCACCACCGACATTGCGATCGACGCACTCATCCAAAAGGTCGATGTGGAACACGCATCGGGCTGGGCCGTGGACCTGATGGCGCTCGGGCATCTCGACCCGGACACCGTGGAACTTGCCGGCCTGGACAAGACCGAGTGGCAGAAGGCCGCAACGTTGCTGCCGAAGGTCGCCAAGGGCATGGGGCTCGATCTGGAAGACCGGCAGGTGCTCTTCCGCTGGATCGAACGGCATTTCCTGAAGAACTACCTCCAGGGCGTTCTGTCCGAGATGGACCTGATCGACTGCGGCTATGCCGTCTGGGCCAGACTGGTTGCGGTTGATGATGACCTGCCGAACCCGTTCCGCATCTACAACGACCTCGGCGACCTGATCTCCATCGAGACGGGAGGACGTGATCTCGACAGTCTGGCCAGGCCTGATCGCCGGGCCTGGGTCCTCAACCATCTGGTCGAAGACGGCGCCTTTGACCGCGCCGGCTTGCCCAACCCCTAGGCTTCGCGGCGCACGGCGTTCTGATGTCCTGACGGCCGGCCTTGCTGTGCCTGGCCGTTCCTCCCCCGCTTGCGGGAGGGGGATCGCCCGCAGGGCGGTGGAGAGAGATGCGCCGCCTATACGCCGCGATGCTTGACCAGGGCGCCCCCGGGAGCTCCAATTCCATCAAGGCCTCAGGGCTCTTCACATCCGGCCAGTCCGAACGGGAACGACTTCATGATGTTCATGATCGGCGGCACGCTGCTCGCCATCATCATCGGCCTGATCATCGGCTCGGCGCGCCGGGATCGTCAGCAGGCGGCGAAGCTGCGCGTCGTGCAGGACCGCCTGTCGGCCCGCCACAGGCCGGAGCAGCTGTTCGTCTCGTCCTGGGACCAGAGCGCGCTTGGCCTGTCGCCGCAGCGCGGCGAGGTGGTGACGGGGACGGCGCAGGATGACGCCGCCTGGCCGGTCGCCGCCATCCTGGCGGTCGAGGGCCTTCGCGACGGGACGGTGATCCGCCGTATCGGACGCGAGGACGCGGTCCCGCCGGCGGCGCCGTCCGGCGGCAAGGGCGACGTCGTCCGCATCAACACCCTGGACCTGCGCATCACCGTCGACGATCCGGAGCGCCCGGTCTGGAGCGTGCGGTTCTTCGACTGGCCGGGCGGCGGCGTATCACCCGGCAATGTCGCCTTCCAGGCCGCCGCGCGGGACGCCGAGCGCTGGTTCGCGCTGCTGCAGCAGGCCATGGCCGCTGGGCCGCCGGAGACTTGAACAGATCGGGAACGCGCGTCATGGTCGCATCATGACCGGCCTGATCGACCCCTACTGGATCGCCGCTGAGTTCGTCCGCGACGACGACTGGGAAGATGACGCCTATCCGTTCAACCTGGCGGTCGTCCGCGAGAGCCGCAGCCTGAAGTTCCACCCGCGCGTCACCTTCATCGTCGGCGAAAACGGCTCGGGAAAGTCGACGCTGATCGAGGCGCTGGCCATCGCCTGGGGCTTCAATCCGGAGGGCGGCTCACGCGATCACCGCTTCGCGACGCACGACAGCCACTCGGTCCTGCACCGCCACATCCGGCCGATCCGGGATGCCCGGAAGCCGCGCCCCCATGACGGCTTCTTCCTGCGGGCCGAGAGCTTCTTCAACGTCGCCACCTACCTCGAGCAGACCGGCGGCAAGCGGTACGACGGCAAGTCGTTTCACGAGCAGTCGCACGGCGAGGCCTTCTTCTCGCTGTTCGAGAACCGGCTGATGGGCGACGGCCTCTACATCATGGACGAGCCGGAGGCGGCGCTGTCGCCCAACCGCCAGCTGTCGTTCCTGGCCAAGCTGCACGACCTGGTGCTGGCCCGCTCACAGCTGATCATCGCCACCCATTCGCCGATCATCCTGGGCTACCCCGACGCCTGGATCTACCAGGCCTCCGAACAGGGACTGGAGCGGGTGGCGTACGAGGACACCGAGCACTACCAGATCACGCGCGGCTTCCTGAACCGGCGCGAGACCTACCTGAAGGTGCTGCTGGAAGAGCGCGACGACCTGCCGCCGCCGCGGTGACCTCTAGCGCTTCTCCACCACCACCTTGCCGATGGGCGCCAGGGCGATGAAGGCCAGCTGCAGGTCCTTGATCGCGAAGGGAATGCCGATGATGGTGATGGCTTCGGCGACGGCGATCAGCAGGTGGGACAGGGCGATGTACCAGCCGCCCAGCAGGAACCAGATCACGTTCAGCACGAAGCCCAGCGGGCCCGTGCCGATGTCGCTCTGGCCGGTGACGATCTCGCGCGAGACGATCTCCTTGCCGAACGGCCAGAAGGCGAAGCCCGCGATACGCCAGGCCGCGCCGGTGTACGGCAGGCCGACGATGGTGACGGCCAGCAGCAGGCCGCCGAGCAGCCACAGCAGGCCGCTGATCCAGCCGCCGAGGATGAACCACAGGATGTTGAGGATCAGGCGGATCATGGTCGTCTCCCGAGCCGCCGGGATCATTCCGGCATGAGCCAAGACGTGGTCGTGATCACCCGCGTTGTCGAGACCCTGCCGGATGGATTCGACGTAATCCTCGAGGCGGCGGCCTCCGAGGGCGTGCGCAACATGGCGATGCTGGCGGCGCAGTGGGCCGGCGGCGAACAGCGGTTCGACGATCCCGGTGCGCTGTTCGCGGCGCTGGTGGACGGCGATCTGGCCGGCGTCGGCGGCGTGACGGTCGAGACCGGCGCGGGGGAGCCGGCCATGCGGATGCGGCGGCTCTATGTGCTGCCGATGTTCCGCCGCTTCGGCGTCGGACGCAGACTGGCCGGAGCCATGATGCAGCAGGGTTTCCAGGCCGCGCCGATGCTCACCCTCAACGCCGCGGCCTCCGACGCGGCGGCGCCGTTCTGGGAGGCGATGGGGTTCGCGCGGACGGATAGCGTGCCAGGCGCGACGCACGCGCTGCGCTTGTAGTTGCTGATTTGTTCTCGCGAGTGTAGCGTTTCGCCATGGACCTGCCCGAGCCGCCCTCGCCCGGCATCGACCCGGAACTGCTGGAAAACGCGGCGCGCATCGGGCTGCCCGTCGAGGGCCTGAGCGAGCGCGACCTGCGCCTGAAACTGCAGAAGCTGGACCCCGCCGGGGCGGAGGCGCGGGCGCGCCGCTGGGCGGAGGAGAACGCCGAGGCGATCCGTGCGCGCGGGGACAGGATCGAACGTGAAGGCTGCTTCGGCGAAGCGTGGCGACGCTGGTGAACCGGCAGTTCGATGTCGTCGCCAATCCGGAGGCGAGGCGGCAGCCGACCGTGCCGTTCATGGTCGTACTTCAGTCTCACCACCTGTCGATGCAGACGACCGTCGTCGCTCCGATCCGGATTCTGGCCGACGCTGAAGGCGTTGAAGAGATCGAAGTTCAGGTCAGCGTTCGTGACGCTCGGCACGTCATCATGGTGTCTGAGCTGGCGCATCTGCCGAGGAGCATGGTGGGGCGAACCGTGGAGAGCCTTGCCTCGCATGAGGACGAGATCCGCCGCGCGCTGGACCGGCTGTTTACCGGCTTTTGAGCGCCAGTGCGGCTTCAACAACGGGCCCCACGGCCAGATCGCCAAGGTCCATTTCCCGCAGGATGGTCACCGGCTGCTCCGGCCCGATCGGGCGCGGGGCGCTGAGGTCGGGGTTGCTGTCGGCCGAGAAGAGCACAACCGCCGGCGCGCCCGCCGCCACGGCGATATGCATCGGCCCGGTGTCGTTGCCGACCGCCAGCGCCGCGCCACGGGCGAGGTCGGCGATATCGCCGAAGGACGTCCGCCCCACCAGGCTGACAGCCCCCGGCGCGGCGGCCAGAATCGTCGCCGCCAGCGCCGCCTCTTCCTCGCCGTGGCCCAGCACGGCCGGTGTGATCCCCTGAGCCAGCAGCGCCGCCGCAAGGGCGCCGAACCGCTCGGCGGGCCAGCGCTTGGCCGGCCGGTGCGGCGCGCCGCCGGGCGCCAGCAGGGCGTACGACGCAGGCAGGCCGAACTTGCCCGCATCGCCGGTCATCCAGCCGATGTCCGGCGGCCCGACGTCAGCGATGCCGGCGATCCGCAGCTGCTCGCGCTGGCTGTCCTGGATGTGCAGCCGGTCCCGCGCCTCGCCCGCATAGCGGAACGCCGCGCCTGGCGCGTTGCCCGACCACAGCGGCCGGCGCGGCCAGAGCAGCTGGAAATAGCGGACGGTCCGGCTCTGGGTCTGCAGGTCGTAGACCCGGTCGAACCGGCCGCCGCGCAGCCGGCCGATCAGGCGCGCCACGGCCGGAAGGTCGCTCCAGTCCGGTCGGCCGTCGCTCCAGACCGCGTCGAACCAGCCGGTCGCCTTGGCCATGCCGACATAGGGGCCGGTGGTCAGCAGCGTGATCTGCGCTTCCGGATGGGCAGCCCGGATGGCCCTCATCGGTCCGGTCGCCTGGATGAAGTCGCCCAGCGCCGACAGCTTGATGACGAGAATCCGTTCGGTCATGCCGCCGCAAAGCAATCGGAGCGGGTGGATAGCCGCGGCGAATCCCGGCGGGCGGTCCCGGTCACGTCCGCCGGCTGACAGCGAAGTCAGCGAGATCTTCCAGCGCCACGCGCCAGCTGTTGGCGGTCATGGGCGCCAGGGCCTGCTTGGCCTTGGCGGCGAAGTCGGCGGCCTGGTCCAGGGTCGCCTCCAGGGCGCCCGTGTCGCGGATCAGGCCGATCGCCCGGTCGAGATCGGCGTCCGTCTGCTCCCGGCGGCCGATGGTGCGCTCCCAGAAGGCAGTCTCGGCCGGGCCGGTGCGGGCGATGGCCAGCAGCAGCGGCAGGGTCGCCTTGCCCTCCCGGAAGTCGTCGCCGGCGTTCTTTCCCAGGGTCTCGGTGGAACCGCCGTAGTCGAGGGCGTCATCGGCCAGCTGGAAGGCCAGGCCCAGGTTCATGGCGTAGTCGCGCATGGCGGCGATCTGCGCCTCAGGCGCGCCGGCGCTGACCGCCCCGGCCTCGGCGGCGGCGGCAAACAGCTCGGCGGTCTTGGCGCCGATGATCTGCAGATAGACGTCCTGGGACAGGTTCAGGTCGTGCGCGCGTGTCAGCTGCAGCACCTCGCCCTCGGCGATGACGCCGGCGGCCTTGGCCAGGATGTCGAGCGCCTTCATCGAGCCGGCCTCGACCATCAGCTCGAAGGCCTTGGCGAACAGGAAGTCACCGACCAGCACGCTCGACGGCGCGCCCCAGATCAGGTGGGCGGCGACCTTGCCCCGGCGCAGCTGCGAGGAGTCGACAACGTCGTCGTGCAGCAGGGTGGCGGTGTGGATGAACTCGACGGCGGCGGCCAGCTTGAGGCAGGCGTCGTCGCGGGCCCCGGCCAGCCGGGCGCTGGCCACGGTCAGCAGCGGGCGCAGCCGCTTGCCGCCGGCATTGATCAGATGATCGGCGAGCAGCGGGATGACCGCCACCGGGCTATGCATGCGCGCGACGATGATCGCGTTGACCTCGGCGATATCCTCGGCCGCCAGATGCGTCAGCGCCTCGACGGATCCCTTCGGACGGGCCACGGCCGCGCGAACTGCGTCCAAGGTCATGCGCTCCCTCCGACTCCGCGAATGGCCCTGCGCCGTTGCGGGAGTCCTCATGGGCGGGATAGGTCACGGCGGGAACAAGCACAAGGCCGAGTTGTCGCCAGCCATGTCGAGCGCGCCGGACATCACCGAGGACGGACTGCTGGACGGCCGCGTGCGGCTGCGCCAGCCGGCTCGCGGCTATCGCGCCGGCATGGACGCGGCCCTGCTGGCGGCGGCCTGTGACGCCAAGGCGGGCGAGCGCGTGCTGGAGGCCGGCTGCGGGGCCGGCGGGGCGTTGCTGGCGGCGGCCGTGCGCCGGCCGGAGGCGTTGTTCACCGGGCTGGAGCGTGACCCGGACGCCGCCGCGCTGGCGCGGGAAAACGTGACCCTGAACGGCCTGGAGCCGCGCGCACGGATTGTCGAGGGGGATGTCCAGGCCGGCTTCCGCGCCACCGCCCTGCCCGTCTTCGACGCCGTCATGGCCAACCCGCCCTTCTTCGACGACCCGGCCGAGCTACGCGCCCCGGCGCCGGAGAAGTCCGGGGCCTGGATGGCCGATGGCGGGCTGGAGGCCTGGACGCGCTTCCTGCTCAAGGCCGTGCGCGAGGGCGGGACGATCACCGTCATCCACCGCGCCGACCGGCTGGCGGACCTGTTGGCCCAGCTGGCGCCCAAGGCGGGATCGTTCCGAATCCGTCCGATCCAGCCCTTCGCCGACGCACCGGCCAAGCGGGTGATCGTGCGGGCCGTGAAGACCGGCAAGGCGCCGCTGGTGCTTTTGCCGGCGCTGGTGCTCCACGACCGCGAGGGCGGCAAGCATTCGGCGGAGACCGAAGCGGTGCTGCGGGGGACAGCGACGCTGGAGTGGTCGGGGACCAGTTAAGGCGCGCCCTTCCCCTACTCGTCCACGTACTCGCGCAAGGCCTGCAGGCAGAGCTGCAGCCCGGTGACGTCGCTCATCACGTCGGGCGTCACAATCACGAACAGCCGTCGGGCCTCGGCCCAGAGCATGGTGGTCTCCGGCAGGCCGAAGTCCTCGATCAGGGCGCCCTGTCCGTCGCGCCAGACGCCGTCTTCGTCCAGCTGGGCGCCCATATGGGCGTCGATGCGGTCGCGGTACTCGGCGTCCTCCTCGGCCGGGATGTTCATCCAGGCGAAGACCGGCTTGCCGAGGCCCGACATGAACCCTGCCTCGAAGGCCGCGCCCGGGTCGGCGGTGGGGCCGCGCCAGGGCGTCAGGTTGATGATCCCGGCGTCGGCCCGGCGCATCCGGGCGATGCGCTCGGCATAGATCTCGCGGGCCATGATCTCGCCCGGGTCCAACTCGCGCATCGCCTCCATGTCGGGAAGCAGCATCTCGAAGCCGGACTCGGCGCACAGGTGTTGGCGCAGGCCGAAGTGGGCGCCGACGTTCGGGTACCAGACCTCGGGTCCGGCCAGGTAGAGGGTCTCGACGCGGCGCATGCCTATTTGGCCGGGGCGACGGCGAGGGCCTCGATACGAATGCTGACCTTGTTGCCGATCACTCCGGCGGCGACAGAGATGCCGTAGTCGGTGCGGTCGACCTCGCCGGTGATGGTGAAGCCGGCGGTCGGTTTGCCCGAACCCGGCGCGACCGCGAGCTTGTTGAGCTTGACCTTGAACACGACCGGCCTGGTGACGCCGTTCAGGGTGAAGTCGCCGGCCACGTCGGCGGTGTCCTTGCCGGTCGGGGTGACCTTGGTCGACTTGAAGGTGATCACCGGGTTGGCGGCGGCGTTCAGCCAGCGGGGGCCCTTGAGGTGGTCGTCACGGGTCGGATCACCCGCCGCGAGGCTGGCCGTGGTCACCGACGCCTCGACCCGGGACTTCGAGGGATCGGCCTCGTCGATCCAGATCGTGCCTTCCGACGCGGTGAAGGCGCCGAAGATGGTGGTGAAGCCGAACCGGTCGATCTCGAAGGTCGTCTGGGTGTGCGTGGGGTCGATCGTGAAGGCCACCGGCTCGGCGAGCACAGGCGAGGCGGCCAGGGCGAGGGCGGCGGCGAGGAACAGCGGCTTCATGGCGATCTCCGGAGGGCGATGGCCGAATGTCGGTCGCCGGGAGGCCGTCCGCAAGGCGTCAGGCGCCGATCACTGTGTTCCCGTGCTGAACACGGCCGCCACGACGGTTTCTCCAGCCGGGGTCAGTCGGCAGGCAGGACCACCCGCCACCGGCTCGCAACCGCTCCAGGCCACTGTCCAGTCGCGTCCGAACACACCCTTGCCCTGGGCGGTGAGCATCACCGGCTGGTTGCGCCGCACCCACAGCCAGCACTGGCGGTTCTCGATGTTCATGTACTGGAACAAAGCGCCGCCGCAGCGAATGCCGACAGGTGCGCTGGTCACCACCTGCTCCGGCGTCACATCGCCGCCCAACGCGATCGTCAGCCGCACGTCGGTTGAGGCGAAAACGGTGATGCTGTCGACATCGGTCGGCTGGGACGCGGGAGCCGCGAGCGCCGCGCCCGAAATCAGGCACAGCGCCGCGGCGATGCCGGCGGTGAAAACGCTACGAAGACGCACGGACGAACCCCCGACCCTGAAATCCAGGGAGGGATTTGGCTCAGTTCTTGGCCTTGTCCACCAGTTTATTCTTTGTAATCCAGGGCATCATGCCGCGCAGACGGGCGCCGACCTCCTCGATGGGATGCTCGGCGGCGCGGCGGCGGATGGCCTTGAAGCTGGGCTGACCCACCATGTTCTCGGCCATGAAGTCGCGGACGAAGCGGCCTTCCTGGATGTCGGTCAGCACGCGCTTCATCTCCGCCTTGGTCTCCGGCGTCACGATGCGCGGGCCGGTGACATAGGCGCCGTATTCGGCGGTGTTGCTGATCGAGTAGCTCATGTTGGCGATGCCGCCTTCGTAGATCAGGTCCACGATCAGCTTCACCTCGTGCAGGCACTCGAAGTAGGCCATCTCCGGCGCGTAGCCGGCCTCGACGAGGGTTTCGAAGCCCGCGCGGATCAGTTCGACCAGGCCGCCGCAAAGCACGGCCTGCTCGCCGAACAGGTCGGTCTCGCATTCCTCGCGGAAGTTGGTCTCGATGACGCCCGAGCGGCCGCCGCCGATGGCGGAGGCGTAGGCCAGGCCGAGGTCCATGGCGTTGCCGGTGGCGTCCTGGTGCACGGCGATCAGGCAGGGCACGCCGCCGCCCTTCAGGTACTCGCCGCGCACGGTATGGCCGGGGCCCTTGGGCGCGACCATGAACACGTCGAGGCTGGCCTTGGGCTCGATCAGGCCGAAGTGGACGTTCAGGCCGTGCGCGAACAGCAGGGCGGCGCCGTCGCGGATATTGGGCGCGATCTCGTTCTCGTAGATGCCGCGCTGCAGCTCGTCCGGCGCCAGGATCATCAGGAGGTCGGCCCAGGCGGCGGCTTCCGCCACGGTCATGACCTTGATGCCTTCGCCCTCGGCCTTCTTGGCCGAGGCGGAGCCGGGGCGCAGGGCCACGGCGATGTTCTTCACGCCGGAGTCGCGAAGGTTCAGTACGTGCGCGTGACCCTGGCTGCCGTAGCCAACAACGGCGATCTTGCGGTCCAGGATGCGGGCCAGATCAGCGTCGCGGTCGTAATAGACGCGCATGATTTTTCTCCGGTAGCTCGATTTACGCCGCAAGCGCGCAACGGCGCCGCAGCAAAGGCCGGGCTATCGAGCGGAATTTTGCGCGCGGGTCAAGGGAAAGCGCCAACGAAAAGACCCCGGAGTCGCGGGCTTCCAGGCGGAGTGGACCCCGGTCCGCCG